>JAGCXV010000056.1 GCA_017961175.1 Bacteroidales bacterium
AAGGCTGAAGTAAAGAAGGCTGTTGTTGCAAAGAAGGCTGCCGTTAAGAAGGCCGTTGTTGCAAAGAAGGCTGAAGTAAAGAAGAAAGTTGCTGCAAAGAAAGGTGCTGTAAAGCAGGCTATCGTTGCAAAGAAGGCTGCCGTTAAGAAGGCCGTTGTTGCAAAGAAGGCTGAAGTAGCAAAGAAGGTTGCTGCAAAGAAGCCAGCTGTTAAGAAGGCTCCTGCAAAGAAAGCTCCTGTAAAGAAGTAATCTGAACAGCTTTCAGCTAGAAAAGGGACGGTCAAGATGATTGGCCGTCTCTTTTTTTCATTACCTTTGGGAAAACATCAAGATTATGCTGGTTAAAACTTCTATCAAAGACCGCATCTGCTATGTCGAGATGCGAAATCCGGAACATTTCAACTGTCTTAGCAAGGAAATGTGCCAGGAACTCAGCCACGCCATCCAGAAAGGTTATGACAAGGAATGCGTGGGTGTTGTAATAAAGGCCAAGTGCAGCCACGGGGTATGGAGTGCCGGGCACGATATACACGAGCTTCCTCAAAACGGGGAGGATCCTCTGGCATATGACGTACCTATGGAGCAGCTGCTGAGAAAAGTCCAGGAGACTCCGATTCCCGTAATCGCATGCGTGAGCGGAACCGTTTGGGGCGGCGCCTGCGACCTTTGCCTTTCCTGCGATATGATTGTTAGTGCGGATACCGCCACTTTCGCCATCACTCCGGCCAAGATAGGTATTCCTTACAATGCTTCCGGAATCATGCACTTTATCAACCAGCTTGGAATGAACAAGGCTCGGGAAATGTTTTTCCTCGCGACTCCGATAACGGCACAGGATGCCTTGAATGTCGGCCTTATCAACAGGATTGCCAAGCCGAAAGAACTGGACAAGATGCTGGAGGAGAATTTCCTCAATCCTCTCAGGAGAAACAGCGTGATGTCCATAAGCGCCATAAAGCGCCAGTTCCGTATCCTGAGCAAGGCCGCCACTGTAATTGCATCGGAGAGCTTCGAGAAAGTGAATGCTTACCGTACCCGTGTTTACAAGGGAGAGGATTATCTGGAGGGAATCAATTCGTTCCTGGAGAAGAGGCCTCCGGTTTACAAGGGCAAAGCCTCGGATCTTGATATCAACCCTATTTAAAAAAGAACCGGAAGGTCGTATGGCCTTCCGGGTTTTCTTTCCTTTTAAGGGGTAGCTTATTCAGCAGCCTCTTTCTTTTCTGTAACCTTTCCTTCCTCGTCAACTACGTTTACCTTAACGGTAGCCTCAACACCTCTGTAGATGTCGATGAGTGCCTCGTAAGATCCGATTTCAGAAATCTTGTCAGCATCCTTGAGCTCGATCTTTCTTCTGTCGATCTCGTATCCGAGAGCTGCAAGAGCCTCAGCTACCTGGATGTTGTTTACAGAACCGTAGATCTTGCCGCTCTGGCTAACCTTGGTAGGGATGGTAACGGTAATTCCGTTAACCTGCTCTGCCACTGCCTTAGCATCGGCGACAAGCTTCTCCTCCTTGTGGGCTCTCTGCTTGATGGTCTCAGCCAGCTGCTTCTTTGCGGAAGCGGTAGCGAGGATAGCAAGTCCCTGAGGGAAAAGGAAATTGTTTGCGTAACCGTCTTTTACGGTAACGATATCGTTCTTGTGTCCAAGTTTGCGGACATCTTCCTTAAGAATAACTTCCATAATCTTTCCTCCTTATTTCAAAAGGTCAGTAACGTAAGGGAGCAAAGCGATGTGGCGTGCACGCTTGATAGCCTGAGCCACCTTCTTCTGGAATTTGAGGGAAGTACCGGTAAGACGCCTAGGAAGGATCTTTCCCTGCTCATTGAGGAACTTCTTCAAAAACTCTGCATCCTTGTAATCTACATACTTGATGCCTGCCTTCTTGAAACGGCAGTACTTCTTCTTCTTTACCTCTACGGTAACGGGATTCAGAAAGCGGATATCTGTATTTTCGTCATTTCTCTGTGCCATAATTCTTCCTCCTGTTACTGGTTGTTCTCTTTCTTTTCAGCTGAAGCAGCGTTCTTCTTGGCTGCCCAGTTTGCTCTTCTCTTTTCTGCGTAAGCCACAGCGTCCTTGTCCATTGCGAAAGTGAGGAAACGGATGATCCTCTCATCGCGGCGATACTGTGTTTCAAGTACGTCTATGAAAGACGGTTCTGCCTGGAATTCTACCAGATGGTAGAAACCGGAGGTCTTCTTCTGGATAGGGTAGGCCAGTTTCTTCAGCCCCCAATCCTCTTCACTGACAACTGTGCCGCCGTTCTCCTTTATAAGGGAGATGTATTTGGCTGCCGTTTCCTTCATCTGAGCTTCAGACAAAACGGGAGTTGCAATGAAAACGGTCTCGTAATTCTTTAACATCTCTAAAAATTTTGTTTGTAAATGGGCTGCAAAGATAGAAAAAATCGGAGTATTCCAAGAAAAAAGGAAAAAATAGTGTAGTTTTGTAGCCCATAATGCGTCTAATAAGCGAAACAAATAATATTAAATAGGTATATATTATGAAAAAACTGATTGTTCTTTTGTCTCTGATGCTTCTTTGCATCGGTGGATTTGCCCAGCAGAAGCAGGAAATGCCTCTCGACCCGGCAGTAAGGGTGGGCAAGCTTGATAACGGCCTTACTTATTTCATCAGGCAGAACGCAAACCCTGAAAAGAGGGCTGAGTTCTATATCGCCACCAACGTGGGAGCCATCAACGAGACTCCGGCCCAGAGAGGTCTTGCCCATTTCCTGGAGCACATGTGCTTCAACGGAAACAAGGATTTCCCTGGCAATACCATGATGAGCTATCTGGAAAAGAACGGCCTCATCTTCGGAGCCAATATCAATGCTATGACCGGAGTGGAGAGCACCGTCTACACCCTCAGCACCATTCCTACAGACAGGAAGAATCTTATGGATACCGCCCTGGTTATCCTTCAGAACGACGCTGCGTTCGTGACCAACGACTTTGGCGAGGTTGAGAAGGAGAGAGGCGTTATCATCGAGGAGTGGAGAAGCGGCAACACCGCACAGAGAAGGCAGCAGGAGGCTCTCTTCAAGGTTCTGTTCAAGGGAACCAAGTATGCAGACTGCAATGTCATCGGCGACGAGCAGTGCCTTTCCACCTTCAACCCTCAGGAACTTGTGGATTTCTACAAGACCTGGTATTATCCGGGAAACCAGGCAATCATTGTAGTCGGCGATGTTGACCCTGACTATATCGAGGGAAAGATCAAGGAGCTTTTCAGCATAATTCCGAAGAAAGAGGTTGAGCCTGTCAAGGAAGTTATAAACGTTCCGGACAACGCCGAGCCGCTGAGCCTGGTGTTCTCAGACCCTGAGATCAACAACACCCAGCTTCTTCTTATAACTAAGGAGAAGGCTCTCCCGAAGGCAGTGAAGACCACTCCTCAGTATTTTATGATTGATGCTATCAAGTCTCTTGTTTCTTCAATGCTCAACGAAAGGCTGTCAGACGCATCCAAGAAGCCAGATGCTCCTTTTATCCAGGCCAGCTATTCAGACCAGAATGTTTGCGAGACTATGGATATCGGCCTTCTCGGAGCTGCCGTAAAGGACAACAGGATCGAGGATGCCGTTAACGCTATCGTAGGCATCGCCCGCCAGGCAGAGAAGTACGGTTTCACCGCAGATGAGTTCGACAGGGCAAAGGCTTCCCTCCTCAGAAGCTACCAGGCAGCTGAAGACAGGGCAGCTACCCGCACAAACAATCAGCTCGCAATGCAGATTGTACAGTATTTCCTCTCTAACGAGCCTTACTGCGAGCCTGCAACCCTGAACGCTATGGCAAAGCAGATGCTTGGAATGTTCAATGTGGACATGATCAACCAGATGTTCAGCCAGGGCGGATCCTTCCTCTCCCTGAACAACAGCGTTCTGTTCCTTACCGGAGCAACCAAGGACGCCGAGGCTTTCCCTACAGAGGAAAAACTGGCCGAAATGTTCACCAACGCCTTCAAGGCAGAAGTGGCCGCTCCACAGGTTGAGGAGATCGCGAAGGACTTCCTGGATGCCTCAGCGATCAAGGCAGGCAAGATCAAGAAAGAGGAAGACGGCTACCTTGGCAGCAAGGTATGGACCCTTAGCAACGGCATTATGGTATATGTATATCCAACCGATGTTCGTAAGGACAGGGTTTCATTCAGCCTCATTCAGGATGGTGGAAAGTCCATGCTCCCTCAGGAGCTTCTTCCTAGCTTCGACGACAATGTAAGCTATTTCTACACATCCAATGCCGGTGTGGGTGACTTCCCTGCAAACACAGTGCGCAAGATGCTCGCAGGAAAGAACGTTTCCGTAAGCAATTATGTAAACGATACCCACAGCGGAGTACACGCTTCTTCTTCCAACAAGGATATCGAGACAGCTCTCCAGCTGATGTATCTGTGCTATACAAAGCCAAGATGCGATGCCAAGGAGTTTGAGACCACAATGGGCCAGATGAAGACCATTGCAGCCAACCTGGGCAGCAATCCGGAGTACCAGTACGAAATGCTCCGCGCAGCAGCCGAGACCAACAACAGCCCTAGAACCACAATGTTCGGCACCGAGCTTCTGGAGAAAGTTTCCGCAGATGCAATCAACAAGGGCAACGCAATGCTCTTCGGCGATGCAGTGGGTGCAAAGATGTTCATAGTCGGTGACTTCGATCCTGAAACAGTAAAGCCTATAGTAGAGAAGTACATCGCTTCCCTGCCTGTCAAGTCCAAGAAGCCTAGGGCTATGGTTGACCACAAGCTCTATCCTGCAGACGGAGAAAACCTCGTGTCAAAGGAAATCAAGATGGAGAACCCTAACACCTACGCCAGCGTGCTTTATCAGGGCCCGATGGAGAAGAATCTTGAGAACAGCGCCATCAACCGCGCCATGACCTACATCATGAACATGCGCTACATAGCATCACTGAGGGAGGAAGACGGCGGAACCTACAGCCCGAGGGTTAGCGGACATGTTTCTCCGCTTCCTGACGAGAGATATTACTTCGGCGTTTCCTTTGAAACCGGCAAGGACAAGGCTCAGGGACTTCTGGACAAGGTTTATTCAGGAATCGAGGCTCTGGCCGCAGAGGGTCCTACAGACGAGGAAATGGGCAAGACCATCGAGATGATGAAAAAGAATATCCCTGAATCCAAGAAGAATCCGTCATACTGGGAGAATCTGCTCCAGCAGTACTACCTCTATGGATACGATATGGACCTTACGGACGAAATTATTGACAAATTTGTTACGAAAGAGAACGTCCAGAATGCTGCAAAAACAATTGTAAATAGTCATAACAGGCTGACAGTCAAGGTAGATCCGGAATAATCGCATTTAAGTAGCCGAAAAAAAGATACGATTTTTTGGAGAGGTGAGAAAAAAAGCATATATTTGCTGCCGATTATTGACTATAAAACTATTTACATAAATCATTTAAATGACCATGAAAAAATTCTTTTTGACAGTTGCCATTTGCGTTGTAGCTGCAGCTAGCGTAAATGCGCAGGTTGTAAAGGGTGCAGAGGCTCAGACCCTCAGAGGCCCTTATGAGACTAACCGTCTCTTTGACAACGTATTCATCGGCGCTGCCGGTGGCGTTAACTTCTATCAGGGTGAGGATGATCACGATGTAAAATTCACCAAGAGACTTGCTCCGGCAGTTCAGGGTTACATCGGAAAGTGGATCACTCCTTCTGTAGGTATCAGACTGGGTTACTATGGAATTAAGACCGTTGGCGTTAGCTACGACATTATTTCCAACCCTTATGCAAAGGCTACCGCAAAGGCAGTTGATGCAAAGTGGGGTACAGGTTACAAGACCGAGGCTAACCAGAACTATGTTCGTGGTGACTTGATGTGGAACATTTCCAACGCTATCGGCGGTTACAGAGCTGATAGATTCTGGGACATTGCTCCTTATCTCGGCGCTGGTTTCATGTGGAACAGAACCACCAAGAAGGTTGGTGGCAAGTACCATCGTGATACTGAACTCGGTGTAACTGCTGGTATCTACAACATGTTCCGTGTTGCAAAGGCTCTGGACATCACTCTCGATGTAAACCAGACCGTTGTTAACCAGAGGTATGACGCTGATGCTCGTCATCATCGTCGCGAGTTCATCGCTTCTGCTGCTCTCGGTCTTGCATATCAGTTCAAGAACAGAGAGTTCTCAAGAGCTCACGCTCCAGTAGACGTAACTCCTTACAACAACAAGATCAAGGATCTGAACAAGCTTCTCGAGGATGCTAACGCACTCAACAAGAAGCTCCAGAGCGACCTCGACGCTGAGAAGGCTAAGAAGAAGGGTGGAGAGACTGTTTACGTACCTGGTGAGACCAAGGTTGTTCCTTCTCCATTCGCAGTTTACTTCCCACTTGGAAAGAGCACTCTTACCGACGCTCAGAAGAACAGCATCAAGTACTTTGTTGAGACCGCAATGGCTACCAACAAGGATCGCACTTTCGAGATCGTAGGTGCTGCTGACAGCGCAACTGGTACTCCTAAGATTAACGACAAGCTCGGACAGGCTCGTCTGGATGCAGTTCTCAACGTTATCAAGAGCTGTGGCGGAAACTTCAAGATTTCCGACAAGAACCTTGGTGGAACTGATGAGTTCAGCAAGACTGACAAGACCCTCAACCGCGTAGTTGTTATCAAGTAATCAGGACTTGAGTCAAAAGAATGGGAGGATGGCCAAAAGCCATCCTCTCTTTTTTTGTAACCTTCTTGTAACCTTCTCAGGATAAACGATTTTTTTATTTGGAGATAGTTGTATTGTTGAAAAAATGTTTATATTTGCAGTTGCTGACTATGAAATATAAACCTAAAAATTATCTTATATGAACATCAAAAAACTGTTTATTACAGCTGCCGCATGCGTTTTCGCTTTCGCCAGTGCTAATGCTCAGGTGATAAAGGGCGCAGAGGCTCAGACTCTTAGAGGTCCTTACGAGACCAATCGTCTGTTTGACAATGTATTCATCGGTGCAGCCGGTGGTGTAAACTACTATCAGGGCGAGCAGGATCTTCATCTTGATTTCAAGGACAGATTCGCTCCTGCAGTTCAGGGCTACATCGGAAAGTGGATTACTCCTTCATTCGGTATCAGACTCGGATATTATGGAATTAAGTCCGCAGGTTTCTACTACAATGTAGATGCAGCATCTCCTGCACCTCCTGCATGGGCTGGCAGTCCATATGTTGATCCGGTTGATTCTTATGATTGGGGTTACAAGCAGAAGATGCACCTCCATCAGGTTAGAGGAGACTTGATGTGGAACATTTCCAACGCTATCGGCGGTTACCGTTCAGATAGATTCTGGGATATCGCTCCTTATCTCGGAGCCGGTGTAGGTGTAATCACCGATCCTAAGGGAGACAATCACAACACTGAGCTTGTTGTTGCAGCAGGTATCTACAATATGTTCCGCGTATGCTCCGCTCTGGATATCACCCTGGATATTTCCCAGACCGTTATCCAGCAGTCTTGGGATGCTCATGTAGCAGGTTCAAGGCAGGAGTATGTAGGAACCATAACCCTCGGTCTTGCATATCAGTTCAAGAACAGAAGCTTCTCAAGAGCTCACGCTCCTGTAGACATTACTCCTTTCAACAACAAGATCAAGGATTTGAGCAAGGCTCTTGACGACATCAACGCAAAGAACAAGAAACTTGCTGACGACCTCGAAGCTGAGAAGGCTAAGAAGGGCAAGGGCGAGACTGTTTATGTACCTGGTGAGACCAAGTACAACCCAGCTCCATTTGCAGTTTACTTCCCACTTGGAAAGAGCACTCTTACCGACGCTCAGAAGAACAGCATCAAGTACTTTGTTGAGACCTCTATGGCTACCAACAAGGACCGCGTATTCGAGATCGACGGTGCTGCCGACAGTGCAACCGGTTCTGCAAAGACTAACGAGAAACTTGGCCAGGCACGTCTGGATGCAGTTCTCAACGTTATCAAGTCTTGTGGCGGAAACTACAAGATCAACGAGAAGAACCTTGGCGGTACTATGGAATTCAGCCAGACCGACAAGACTCTGAACCGCGTAGTTGTTATCAAGTAACAATCCTGGAAAAAACACAAAAGAGCCGTCCGCCGAGGCGGCTCTTTTTATAAGATATGAAAGTAGTTGTCAATCCCGAGTTCAAGCATCTGGAAGGTTTTGTGACCGATGCAATTCAACGTTCCTACAAGGCGGAAAACGTTTATCGTAATTTCCGCAATACCGTGGAGGACGTGACAGTTGACGGTTTGCGCCTTGTGGTGAAGATATTCAAGAAACCTACGGAATTCAACCGCGTGGTTTATTCTTTCCTCAGGCCGACAAAGGCAAAGCGTTCCTATGAGTATTCTCTAAGGCTGCTGGATTTGGGAATAGATGTTCCTCTCCCGGTAGGTTACGTGGAAAAGAGAAAGGGTCTCTTCTTCCATACCGGATGCTATATATGCGTCTACACGGATTACAAGCCGATAACCGATTTCAAGGACAAGCCTCTTGATGATCCCCAGACAGCCGCTTTCATTGACGCTTTCTCCGAATATGCAGCTTCTTTCCACGGCAGAAACCTTGTCCATAACGACTTTAACATAGACAACATCCTCTACAAGGTTGTTGACGGCAAATTCAGGTTCCAGCTGATAGACCTCAACAGGGTCCAGTTCCACAACCACAGCCTTATGCGCTGCGCAAAGGACATAAGCAATATCCATTTCCGCCCGGATATGATGCAGGCGATAATATCAAAGTATTGCGGTTTCCGGGGGCTGGATTTCAAGTCTTTTTCAGAGAAGGTCAAGAAGAACAGCAACAGGGCCAAGGGGGTTACCAAGATAAAGGACTTTATCCTTATTCCGCTGGGTCTCAGAAAGAAACGCAAATAGAGAAAGTACAAAAAGACAATAAAAAAAGCACTTACAGAAACGTAAGTGCTTTTTTTGCGCCTGCACAAGGACTTGAACCTAGGACCCCATGATTAACAGTCATGTGCTCTAACCAACTGAGCTATGCAGGCAGAACTTGTTTTTTGGGACTGCAAAAGTATATTTTTTTTGACTATGTTCCAAATCTTTTGAAAGATTTAAATGTAAATAGGCAAATTAAAGTAACTTTGTCCCGTAAATCTTTGAGCAATGGAAGCAGACCTTTCCTCTTTATTCAGAAAAATAGTTCTCCGCGACGGTGAACTGATACTTCCTTTTATGGGCGCAATCCGTCTGGAGGATGTGCCGGCCTCTTTCTCCGAGGACGGAATGGTGGTCTGCCCTCCGACAAAGAAACTCGCCTTTGACAACTACAATCTTTCTTCCAACGATATTCTCCTAAACGAGTATGCCCTCCAGAGGGAAATCTCCCGTATGGCGGCCAAAAGGGCACTTTACAAAGACCTGGATGATTTGAGGGCAAAGGTTGAGAAAGAGGGGTCTTTAACTCTTGAAGGATTTGGAACCTTCCTCTTTGACAAGGAAACAGGATACAGCGTGGATCCCGCTCCGGGCTTTGAACTTTCTACAGAAACCTTCGGGCTTTCAACTCTCGACCTCAGGGACAAGCCAGAGCCGGTAGCAGAACCTGAACCTGAACCGGAGCCAGAACCGGTAGCAGAACCAACTCCTGAACCTGAGCCCGTTCAAGAACCAGAACCTGAGCCGGTTGTAGAACCGGAACAGGAACCGGTTGTAGAGGCTGTTGAACCTGAGCCTGTCGTTGAGGAGCCTGCAAAAAAGAAAAGCAGGAGCTCAAGAGTCCTGCTTGTCCTTTTGACCATTCTTGCGATTTTGGTGATTCTGGTTCTTGTTGTTTTAATATTCAAGGAAGAACTCAGACCAATCCTCGAAAAGATTCTCTACAGCAAGGAAGAGCTGGAGATTCTCAATTACAAGCTTTAGCCAATCTTTGCGCCGTTAGGCATTACTTCCTGCGGAGTGATGAATCTCATCTTTCCGGTGACATCTTTTGCCATAAGGATCATTCCGTTGCTTTCTATGCCCCTGATCTTGCGAGGCTTCAGGTTGGCAAGGATGCAGATCTGCTTACCCACCATATCTTCAGGAGTGTAATACTCGGCGATGCCGGAAACGATGACCCTCTGGTCCACTCCGGTATCTATGGTAAGCTTGAGCAGCTTGTCTGTCTTTGGCACTGCCTCTGCCTGGAGGACGGTGGCGGTGCGGATATCCATCTTGGCGAAATCGTCGATCGTGCATTCAGGAGCCAGAGGTTCCGGATGGCTTGCGGCTTCAGCGGCTTCTTTCTCCTGGTTTGCCTTCTTGATGGCGGCCAGGCGGTCTGTCTGGGCGGTGATGGTCTCGTCTTCTATCTTGCTGAAAAGAAGCTCAGGAGTGCCTATTCTGTCTCCTTCCTTCATAAGATCCCATCTACCGAGATTCTCCCATCTGATCAGTCCCTCTGGAGCACTCTGAGGGCAAACCTCATCCTTCTTCTGAGCAAGGCCGAGCATTGCCTGCAGTTTCTTTGAGGAGAACGGGCAGAACGGCTCGAATGCGATGGAAAGGTTGGCGCAGATCTGCAGGCAGAGGTTGAGAATTACCGCAACTCTCTTCGGATCTGTCTTGAATACCTTCCAAGGTTCAGTTTCCGTAAGGTATTTGTTGCCGAGCCTTGCCAGATTCATGGCTTCCTTGATGGCATCTCTGAACTTGAAGTGCTCCAGGCAGTTGTTCAGGTTGGAAACAATCTCTGGAACGGCTTCCATAAGCTTGCGGTCTTCCGGTGTGAGGTCTTCTTCCGCATAGCCCGGTACAACCCCCTCGAAATACTTGTTGGTAAGAACAAGGGCGCGGTTCACGAAGTTTCCGTAAATGGCCACGAGCTCGCTGTTGTTGCGTGCCTGGAAATCTTTCCATGTGAAATCGTTGTCCTTGGTCTCAGGAGCGTTGGCGCAGAGGACATATCTCATCACGTCCTGCTGTCCTGGGAACTGGTCCAGATACTCTTCCAGCCAGATAGCCCAGTTGCGGGATGTGGATATCTTGTCTCCCTCAAGGTTGAGGAACTCGTTTGCAGGAACGTTTTCCGGCAGGATATAGCCGTCTCCATAAGCCTTGAGCATGGACGGGAACACTATGCAGTGGAAGACGATGTTGTCTTTTCCAATGAAGTGTATCATCCTGGTATCAGGGCTCTTCCACCATTTCTCCCAATCGTTCGGAAGAAGTTCCCTGGTGTTGGAGATGTAGCCGATAGGGGCGTCGAACCATACATAGAGAACCTTGCCCTTGGCGTCCTCCAGCGGAACCGGAACTCCCCAGTCGAGGTCTCTGGTCACGGCCCTTGGCTTGAGGCCTCCGTCAATCCAGCTCTTGCACTGGCCGTAAACGTTGGTCTTCCATTCCTTGTGGCCGTCAATGATCCACTCCTTGAGCCATTCCTCGTATTTATCCAGCGGAAGATACCAGTGTTTGGTCATCTTCTTAACCGGCTTTTCTCCGCTGAGTCTGGAATGAGGATCGATGAGTTCCTCAGGCGACAGGGTGCTTCCGCACTTTTCGCACTGGTCTCCGTATGCCTTGTCGTTTCTGCACTTAGGGCAGGTGCCCATAATGTAGCGGTCGGCCAGGAAAACCTGGGCTGAAGGATCGTAGAACTGCTCGCTCTCCCTTTCTATGAACTTGCCCTCGTCATAGAGTTTCTTGAAGAATTCGGAAGCCGTCTCTGCATGAATCTTGGAACTTGTCCTGGAATAAATGCTGAAACTGATTCCAAAACGGTGGAACGAGTCTTTTATGATAGCGTTATACTTGTCTACGATTTCCTGTGGAGAACATCCCAAGTCCTTGGCTTTGAATGTGATTGGAACGCCGTGCTCGTCGCTTCCGCAGATGAAGAGCACATCCTCTCCCTTAAGGCGGAGGAAGCGGACGTAGATGTCCGCAGGAACATAAACTCCTGCCAGGTGGCCGATGTGGACACTTCCGTTTGCATAAGGAAGGGCTGCGGTGATGAGATGTCTCTTGAAGTTCTTTTCCATATCTATTCTATTTGGCGAATTTTGCCTCGCGGAGCAGTCTGCTTTTTATTGTGGACAGCTGCTGGATCTGCCTTGTCAGCTTCTTGCTTTCCTCATCTTGGGACGGGTCAAGCTCCAGCAGCTTGCTACGCAAGGTTGCAAGGCGCGAATTTATAACTTTTGATTTATATACGTAAACGGTTCTCGGCAAAACTGCAGATAGATTCTTGCCGATGCTCTCGACTGAGCTTTCTATTTTCTCGCTGCGGAAACGGTAGGAAGAAGACAGAATCTCTATCGCAGTGTCTGAAATCTCCTGTTCCATGCTGCTCATGAAGAACCTCTCGACTTCCGTGGTGCTGTCTCCGGCCTTTATGTTCTCAAAGTAAAGGTCATAGATTTTCTTGAGTACAGGATCTGTAATCTGCAGTCCGTCAACCTGAAGCGTTTGCTGGATGTATTCCGCCACAGTAGGTTCGTAGACTTTTTCCGCACCCACCATTGCATTGTGGAGGTTATGCAGAGTCTGCCTTCCGAATTTCAACAGAAGGTAGAGAAGGTCCTGCTCGCTTTTACGGAGTTCGTCTCCCGCCTTGTCCGAAGGAGTTTTCTGCTGGGTTGCCTTGCGGTATGCGGAAGGGTCTTGCCTTGCGACATATTGCCTTTGGCCGGACTGGTAGCTTGAGGCTTGGTTCATCCTTTCCTGGCGGAGGGCATTGACCTTTTCCGTAAAGTCTTCCCTTCCTATGCCGAGAAGGTCTGAAGCCCTGGTGATATAAGCGGAACGGATGCCCGCATCGTCTATCATCGAGACGCTCAGGGCAATCTCGTTAATCATTTTCCCTTCTTCGTAAGGATCTCCGTTGAGGTTCTTGGAAAGGTTCCTGAACTGATAGACTATGAAATCCTCTTCGCTTTTTTCCAGGAAGTCTTCGATTTCTTCCCGCTTGTGTGTCCTGGCAAATGAATCCGGATCCTCTCCGCCAGGAATCAGCACAACCTTGACATTCATTCCTTTCTGGAGGAACAGGTTGATTCCCTTGAGGGCGGCATTTACTCCGGCCTGGTCTCCGTCATAGATTATGGTGATTTTCTGGGTGAACCTTTTAAGCAGCAGAACCTGCTCTTCTGTAAGAGCGGTGCCGCAGCTTGCCACCACATTCTCTATTCCGGCCTGGTGCATTGAGATGACATCGGTATAACCCTCTACCAGGTAGCAGTTTTTGCTCTGCGATATTGCATTGCGGGCTTCGTAAAGCCCGTAAAGGACTCTCTTCTTGTGATAGATGTCACTTTCCGGAGAGTTCATGTATTTGACAGAACTCTTTTCTGAAGAAAGTATTCTTCCTCCGAAAGCCACGATCTTTCCGTTTACGGAGCGGATAGGGAACATCACTCTCTCGTGGAACTTGTCTGTAACCTCTCCGGCATAAGGGCCGTCCTGCTTTTCCACGGAAAGTCCCAGCTCCAGAAGAAGGCTTTTCTTGTATCCTGCCGCAATGGCTTCTTTTGTGAAGGCGTCTTTCTCCTTCTTTGAGTAGCCAAGCTGGAACTCCTTGATGGTTTCGTCCGTAAAGCCTCTCTCCCTGAAATAGGAGAGACCAACGCTACGGCCCTCTTCCGTGTTCAGAAGGGCGTTGGTGAAGTATTTCCCGGCGTATTCGTTGATTATAAGGAGAGAGTCCCTGTGGTTCCTTTTCTGGATATCCTCAAAGCTTTCCTGGACATCGTTGACCTCTATTCCATATTTGTTGCCCAGCCATTTGAGGGCCTCCACATAGGTCATCTGCTCGTGCTTCATCAGGAATGTGATAGCATTGCCTTTCTCGTGGCATCCGAAGCAGTTGAAATACTGCCTGGACGGCGAGACGTGGAAACTTGGGGTCTTCTCCTGGTGGAAAGGGCAGCAGGCAACATAATCGGAGCCTTGCCTTTTCAAAGGGACAAAGTCTCCGATTACCTGGACGATGTCTATAGCGTCCCGGATCCTTGCTATGGTCGCCTGGTCTATCATCCGGAATGTCAGTCGTTGACTCCCTTGAGAGCCTCTCTTACCTTGGCTTCGATTTCCTCGCAGAGTTCTGGATTGTCCCTGAGCAGCTGCTTGACAGCATCGCGGCCCTGGGCCAGTTTGGAATCGTTATAGCTGAACCAGCTTCCGCTCTTCTTGATAACGCCGAGCTCAACACCAAGATCCACGATTTCTCCGAGTTTGGAAATGCCTTCTCCGAAGACGATATCGAATTCAGCCTTGCGGAAAGGAGGAGCCATCTTGTTCTTTACGACCTTTACCCTTGCGCGGTTGCCGGTTGCATCGTCTCCATCCTTGAGCTGCTGTGTCTTGCGCACGTCCAGACGGACGGAAGCGTAGAACTTCAGGGCATTTCCGCCGGTGGTTGTCTCAGGGTTTCCGAACAGCACGCCGATCTTCTCCCTGAGCTGGTTGATGAAGATGCAGCAGGTGTTGGTCTTGGAGATGTTGGCGGTGAGTTTTCTAAGAGCCTGGCTCATGAGCCTTGCCTGGAGACCCATCTTGCTGTCTCCCATATCGCCCTCGATTTCAGCCTTTGGCGTAAGGGCTGCCACGGAGTCTATAACCACGATGTCAATGGCTCCGGAGCGGATAAGGCTGTCTGCTATTTCCAGTGCCTGCTCTCCGTTATCCGGCTGGGATATGAGCAGAGTGTCCACGTTTACGCCCAGTTTCTTGGCGTATGTGCGGTCGAACGCATGCTCCGCATCTATCATGGCGGCAATTCCGCCGGCCTTCTGGGCCTCGGCGATTGCATGGATGGCCAGTGTGGTCTTTCCGCTGCTTTCCGGCCCGTAGATTTCTATAACCCTTCCTCTAGGATATCCTCCGATTCCCAACGCATGGTCCAGTGCTATTGAACCTGTCGGGATTATTGACACATCGAACTTTGGCTGGTCTCCCAATTTCATGATCGTCCCTTTGCCGAAATCCTTCTCAATCTTGTCCAGCGTGGCCTGCAAGGCCTTCAGCTTCTCAGCGTTAACACCATCGTTCTGCACGGTTGCGGCAGTTTTCTCTTTCTCTTTAGCCATAATGATAAATTTTAGTTGTGTTTAACCTTACAAATATACTTAATTCACGATGCAAAAAAAATATGTAATTTTGTCAATATCCGTCAAAGTGCGGAATTTTTTGAAAATTTTTGAAAAATGAAGAGGAAACTGCTGGGTCTGTCTCTGGAAGAACTCAAGGCGATTTGCCTGGAGGAAGGTCTGCCTGCCTTTACCGCAAAGCAGATATGCCAGTGGCTTTACCTGAAAAGGGCAGTTTCTTTCTCCGCGATGACAAACCTTTCTCTGAAGACAAGGCAGCTTCTGGAGGAAAAGTATGAGATAGGGGCCGTACCATTCTGCAAGTTTGCAGAGAGCAGGGACGGCACCCGCAAATATCTCTTCGAGGTTTCGGACAGCAACTATGTCGAGGCGGTTATGATTCCGGACAAAGACCGCAAGACTCTGTGCGTTTCGTCCCAGGCCGGCTGCCGGATGAACTGCCGCTTCTGCATGACCGGAAGGCAGGGCTTCCACGGCAATCTGGATGTGGCGCAGATACTCTCGCAGTTTTTCTACATCGCTGAGGCGGAAGAACTTACAAACGCTGTCTTCATGGGAATGGGGGAGCCTCTGGACAATCTGGACAATGTACTCAAGGCAATTGATGTCCTCACTTCAGACTGGGGATGCGCCTGGAGCCCCAAGAGGATAACCGTAAGTTCCATTGGAGTGAACAAGGCGGTTAAAGGCGTGGCAAAGTCTCCTCTGGAAAGGTTCCTGGACGAGAGCCGAGCCCATCTGGCCATCAGCCTCCATAACCCGTTCCATTCTGAAAGGCTGGAGCTGATGCCTTCTGAAGCGGCATTCCCTCTGGAAGAGACTCTCAGAATCATACGCAGATACGACTTTACCGGCCAGAGAAGGGTAAGCTTTGAGTATATTATGTTCCGCAATCTCAGCGATACGCCTGCTCACGCAAAGGCTTTGGCTTCTATGCTCAAGGGTCTGGAATGCAGGGTGAACCTCATCCGCTTCCACGACATCGGGGACACGGAATATATTCCTTCAGACATGAAGGCCGTGGAGCATTTCCAGCAGATTCTGGGCGCTGCGGGCATTACCGCAACTCTCAGGGCATCAAGGGGGCAGGATATAGAAGCCGCCTGCGGAATGCTCAGCGGAAAAGAAAAGAATAACAAAACAAACAAATAGTTCTCTATGGAAAATCTGAAAAAACTGCTGCTCTCGTTCCTGATTTTGCTTATTGCAGCAGGAACCGTTCCGGCTCAGAAGAAGGCCAAAACCGATAAGCCACAGAAGAAGATACAGGTAGGTCTGGTTCTGTGCGGCGGAGGCGCAAAGGGTGCTGCCCATATCGGTGCAATCAAGAAGCTGGAAGAAGTGGGAATCCGTCCCGACCTGATCGTGGGAACATCAATGGGTGCACTCATCGGAGGCCTTTATGCAATGGGTTACAGTTCCTCGCAGATGGATACCATTATCTCCAATGCGGACTGGGATTATCTGCTCTCCGACAACATCAAGAGAGAAGACATGAACTTCTCCGTAAAGCAGGAAGATGACAAGTACTTTATCAGCATCCCGTTTTCTTCTCTTGCCATAGAGAATTTAACTTCAAAGAAAAAGGAAGAGAAGAAAGGC
>JAGCXV010000057.1 GCA_017961175.1 Bacteroidales bacterium
CCGAGATGCTGAAGAAGGACATTATCATCAGCGACTGGGCTTCTTACGATTTCACCGGCCTTAACGACCTGAAGCCGGAAATGATCAAGGAAGCTACTGCGAAAGCAAGGGAAGCCGCCCAGCAGTTCGCCGACAACTGCGGCAGCAGCCTCGGAAAAATCAAGACTGCCAGCCAGGGCCAGTTCTCCATCGAGGATCTTGACGAGACAACAGATTACATCAAGAAGGTAAGGGTTGTTACATCCGTTACCTACTATCTGAAGTAATCCTCAGCGATTATTGAAGAGATTACTGACTCCTACTGGATAATACCCAGGAGTTTGGATTTGCGGAGCATATCAGATATGTTCCGCACTTCCATTTTAGAGTAGATCCTCTGGCGATGGGTGTTCACCGTATGTACGCTAAGGAATAGCTTTTCTGCAATTTCAGAAGCCTTGAGCCCCTGGGCGGAGAGCTGTATGATTTCAATTTCTCTTTGAGACAGTCCCATCTCGGCGATTTTATTCCGCTTTTCAGCCAGAAGGTCTGAAAGATATTTGCCAACATCATCGCTGAGCGAATGGCTTTCCTTTGTTATTTGGCGGCACCTTTCCCTGATCTGCTCTTCTGTCAGAGCCGGAGCTTCGGCGGCGAGGGCTTCAAAGGCGGAAGTGTATTTGCTTTCCGGATCTCTGAGTGAATTAGACAGGAAGGAGATAATCTGTTCTTTTATGCTGTTGCTCTTTGCTAGCTCTGCGTTGCGATGGCGGACAGCCCTAATCTTGCGGAATGTGGCCGCTAGAGCCGCCAGAGCGAGAATTACAGCCAGAATGAGCAGAGCAGTACGGTAACGGCCAATTACCAGGGCCTTCTCTTTCTTCTCCACCTCAAATTTTGTCTCCATCTCCTGGAGAATCTCGTCGTTTTTCTGCGCCATGTACTGCTGCTGGTGCCTTACGTACATATCGTGGCACTCCAGGGCCTTTTCATTTTCTCCCAAGCGTGTATAGAGCCTTACCAGGCGGTCGTAGAGGCTGGAGGCGGTCAGATGGTCGGAGTCTTTCAGGGTTGTGAGCACCTGGGAGAAGTACTGTACGGCCTCAGCGTTGCGGTCTCCCTGCTGGAACCAGCGGGAACGGAACATTATGCCGTTGCGTTTCAGCCTAGGTATATCATAGGTATCTGCTATAGCCTGTCCTTTGGCCAGATATCGCCCAGCCGTATTGTAGATGGCCGTATCTATCTGGTCGTTCCAACGGTTCTTGTTGATGTAAAGCGATCCTATGACATAGCAGGCCTCTGCCTGTTTTTCCATGCTTTGAGCCTCTTCTGCAAGGGTGAGAGCTTCCTGGGCATATTCCAGGCCCTCATCGTTTCTGCTAGTCTCAGGAGAGATTTCAGCGTATGAGCACAGTTTTGCCTTTGAAATCAAAATGCCGGAAAGATCATCTTTGAAGCCTTCTTTGCGGGCTATTTCCTCAGCCTGAAGGGCTTTTTCCCAAGCAGCGGAGTCGCGGCTGGTCATAATGTCGATGCCTACGATGCACTCCAGAGCCTTCACTTTCTGGAGAGGTAGCCCTTTCTTTTCCGCCAGATCCAGTGCCTGAATCGCTTTTACCATCGCTGAGTCAAACCTTTGGCTTTCCACTTCAGCCGAGGCTTCCGAGATCAGCTGCGTTATATGGGCTTCTGAGCCTGTTTTTTCTTCTCCGCGATGGGTGCAGGCAGCCATAAAAGACGCCGCCAGAACCAAAATTATTGCAGAAACAGTATTTTTCATTTGAAATGCCTTTCTTGTGCTGCAAAGATAACGCATCTGCTTCAATAGTGTGAATTTGATGCGTTTTGACCTTGTCCGCCCCTCTTGATTACTGAAAAATTATTAACTTTATAGTGTTGCATTTCCCGAAATTTGAATTTTGATTGTAAATACAACTATTGTTATGAAAACACAAAAAGAATCTTATGAATCTCCTTACGCAAGAGTGCTTGTTGTGGAGGTTCAGACTTTTGTCTGCCAATCTATGACAGAGATAACTGAAGAAGACCCGGATGAAGAGATTGGATGGGATTATTAATCACTAGAAAAACGAACAGTCATGAAAAAGTATATATTATTATTTGCCCTTGCCGCCTTTGCATTTGCCTCTTGCAGCAAGGAGGACCAGACTCCTGAGGAAAAGGTGTCGCTGAAGAAATACATACTTCCGGATATCATCTATGCCGGAACTGAAACCAACACCCAGACAGGAACCAAGACCTACTGGGGGAATAACCTTAAAGTTCTCTGGAATGCCAATGACTTGATATCAGCGTTTTTCTACAACACACAAAACCTGAAATTCCGTTTTAAGGGGGCCGATGGAGATGCTTCTGGAGAGTTTCAGCAAATCGATGAGCGGCAGGGAGATACGCCTTTAAATGTCATTTGGGCCATTTATCCGTATTCTAGCGACATCGTGCTCAATTCTGCCGGAACAGGAATCTCATTGAATCTTCCTGCCGACCAGACTTATCGCGTCAACTCTTTCGGTCCTGGTGCCAATACTATGGTGGCCGTAAGGGAACCGATGATAGATGAGGATGATCGTAGTTTGGAGTTCAAGAACGCCTGCGGATATCTCAGGCTCAAGCTTTACGGAGAAGGTATTTCCGTAAGCAGCATCACTCTTGAGGGCAAAAACGGCGAGAAGATAGCCGGAGCAGCCACAATAGCTCAGGCCATAGGCGGTCTGCCAACTGTAACAATGGGAAACGGCGCCACATCCAAGATTAAGATAAATTGCCCAACTCCTGTTACTCTGGGCAGTTCTGCCGAAGATGCCACTGAATTCAACTTCGTGATCCCTCCTGTAACTTTCACCAATGGTTTCAAGATTACCATAGACGGCACATCCGGCGGAAAGAGGGGAAGGAAAGTTAAGTCTACTTCAGCCAATATCCAGATAGAACGTAACGTAAGGCGCAACATGGCTGCCTTGAGCGTAGCTCTGGAGCCTCTGGAGCTTGTTGAATTCGAAGACGAAACCTTCAAGGCATACTGCGTTGCAAACTTCGATACAGACGGAGACGGAGAAATCAGCATTGACGAGGCCCTGGCCGTTACCGTAATGAACTGCTTCAATGCTTCTTCCACTCACGAGTATACGTATTACTATTCTGGAGACAATAGATATGACTTCATTTATGCCTCATCGCTGAAGGGAATAGAAGAGTTCAAGAACCTGCAGATTCTGAATGTTTCCGGTTCAACTTCCGTACAGGGTCCTCTCGCCAGTCTGGACCTGAGACAAAATACAGCCCTAAAGCTGCTTATCGTGAATTTCAACGATATTACAAGTCTCAATATCGAAGGCCTTAACCAATTGGAAGGACTTGAATGCTGCTACACCAAACTGCCTGAGATAGACGCTTACGGTCTTTCTAGCCTGCAGGATTTAAATGCCACCAACAACACCCTTCTGAAGAAGATTAACATCAGCCAGTGTACCAGCCTCACAACGCTTGACATTGCAAATACTCTCAATCTTGAACATTTTGAATGCGCCAAGACCAAGTTAACAAAGCTGAACCTGTCTTATCAGCCACATCTTTCTTACGTGAACTGCTCCAACTGTTCAGAACTTGAAGAACTGGACCTCAGCGAGTCTAAAGTTTCCAATACGATAACCTGGGCCAACTGTCCTGCCATAAAGAAATTCCTGTTCAGCAATACCCAGCTGGCAACCTGGCCCGCAGAGGACTTTGCTGGTTTCTCTTACCTTGAGGAGGTTGATCTTTACGGCAGCAATTATGCAGGAATACTTGATTTGAGCGACAAGGGACATCTGAAGAAACTGGATGCTGGCAACAATCAGAAATTGACCGGAATCAAAGTGGCTCAGAGAGCTCCAATCGAAGATTTCGAGTGCGCCTATTCCGGCGTTACGTCTCTGGATATTGAAAGGCTTTCACTTCTTAATAATTTCAATTGTGCCAACTGTGAGAAATTGGAATCTCTTACTGTCAAGAACTGTAAAATCAGCAATTCTGTTGCCTGG
Source organism: Bacteroidales bacterium (assembly GCA_017961175.1). GTDB lineage: Bacteria > Bacteroidota > Bacteroidia > Bacteroidales > UBA932 > Egerieousia. The sequence continues at coordinate 4,023 of JAGCXV010000057.1, forward strand.
ACAGGATGCGATGAGCTGAAAACTCTGAATCTTTACGGCACGGAGATTATCTCCTGGCCTGCCGGAGATTTCAACGTCTTCCCTGCTCTGGAGGACCTGAATATTTCCTATACCAACTATGTCTATGCTCTCGATATGTCCTGCAACGGAGGCCTCAAGTATTTGGAGTGCGAGAAAGCCGGGATTTCCTCAATCAATGTCAGCGGTCTGCCTGAACTGGTATTCATCAACTGCTCAAAGAACAGCGGCCTGACCTCTCTTAACCTTTCCGGCCTGGCCAGACTGAAGGCATTGGACTGCAGGGAGTGCAGTATCTCCACGCTGACCCTGACCGGATGCTCGGCGCTCAAAAATCTGTACTGTGCCCAGAACAATATTGAGACTCTGGATCTCCAACCATGCACCTCTCTCCAAGAATTGGACTGCTCCCTGAACAAGATAGGGACGCTGGACATTCACTACTGCTCGCTTCTCAACGCATTGAAGGCCTGGCCTCAGAGTGAAGGCTGCATCCTCGGAACAGTGGTGCTTACCCAAACCCAGTCCAATAACATTGGCAGCGGAACCCTGAAATTATATGATATTAACGGCGCAGTGACCGAAGAGCAGATTTGGCAGTTGTATCATACGGCATTTGACATGCACTATTAATTGCGACAATACCGTATTAATATTTTAAAAGCTCCTGCCGGACAGCCACCCGGCAGGAGTTTTTTGTTGGCAGGGGGTGGAAATAACATTTTTTGTTTGCGTGTTCAAAAAATGTTTATATCTTTGCACCCCCGCAAAAAATGCAGGGAGCTGTACCCAGGTGCGCGCAATGCTTGTCAGTGCCTCCGCAAATGGCTATGCAGCTGATGTTTAATCAAAACACAAATAGTAAAATGCCTGGATTAATCGGCAAAAAAATCGGAATGACTTCCGTATTCGGTGCTGATGGAAAGAACATCCCTTGCACCGTAATTGAGGCTGGTCCGTGTGTTGTTACGCAGATTCGTACAGAAGAAAAAGATGGTTATGCCGCTGTACAACTTGCCTATGACGAACAGAAAGAGAAACACACCAGCGCGTCTCTGATGGGACATTTCAAAAAGGCAAACACCACTCCTAAACGTAAGCTCGTTGAGTTCAAAAACGATTTCGACGGCGAGCTTAAGTTGGGTGATTCTCTCAGTGTCGCAGACGTTTTCAAAAGCGAGGACACTTGGGTTGACGTTACCGGTATTTCTAAAGGTAAAGGCTTCCAGGGCGTTGTTAAGCGCCACGGATTCGGCGGCGTAGGTGGTCAGACCCACGGTCAGGACGATAGACTTCGTGCTCCTGGTTCTATGGGTGCATCATCTTGGCCTTCAAGAGTTTTCAAAGGCAAGAGACTTGCGGGAAGAATGGGTGGTGACCGCGTAAAGATCCTGAATCTTAAGGTCATCAAGGTTATTCCTGAAAGCAATCTTCTGCTTGTGAAGGGTTCCATTCCTGGAGCCACTGGTTCTTATGTAATTGTGGAGGAATAGTTTATGGAAATTGCAGTATTGAAGATCGACGGCACACAGACCGGAAAGAAAGCCGTTCTGGACGATGCAGTATTCGGAATCGAGCCTAACGACCACGCTATTTATCTGGACGTTAAGCAGTATCTTGCAGCCCATAGACAGGGTACCAGCAAGACTAAGGACAGAAGTGAAGTAGCTTACTCAACCAAGAAGATCATTCGCCAGAAGGGCAGCGGCGGTGCACGCCACGGTTCCATCAAGGCCAATATCTACGTAGGTGGAGGTAGGGCTCACGGTCCACGTCCTCGCAACTATGATTTCAAGCTCAACAAGAAGGTTAAGCAGCTGGCCCGTTTCTCAGCCCTCTCATACAAGGCTAAGGACAACGCCATCGCAGTAGTTGAGCCGTTTGAAATGGAAGCTCCTAAGACAAAGGAATTCGTGAATATTATCAAGAACATCAAGGTCAACGACCGTATGGTTCTTTTCGTGGTTCCTGAGAGAAATGCGAACATTAGTTTGTCTTCCCGCAATCTGGAGAACGTAAAGGTTGCTACTCCTAACAATCTCAACACATACGACATTATGCGTGCATATTCCGTAGTGTTCGTGGACGGCGCCCAGAATTCTCTTAAGGTAGAGTACAAACGTTAAAACTTGAGAATTATGGGTATTTTGATAAAGCCGATAGTAACAGAGAAGATGACTTCCGAGGGCGACAAGAGAAACCGCTACGGATTCATCGTAGACTACAGCGCTAACAAGATCGAGATCCGCAAGGCTGTAGAGGAGATGTACAATGTGACTGTGAAGGATGTCAACACAGTTTCTTACAATGGCAAGGCAAAGAGCCGCTATACCAAGGCTGGTCTGCTTAAGGGCCGCACCAACAGGTTCAAGAAGGCTTACATAACCCTCGCCGGTGATGACAAGATTGATTTCTATAGCAACATTTAGAGATGGGAGTACGTAAATTCAAACTGGTAACACCGGGTCAGAGAAATAAAGTAATCAGCGCATTCGACGATATTACCTGCACTGTTCCTGAGAAGAGCCTTCTGGAGCCTCGCAAGAGCAGCGGCGGACGTAACAACGAGGGTC
>JAGCXV010000009.1 GCA_017961175.1 Bacteroidales bacterium
GTTGGTCCAATCCACAGCCGCAGGCTCGGTTCCTCCCTTGGAATCAACCTGCTGCCTGAGCACGGCAAGATTTGCTCCTTTGACTGCATCTACTGCGAGTGCGGATGGAACAAGGACCACAAAGACGACAAGACACTCCCTACCGCAAAGCAAGTGGAGAAAGCCCTGACAGAAAAGGCAAGGCAACTCCACAAAGAAGGTGTAAGGGTAGATTCCATAACTTTTTCAGGCAACGGGGAACCTACCATCCATCCGGAGTTTGCTGAGATTGTTGACATTACCCTGAAAGTCAGAGACAAATATCTCAAAGAGGCAAAGGTCTCCGTCCTCAGCAACGCCTCCATGATTTGGAAAGAGGAAGTCAGGGAGGCTCTTATGAAGGTAGACAACCCTATCCTGAAGATCGATTCCACAAACGAAAGCCTTGTAAGGGCTATCAACCGCCCTAACGCCCGATACAGCCTTGAGGAAACAATAGAAAACCTCAAGAAGTTTGACGGCGACTTCATACTCCAGACCATATTCTTCAAGTCAAAGACCATAGACTGTACCCGTAAAGATCTGGCAGAAAGCTGGAGAAACCTTGCCAGAGAGCTGAAGCCAAGGCAGATAATGATGTACACCCTTGACCGCGACACTCCTGCACAGGGCCTTGTAAAAGCCACAACGGAGGAGATGCGGGAAATCGCAAGGCCCCTTGCGGAAGAAGGCTTCTGCATAACCATTAACGGAGAAAAGGTATGAGAGCAGTAATCCAGAGAGTAAAGCATTGCAGCGTCACTATTGACGGCAAGGTAAAAAGCAGCATCGGCAAGGGAATGCTTGTCCTGCTCGGCGTTGGAGAAGACGACAATGCAGAAGACATTGATTATCTGGTAAAGAAGATATCCAACCTCAGAATCTTCGACGATGAGAACGGAGTGATGAACGTATCAGTCCTTGACGATGGCGGAGATATTCTGGTAGTCAGCCAGTTCACCCTTATGGCATCCACCTATAAGGGCAACCGCCCATCCTACATCAGGGCTGCAAGGCACGAGATTTCTATTCCTATGTACGAAGAATTCGTCAGGAAAATGGAAGAGGCACTGGGCAAAAAAGTGGGCACGGGAGAATTCGGAGCAGACATGAAGGTGGAACTTCTGAACGACGGCCCGGTTACCATCATCATGGACAGCAAGCAGAGACATTTTTAAAAACATACGGATATGAAAGAACTGATTGAAAAGTACAATCTGAAAATCAATGCAGAAGATCTTGAGAAGGAACTCGTTGAAATAAAAGCGGAAGCAGCCTCCAACATTAATAAGGAAAATCTGAAAACCGCCTTGGGCGCAATCGACCTGACAAGCCTCCACACTTCAGACACGCCTGAATTCATTGCCAAGTTCACCGACAAGGTCAACAAGTTCAAGGCCGCCTATCCGGACTATCCACTTCCGGCATCAATCTGCGTATATCCGAATTTCGCCAAGACCGTCAGGGAAACCCTCAAGGAAGAGGGAGTAGGCATCACCACGGTTTCCGCCTGCTTCCCTTCATCGCAGAGTTTTCTGGACGTCAAAGAGCTGGAAACCAGGCACGCCATGGAAGACGGCGCCACTGAGATAGACATTGTTCTTCCTCACAGCTTCTTTGTTGCCGGAAATCTGGAAGAAACCAGAAAAGAAATCGCGGCCCTGAGAAAGGTCACTGAAGGCAAAACACTGAAAGTCATACTGGAAAGCGGAGCTCTCCAGACCGGCTACCCTACTCTTCAGGAAGGCATAGAGGCCATTGCGGAGGCTTCTCTTCTTGCCCTTGAGGAAGGAGCGGACTTCATCAAGACATCTACCGGAAAGCAGGAGCCGAGCGCCACCCCTATTGCCGCCCTTGTGATGTGCAAATGCCTCAAGGCCTTTATGGAAAAGACCGGCAAAAGGAGAGGTTTCAAGCCAGCCGGCGGAGTTTCTTCTTCAGAGGATGCAATACTCTATCTGACTATCGTTGAGCATACTATGGGAAGAGAGCAACTGACTCCAAAATATTTCCGTATCGGAGCCAGCAGCCTTGCCAACAAGGTTCTCACCTCCCTTGAAGGCACCCCTGTGAAGTTTTACTAAAAAATGATTTCCTCAGCGACGGCGTTGATCAGTTTGCCACGGAAGGCTTCACTCCTTCCGGCATCGATGCAGTATTCCCAGTACATTGCGCCGAGAAGATGATGCTCCTTGGCAAAGCGGCATTTTGCGCGGATTGACTGCTCGTTTTCAAAGCCGTAAACAAGATTCCCTTCAGCATCAGCGATGTACGGAACCCAGGCAATCTCGTCCCAGACTTCCTGATATCCTTCTCCCGGTTCTCCGGTCTCCCAGAACTCTTTCTGGAACGGATATTCCACTCCGCCGCCGCTCTTGCCGTAGAACGGCATTCCAAGAACCAGCTTTGCAGGATCCAGCCCTGCCGCAATATGCATCATTACAGCCTCTTCCGTAGTGCACTGACCCGCAATTTTGCTCTCCTTAGGATTATCTTCTTTGGTTAGGCTGGCAGCGAACTGCCTGAAGTAATCTGTATTGAGCATGACTGGAGTCTGGTACATCTGCCCGTATTTCTGGGCAACTGACGAGTCAGACGGATAGCCCAGAAAACCGAAGCCCATCCTGAGGTTTCCGATAAGGCTGTCTCGGAGAAGTTCTGTCTCGAACCTCTTCAGCGGAGCATGGTGATACGGAGCCACAGCCATATCGTAACTCATTATGTTGTAGAAGTCTATGTATGGATCTACTGCCTTGAAATCTATGAACCTTGCAGTGGAAATTGTGGCAATTGTCAGAAGTTTGTCCTGTCCGAGAGCCTCTCTCAGCTCCTTTACCCAGAGAGTGAAATTGTCAATGTCTGTAGGAGCTGAAGAAATGCCTGCCACTCCGCTGGTCGGATACTCCCAGTCCAGATCTATGCCGTCTATGCCGTAATCCTCGACAACCTTCTTGCAGGCAGCCACAAAAGCGTGTCTGTAGGCGGTGTCGGTGACCATCTCGCTGAAACGGCCACTCCCCCATCCTCCGATGGAAAGCTGCATGAACACTTTCCTCTGTGCAGTCTTGTTATACTCGTTCTTCAGATTGGCGATCTCCTTGAACCGTGGCGGGTTCTCTATGCTCAAACCTGAAAATGTACTGTCTATCCTGCCGAAAGCATAATCAATGTGAGTGACCTTCCCGAAATCCGGAAGTGGCTTCCCCTGCCCTCCGCTGACATACGCCACTACCACCGGACCTTGTTTCCCGTTGTCAACAATATCAGAAGATCCTCTGCAACTGCCCGTCAACAAGGCAACTGCAAGGATAATGGTTGTAAAAAGCCTGTACATGGACCCGATTAGTTTTGCTGATAATAAGTGATTGTGCGCTTGATGATAAAAGTATAGTCTCCCCACTTCTTGGTGCACAGCAGCCAGTTGCCCATACTGTCAAAATCCGATAACTCGACAGTGTAAGGATCATTGTCTTCAACTGGTGCGAAATGAATGGATTCTTCCCGCTGAATGCCAATCACCAAACCATTGCTGTCCCTCTGATAGGTAACTTCAGTGTAATTGCCCATCTGATTGGTAGTCGTATATGTAACTGGGGCCTGGAATCCTTCACCATCTCCATAGGTCAGAACATTTATCCATGGGTCGTCTGACTCAAACGAGATGGTTTCTATCTTGTCCAGGCCATCATAAAGGATTTCAGCATTCTCTTTGTTTCCCCCGCTGTCAGTACGTACAATTGAAGTGACTTTCCCGTTGGTGTCAAACTGTACGCATACAGGAAGGACGTGTTCCCCCTGGTCATAATTCACCGATTCAACCTTCCCGTAAAGGTCGAATGTAGCCAGGTCCTGAGACAGGTATTCATGTTTGACAGCCTCAACAGGTTGTTCCACAACAGGTTCCTCAGCCTTTACCTCTGGCGTCGGGGCCTTGGAAGTCTCTTGTTTCTGTCCCTGGTTTTGTCCGCAGGCAGAGGCAAGCAGCAGACAAGCCACTGCAAAAAAGATGTTTTTCATACTATTTGTTTTAGAACTATCGCAGTTCAGCGCCGAACTTCTCCTTGAACATTCTCAGGAGCTTATCCATAATGGCATCTACAGCCTTGTCTGTCAAGGTCTTTTCAGGATCCTGCAGATAGAAGCTGATGGCGTACTGCTTCTTGCCCTCCGGAATCTTGTCTCCGGTATAGACATCGAAGAGGACTATGTTCTTGAGGAGTTTCTTCTCAGCCTGGTAAGCGGCATTCCTGAGCTCAGCGAAGCTTACCTTGTAATCCAGAAGCAGGGCAAGGTCTCTCTTAACCTCAGGGAATCTCGGAAGCTCGGTGAACTTGACCGTATTCTTCTTAACCTTGTTAAGCAGGACATCCCAGCTGAACTCGGCAGCGTAAACCTTCTGCTTGATGCCGAACTTCTTGGCCAGACGGTCCTTGATGCATCCCATCGTGACTATTTCCTTTCCGCTGGAACGCAGCTTGTAGCAAAGGCCTTCGGAGAAGATATCCGGAGCGGCACCTTCCCAGTCAAGGTCTTTCATCTCGATACCGTATTTCTTGAGAAGGAGTTCCACATAGCCCTTCAGGGAGAAATAGTCCCCGCTGACTGTCTGGTTTCTCCAGCTCTTGAGCCCTTCTCCGGTTACGAACATGGCAAGTTTCGGACGCTCTGTATAGGCCTTAAGCGTGCTTCTCTCTTCCTCCGGCTTTACATAGTCCTTGTTGAAGGAGTAAACGTTACCGAACTCGTAGAGCTTGAGCTGGCTCTCCTGACGGTTGATATTATATGCCACAACCTCCAGACCGTTGAGGATCAATGTCTGGCGCATGCAGTTCAGGTCTGAGGAAAGCGGATTGCAGATCATAACCAGATTCTCTGCAGGGAATGTCTTCAGGTCCTCATAGTAAGCGCTCTTGGTCAGGGAGTTGTTCATCGTCTCCATAAAGCCGTTGGAAGTCAGCAGCTCGCAGGCGGTCTTGCGGATCTTCTCAGGATCCGGGTGAGGAGCTATGTTAACGGAGCACTTCAGGCTTCCAGGAAGCGGAACGTTGTTGTAGCCCCATATTCTGAGGACGTCCTCAACAACATCGCACTCTCTATAAACATCCACCCTGTAGGTAGGAACCTTCACGGTGCAGCCCTTTTCGTTTTCCTCGACAAACTCCATTTCCAGATATTCCAGAATCTCGCGGATCTTGCCTGCCCCTATCTTGCAGCCCATGAGGGATTCCATGCGGGCATAGTCAAGTTCTACGGTCTTCTTCTCTATCGGCTTGGACATCACGTCCTTTACAGGACCTGTGATCTTTCCTCCGGCAAGTTCCAGAACCAGCATCGCAGCCCTCTTCAGTGCGTATGGAACCATATTCGGATCGCATCCCCTCTCGAAGCGGAAGCTGGCCTCTGTCTTGAGCGTATGACGCTTGGATGTCTTTCTTACGAAAACAGGATTGAAGTATGCACTCTCCAGGAAAACGGATGTGGTGCTGTCCTTAACTCCGCTGTCCAGTCCGCCGAATACACCGGCTATGCACATAGGAGCCTCAGCGTTGCAGATCATAAGGTCCTGGCCGCTGAGCTTCCTCTCGACTCCGTCCAGAGTGGTGAAAGAGGTGCCTTCCTGGCAGAAATCAACCACAATCTTCCTCCCCTTCACATAATCCACGTCAAAGGCATGGAGAGGATTGCCGGTTTCTATGAGGATGTAGTTTGTAATGTCAACGATGTTGTTGATCGGGCGGAAACCAACACTGAGAAGCTTTTTCTTCATCCAGTCCGGAGACTCCTTCACGGTTATTCCCTCAATTGTGAGGCCACTGTATCGAGGAGCTCCTTCAGGTTGGTTGACAACAACTTCCACAGCCTTATCGCTTTCTTCTCCAGCCTTGAATCCGTCAACTGAAGGAAGAGTGAGCTCGCCGCCCATACCGTTGAGCCTCAGGTATGCGCTAAGGTCTCTTGCAACTCCGATGAAAGAAGCCGCGTCTATGCGGTTCGGAGTAAGGCCGATGGTGTAAACCGTATCTGTCTTGAAACCGAAATAATCTCTTGCCTTAACGCCGACAGGAGTGTCTTCCGGAAGAACCATAATGCCGGAGTGGTCGCTGCCTACTCCAAGTTCATCCTCGGCGCAGAGCATTCCAAAGCTCTCCACTCCCCTGATCTTGGATTTCTTGATCTTGACATCCTGGCCGCCAATGACTAGTTTGGTGTTCAGGGTTGCAAGCATAACCTTCTGGCCTGCAGCAACATTTGGAGCACCGCACACTACCTGGAGAATCTCTCCGCTTCCACAGTCCACCTTGGTAACGTGGAGATGGTCAGAATCCGGATGAGGCTCGCACTCCAGCACCTTTGCGGTAACCACACCTTCCAGTCCGCCCGGAATCTCTTCCACCATATCCTGGTGCTCAACTTCCAAACCTATGTTGGTCAAGATCTGCGCAACCTCGTCTGGATTGAGGTTGAACTTGACATACTCTTTTAGCCAATTGTAAGAAATATCCATAATTAATCTTTTGTATTGTCAAACAATGAATCCACAAACTCTTCGCGGCTGAAAACCTTGAGGTTGTCGACCTGCTCTCCCACACCGATGAATTTTACCGGAATCTTGAACTGCTCGGCGATGCCTATTACCACACCACCCTTGGCGCTGCCGTCCAGCTTGGTCACGGCAAGGGAAGAAATGTCCGTTGCCTTGGAAAATTCCTTTGCCTGGATCAGTGCGTTCTGGCCCGTTGACCCGTCGAGGACAAGCATGACATCATGAGGAGCATCCGGAACAACCTTCTTCATCACGTTCTTGATCTTGGTCAGCTCATTCATCAGCCCCACCTTGTTGTGAAGCCTTCCGGCCGTGTCTATTATAACCACGTCCATTCCCTTTGCAACTGCAGAACTCACAGTGTCAAAGGCAACTGCGGCAGGATCAGCGCCCATTTTCTGCTTCACGATCTCCACTCCTGCCCTCTGAGCCCAGATATCCAGCTGCTCCACTGCCGCTGCACGGAAAGTATCAGCCGCACCAATCATTACCTTCTTTCCGGAAGACTTAAGCTGGGAGGCTATCTTTCCGATCGTAGTGGTTTTGCCCACTCCGTTAACCCCCACAACCATAAGTATGTAAGGCTTCTTGGAGAAATCGAAAACTTTGCTGGAATCCTTGAAGGCGGTGTCCACATATTCCTGGTCGGACACTCCGGTCGTCGAAGCGACAGTAAGCATATCGGAAATTTCCTCCTTGAGAATCTCCATCACCTTGTCAGTGGTGACTCCCTTTTCCCTGCGTACCCTCTCCTGGAGCCGGTCCATGATCTTGGAGGTGGTGTCTATACCGACATCGGAACCGATGAGGGCTTCCTCAATGCTCTCCAGAACCTCGTCATCCACAACGCTTTTGCCCATAAGGGCATCAGCCATCCTGGAAAAGAATCCCCGCCTGGTCTTGTGAAGGCCAAGGTCCAAGGACGAATCCGTTTTTTTCTTTCTTGAGAAAAGTCCCATACAACTCTGTCTATTAATCCGGCTAAACCGGAAATTAACTTACAAATATAATCAAAAAAGGGGATGACCGGATTGGTCATCCCCTAACTTGCGTGATGGTCCAGAAATTAGTTCTTCTTGCCTGCGAGGAACTCCTTCTCCTGTCCTACAGGAACAACAGCCTCTTCGAAATAGTAAGAACCGGTCTTCTTGCTTCTGACCATACGGATACATTTAACAACATTCTTATTCTGAGACTTGTCGCCAGCGAACGTTGCAACCGCTTTCTTTGCCATATTCTAAACGTTTTAATTATTTAACTTCTCTGTGCAGCGTAACTCTCTTGAGGTAAGGATTGTACTTCTTACGCTCCAGACGCTGGTTTGTGTTCTTCTTGTTCTTGGTGGTGATGTAACGGCTCATGCCTGGAACACCGCTCTCCCTCTGCTCTGTGCACTCGAGGATAACCTGAACTCTGTTTTCTTTCTTTGCCATAGCCTAACCTCCTTAAACGATGTCTATATAACCATTATCCATAGCCTTCTTGAGCTCAGCCTCGAGGCCATTCTTGTTGATGTTGCGCATACCTGCGGCGCTAACCTTAAGGGTAACGAACCTCTTCTCGCTCTCCAGCCAGAACCTCTTCTCTCTCAGATTAACGGCGAATTCACGCTTGGTGCGCCTCTTTGAGTGAGAAACGTTGTTACCAATCATTCTCTTTTTACCTGTAATTTGACAAACCCTTGCCATAACTGTATCTTTTTATTTTATAATTTCAAAATCGGGGTGCAAATATGAGAAATATTTTTCTAATTCCCAAATCAAATGTGTCTTACAAACTTAAAAATACGGTTCCACCTGATACTCTGAGGGAAACTGCGGTACCTGTCTCTAGAGAACCATATCAGGTACGGAGCACCTACTATATGGTCTTCCGGAACAAAGCCCCAATACCTGGAATCCAGAGAGTTGTGGCGGTTATCACCCATCATCCAGTAGTAATCCTGACGGAATGTATAGGTGGTGGTTTCCTGCCCGTTTATGAAGAATTTTCCATCTTTTTCCTCTAACGTATTCTCCTCATAAGATGTAATAATTCTGCGATAAAGGGAGATGTTTTTCCCATCCAGGGTAACAGTTGCTCCGGCCTGCGGAATCCAAATAGGACCGTAATTGTCCCTTGTCCATCTGCGAACAGTGTCGAACGGGAAAAGCATGAGCGGAGAATCCGGATAGTCCGGAGGATAGACGTCTATGTTTTCCTCGATCTTCAAAACTGCAGGGAAACGCGCGAACTGAGCTGCCTCCTCCTCTGTAAGGGAAATGTCCGGATAGCCTGGAAGAGATGGATCGAACTGGGCATCCTCAGGATTGATCCTCATATCGTCCAGGGTTATCTTGTTGATCGGATCTCCCTTTGTGATAACGGTATAGGAACTCTGCAGAGAGTTTCTCTGAGGCTCTTTCTTGCGGTTCACATAAACTGCTCCGTCTATAACCTGGAGAGTGTCCCCCGGAATTGCCACGCACCTCTTGACATAATTGTCTTTCTTGTCATTAGGACGTACGATTATAGGACCGTAAGCTGCAACCAGAGCTTCCCTGTCTCCTCCGTTCAGGCGCATCATCTGGTAATAGTCTGCCTGAGGAATCTGCTTGAGGACGGTGTCTCCGTGAGGGAAAGAGAACACTACGATATCGTAGCGCTTAACTTTCCCGAAACCTTTAAGTCTGCGGTATTTGTTCTGAATGAGGGTAGAATAGGATTCTCCACCGAAAATCGAGTTGTGGACCAGCGGAACGGAAAGCGGAGTCTGCGGAATCTTAGGACCGTAAGCCACCTTGGAGACAAAGAGATAGTCTCCGGTGAACAGGGTCTTTTCCATAGACGGAGAAGGAATGGTGAAAGCCTCGAACCAGAATATCTTTATCACCATAGCGGCAACTACGGCAAAGATACCGGCATCGAGCCAGTCCAGAAGGGTATCGGTGAAGTTACCCTTCTTCTCCTTCCGCCTCCAGAAAGCCCACTTAACCTTCTTGGTCACGTATAAATCGAAAATTACCGGCAAGCCCAAAAGCCACCAGTAATTTCCGAGCCATATGACCCACAAAAGGTAAAGTGTTCCCCAAAGGGCGAACTTAAACCATTTGTTCCGATAGAATCCCATCTACGGTCATATTAGTCCAAAGACTTTACTACCTTCTCGAAAGCCTGAGGATTATTCATAGCCAGATCGGCCAGGACCTTACGGTTGAGGCTTACATTGTTCTTTGCAAGCTTGCCGATGAACTGGGAGTAATTCAGACCGTAAGCTCTTACGGCTGCGTTGATTCTCTGGATCCAGAGTACCCTGTAGTTCCTTTTCTTGTCCTTGCGGTCGTTGTAGGCGTGTGTCCAACCTTTCTCAAGGGTGTTCTTTGCTACGGTGTAGACGTTAGCCCTTGCGTGGAAGTTGCCTTTTGTCTGCTTTAAGATTTTCTTGCGTCTTGCTCTTGACGCTACAGAATTTACACTTCTTGGCATAATTCATTGTTTTTGGAAGCCAGCGCTCTTCTCCAATAAGAGACTTGTTCTGCTGGACGTCCGGTTAATAATTTAGTTAACTGATTAAGAGAGAATAAGCTGTTTAACTCTCTTCTCGTCACTGCCTGCGATAACACCGGAGTAAGCAAGATTTCTCTTGCGCTTGGTGGTCTTCTTAGTCAGAATATGACTGTGGTAGGCATGACGCCTTTTAATTTTACCCGAGCCAGTAAGCTCGAAACGCTTTTTGGCACTGGACTTGGTCTTTAATTTTGGCATATCTTTACTTTTTTTTAATAGGTGCAATTATCATTGTCATCCTCTTTCCTTCAAGGAGTGGCATTTTTTCCGCCTTTCCGAACTCCTCAAGCTCTACGGCAAATCTCAGAAGGAGCTTCTCTCCCTGCTCCGAGAAAAGGATCGAGCGTCCCTTGAAAAACACGTACGCTTTCACCTTGTTGCCTTCCTTGAGGAAGTTCTTGGCGTGGTTCAGCTTAAACTGGAAGTCGTGCTCATCGGTCTGCGGACCGAAACGCAGTTCCTTGATCTCTGTCTTGGCTGCGTTGGCCTTCATTTCCTTGGCCTTCTTCCTCTGCTGATAGAGATACTTCTGGTAATCTACTATCCTGCATACAGGAGGGGTTGCATTAGGCACAATCTCAACCAAATCAAGCTCCATTTCCTGGGCCATCTTCAATGCCTGAGCTATAGGGTAAATCTTCTGCTCCGGCACATTGTCTCCGACTACCCTGACTTCGGGTACTCTGATCTGCTCGTTGAAACGAGGGCCTTCTTCTTCCTTGCGGAAGTTTTTCTGCCCTTTCAAGCCTGGCTTTCCAGCTTGGTTAGCAGGCTTGTGGAATTGGTTGGTTCCCTGTGGCTTAAATCCACCGGAACGGGGTTTGAATGCTGCGATACGCTATCCTCCTATTTTAAGTTAAACATATTATTCTGCAGGTTTAACCGGTTCTCCCAGTTCCTGCTTGATTTTTTCATTTATGAGAGCCGCAAAGTCTTCCACTTTCATAACTCCCAGATTCTGACCGCCTTGCTGCCTTACAGCCACGCATCCGGTCTCCATTTCCTTTTCACCGACAACCAGAAGATAAGGCATCTTTTTCAACTCGTTCTCCCTGATTCTCTTGCCTATAGTTTCGTTGCGGTCGTCTATGGAGGCGCGAATTTCGGAATTTTTTAGTGAATTGCAAACTTTTTTGGCAAAATCCACATATTTTTCTCCTACAGGCAGCACTACACACTGGTCCGGAGTCAGCCACAGAGGCAGATTTCCGGCGGTATGCTCCAGCAGAACGGCCACGAATCTCTCCATGGATCCGAATGGGGCCCTGTGGATCATGATCGGGCGGTGCTTGAGGTTATCGGCGCCGGTATACTCCAGACCGAACCTCTCAGGAAGGTTGTAGTCTACCTGGATGGTTCCAAGCTGCCACTGCCTTCCAAGGGCATCCTTAACCATGAAGTCCAGCTTAGGACCGTAGAATGCGGCCTCGCCGTACTCGACCTTGGTCTTGAGGCCCTTCTCAGCTGCAGACTCTATGATGGCCTGCTCTGCCTTCTCCCAGTTCTCCTCGCTTCCTATGTACTTTGAGCGGTCAACCTTGTCGCGGAGAGAAACCTGAGCTGTGTACTGGTCAAACTTCAGAGTCTTGAAGATATAGAGCACAATGTCTATAACCTTGCAGAACTCTTCCTTGAGCTGGTCTGGCCTTACGAACAGGTGAGCGTCGTCCTGGGTAAAACCGCGAACTCTTGTAAGTCCGTGAAGCTCACCGCTCTGCTCATATCTATAAACTGTTCCGAACTCAGCGAAGCGGAGCGGAAGATCCTTGTAGGAACGAGGCTTGGTCTTGTAGATCTCGCAGTGGTGAGGGCAGTTCATTGGCTTGAGCAGGAACTCCTCTCCCTCCTGCGGAGTGGTGATCGGACGGAAGGAATCCTTTCCGTACTTTGCCCAGTGTCCGCTGGTTACATAGAGCTCTTTCTGGCCTATGTGAGGAGTGATTACAGGAAGGTATCCGTAGTCGCTCTGTACTTTCCTCAGGAAGTTCTCCAGGCGGGTCCTCAGGGCTGCGCCCCTTGGAAGCCACAGAGGCAGGCCGGCTCCGACCTTCTGGCTGAATGCGAACAGCTCCAGGTCCTTGCCCAACTTGCGGTGGTCTCTCTTCTTGGCCTCTTCCAGAATCGTAAGATACTCGTCCAGCATGCTCTTCTTAGGGAAGGTGATACCGTAGATACGGGTAAGCTGCTTGCGCTTCTCGTCTCCTCTCCAGTAAGCTCCGGCGATGGATGTCAGCTTTATGGCCTTGATCATTGAGGTGGACATGATGTGCGGTCCACGGCAAAGATCCGTGAAGTTTCCGTTTGTATAGAAAGAAATCGATCCGTCCTTAAGTTCCCCGATGAGCTCTGTCTTGTACTCGTCTCCCTTTGCGGAGAAGTAGTCAAGAGCTTCCTGCTTAGGAACTTCCCGGCGAACATACTGCTCGCCTGTGCGTGCCAGCTCCAGCATCTTGTCTTCCACTTTCTTGAGGTCTGCCTCGGTGAGGGTCTTGTCTCCGAGGTCGACGTCATAATAGAAACCGCTGTCGATGGCCGGGCCAATTCCGAACTTCACGCCCGGATAAATGGCCTCCAGAGCCTCTGCCATAAGGTGAGACGAAGAATGCCAGAATGCCTTCTTTCCCTCGTCATCATCCCACTTGTGCAGGCGGATGGACGCATCGTTTTCAATTGGTGTGCGCAGGTCGGTAACCTGGTCATTTACAGAGACAGACAACACCTCTGCCGCAAGACGGGGACTGATGCTCTCAGCAATCTGATAACCCGTAATGCCTTTTTCAAATTCTTTTACACTCCCGTCCGGAAATGTAATCTTTACAATACTCATAGTGTATACCTTTAGTTAATTATCTCAAGTGCAATACATAGCACTTGGCTTCAAATAGCCTGCAAATCTACAAAATTTAATATCTTTGCACAACTTATTCATCCTAACATACCTTTTATTATGGAAGAAAACGGAATGCAGACGGCAGAGCCCGTAAGCAAAGTCAACCTGGCAGCAGTGGAAGGCCTCAAGCTTGCGGCCATCAGTATCATCTTCATGCTGATATCTACCCTTATTCCACAGAACTTTACCGGGGGGATAATCGCGATAGTCATTTCTCTCCTCAAACTGGGTGCCACTATCACCTTCCTGTGGTTTGCCATGAAGAAATTCTCCGTTCGCAATGCTGCGGTCGAAGGTTTCACAACTTATGGAAAGGTCTTCTCCTTCGGATTCCTGACCTCCCTTTTCTCAGGAATCATACTGGCTATATTCACCTTCGTCAACATGAAGTTCATCAGTCCGGAGAGCACGGAAGCCGCCAAGGAAGCCTATTTGACACAGTTGTCTGCAATGCCTACCATCGATCCTGTCTTCGTGGAGAAGTTTTCCAACAACCTGGAGGTATTTACATCCACAGGAACCTTGTTCATGGCAATTCTCTATGGAGTTATCTGGTCTCTTATCCTGGCATCTTCCACAAAGATCAACCCTGTAGGCAATTTCAACAACTAAGCCCGATATGGACATTTCTATAGTCATAGCGCTGTACAACGAAAAGGAATCGCTGAGAGAACTGGTTTCCGGAATCAGGGAAACCCTGGAGGCCGCCTCCCTTTCCTATGAAATAATAATGGTCAACGACGGGAGTACGGACGGAAGCTGGGAGGAAATAGAAGCCATCGCCGCCGAGACCAACGCTGGTGGAAAGGAGATCCTGCACGGAATCTGCTTCAGGCGCAACTATGGAAAGAGCGCCGCCCTTTACTGCGGATTCGAGGCAGCCAAGGGAGATGTTGTCATCACTATGGACGCCGACCTTCAGGACGACCCGAAAGAGATTCCGGAACTCTACCGCATGGTGAAAGAAGAAGGTTACGACCTGGTAAGTGGCTGGAAGAAGAAAAGATACGACAACAAACTTACAAAGAACATCCCTTCAAAGATATACAACGCCACCGCACGTTGGGTGACCAAGACCAAGCTCCACGACATGAACTGCGGCCTCAAGGCCTACAAAAACGAGGTGGTCAAGAACATCGAGGTCTATGGAGAGATGCACCGCTACATTCCTTTCCTTGCAAAGGAAGCCGGCTTTGCCAACATCGGGGAAAAGGAAGTCCAGCACCACAAGCGCAAGTTCGGAAAGAGCAAGTTCGGCCTCAACCGCTTCATGAACGGATATCTGGACCTTCTGAGCCTATGGTTCCTTCAGAAGTTCGGCAAGAAGCCAATGCATCTTTTCGGCGTGTGGGGAACCCTGATGTTCCTCATCGGAGGAGCGATCGCCCTGTGGATCATCATCCGCAAACTCGTTCTCCAGCATATGATGCAGAGCCAGCTCAATACCCAGGGTTTCACAGATATTAAGATGAGGGCTGTTACAGACCAGCCGCTGTTCTACATTGCTCTGGTGGTCATTGTTATAGGAGTGATGCTTTTCCTGACCGGCTTCATCGCCGAGCTCATAAGCCGCAATTCCACCCAGAGGAACACCTACAAAATCCGCAAGCAGTTCTGATCCCCAATTGGTTTAGCGGGGATGCCGGCCACTGTTGATCCGGCAGGTATGTCTTTTGTCACGACAGCTCCTGCCGCAATCCTTGTATTGTCTCCGATCGAGATATCCCCTATAGCGATGCTGTGTGCCCCGAATTCGACACGGTTTCCTATTCTTGGAGCTCCTGAATCCGCCCGTCCTTTCCCCCCTACCGTAACCCCGTGGCGGATATAGACATTTTCCCCGCAAGAGGCTGGATAGAACACTATCCCGCCGGAATGAGCAATTGTAAATCGCCTGGGAATATGGAACTTGGAAGACATTTCTATACCATATTTAATCCTCAGATGATTCAGGTAAAGAAGATAGATATAATAGAACGGTCTCAAAAGTTTTACTCCATGCAGCCAGTAGCAGATCCTGTGATGGAAGATATACTTGTAAGGCGGTACAAGGAATATGTTGCGGAGAAAAGAGCCCCCGTAGTTTGGATTTAGGGCGTCATCCCTCAGTTCACTCACAAGCATCCTGAATGTCAACCTGCCTTCCATAGCATGGCAAAAATATCTTTTCACCAGGATTTCAGAGTATTGAAACACATAATTCTCCAATCGTACGGGAAGATTTTCACGATTCTGGAATCATCAATGATTGTCGGGCGATTTTAGTAAATTTGCATAGCAAAAGATTGTTATGAAAAAGATATTTGTTTTGGCTCTGGCAGCTGCCTCGGCGATGCTTTCAGGATGCCATTCCCTAAAAGACGGGGAATACACCCTTGACCTTCTGACAACAAACGACGTGCATGGATGCTGGTTCGATTCTTCCTATACGGACGGCACGGTCAAGAATTCCCTGTTTGCCATCAACGGTCTGGTTAACCGCTTCAGAGACAGCCTTGGAGCGGATAATGTCATACTCCTGGATGCCGGAGACTGCCTTCAGGGAGACAATGCACCATACCTGTTCAATTACGTGGACACCGTATCGCCTCACCTGTTCCCGAGACTTGTGGACTATATGAAATACGATGCCGTCTGCGTAGGTAACCATGATATAGAGACAAGCCATCCGGTATTTGACAGGGTAAGGGAGCAGATGGAAGCATTCGGAATCCCGTTCCTGGGTGGAAACGCCATAAAGGACTCTTCGAAAGTATCTGATGGAAACTATCCTTTTGAAGACAGGTACTTCCAGACATACAGGATATTGCAGAAAGGCGGCCTGAAGGTTGCCGTCCTCGGCTATTCGAATCCTAATATGAGCGCCTGGCTGGACGAAAGCGTCTTCAGCGGAATGCATTTCGTCTCCCTGATTCCTCTTGTCCAGCAGGATGTGGACAAGATCAGGGAAAAGGAAAAGCCGCAGGTTGTGATTGTTGCCGTCCACTCAGGCACCGGAGAAGGCAACAGCTCAAACCCTGAAAGCCAGGGGCTGGATCTCCTCTCCACCCTCAGGGGCGTGGACTTCGTGGTCTGTTCCCATGACCACAGGCCATTCATCGCCGAGCAGGACAGCATCTGCCTTGTCAATTCCGGAAGCCACGCCAAGAACATAGGGCACGGAAAGGTTAGCCTCACCGTCAAAGGCGGAAAGATTATCTCAAAGACCTTGAGCGCCGAAACCATCCCTGTGGATATCAGCACCACAGACACTGCAATGAGCAATGCCTTCCATCCGGATTATCTGAAGGTCAAACAGTTTACGCTGGCACCAGTCGGCACCCTGGACAAAGATATGCTGACAAGGGATGCTTACAGGGGAATGTGCGGCTATGTAAACTTCATCCACACCATTGGCCTTACCCAGACAGAAGCCGAGATATCCATCGCCGCTCCATTGACCTACAACAAGACAATCGATGCCGGAGAACTTGTTTTCAACGACCTGTTTTCTCTCTATCCGTTTGAGAACCAGCTGTTCGTAATCAATATGACCGGAAAGGAGATCAAAGAATACCTGGAGTGCTCCTACGACAACTGGATAATGTCAGACACAACAGGACATCTTCTGAAAATCCAGCTGAGGGAAGATCCGCGCAACAACCAGGAAACCTGGTCGTTCGTAAACCGCTCGTATAACTTTGACTCGGCTGCCGGAATCTATTACACCGTAGACATAGACAAGGAAAAGGGAGAGAGAATCAGAATACTCTCTATGGCGGACGGCTCAGCCTTTGACCCGGAAAAGACATACAAGGTTGCAATGACCTCCTACAGGGCCTCAGGCGGAGGAAAACTTCTGGACGATGCCGGAATAGAATCCGACAGGATAGACGAGAGGATCGTCCACCGCTATCCGGAATACAGGGAGATGATCTTCAAGTATCTGCAGAAGAACAAGGCAATCGTAACCGACAAGGTTTCAGACCGCAATGTGATCGGAGGATGGGAGTTCATTCCACGCATGAAGGCGAAGAAACTCCTGGATAATGATATGAATCTGTTATTCCGTGAGGAGTAGCGGACTTGAACCGCTGACCTCCTGCCTGTCAAGCAGGCGCTCTAAACCAACTGAGCTAACCCCTCAATATTTTACAATGCTTCTGCAGCGTCGCGGATGGCTTCGCTCATCGTAGGATGAGGGAATACCGTGTTCCTCACCTGCTCTGCTGTTGCACCCAGGTCGAGAGCCAGAACCATACCTCCGATAATCTCGGTGACATCTGCTCCGATCAGGTGAACTCCAAGAAGTTTGTCTGTATCGGCATCGCTGATGAGCTTTACGAAACCGTCTGTCTTTCCGGCAGCCGTGGCCTTTCCGGAAGCGGTGAAGAGGAACTTTCCAACCTTGTAGTTGATTCCCATATCCTTGGCCTTGCGCTCGGTAATACCGCAGGAAGCAATCTGCGGAGTGGTATAGGTTGCGCCAGGAATGTGGTCATAGTTTATTGGATGGAACTTTACATGCTTGCCGTCAGTAGTTGTCTTGCCCTCATCCTCAGCGATGTGCTCGACGCAGGCAACTGCCTCTGCTGAAGCCATGTGGGCAAGTGCCGGAGTAGGAATGACGTCTCCGATAGCATAAATGTTGGCAACTCCAGTGTGGTAGAAACTGTTGACACAGATCTTGCCACGGTCGGTGGCGATGCCTACGTTTTCAAGGCCAAGGTCATCAGTGTTTGGAGCAACGCCCACCGCGCAGAGAACTCTCTCTACCTTGATCTTTTCCTCTCCCTTCTTGCTCTCTACGGTAACGGTTACGTTTTCAGGATCCGTGGAGTCTTTGTCGATATCCACTCCGCAAACCTTTGTGCTTACCATTATCTTCATTCCCTCCTTGCGGAAAGAGCGGCTGAGCTGGGCGGAAACATCATCATCCTCAAGAGGAACGATCCGATCCAGGAACTCAATCAGATGAACCTCGCAACCCATTGCGTGATAGAAATATGCGAGCTCGCTCCCGATTGCTCCGGAACCAATGACGGCCAGAGACTTAGGAAGGGTCTTCGGAACAAGAGCCTGCTTGTAGGAGATTATCTTTTCTCCGTCGAACGGAGCAAAAGGCAGAGCCTTGGGATGTGCTCCCGTCGCGATGATGATATACTTGCCCTCAAGAGTGCTCTCGCCAGCTTCGGAACTGACGGTTACAGTGTGCTCACCTGCAATGGTGGCCTTTCCGTTTATCACGTCAATCTTGTTCTTCTTGAAGAGGAACTCCACTCCCTTGCGCATCTTGTCTGCAACTCCCCTTTCTCTTTCTACGATCTTTGCCACATCGGCCTTGAGGTCTTTTGTACGCTCAGGATCAGCGATGTTGTCTCCGTCAAAGGAAATACCGTAGGAAGCCAGGTGCTTGAACGCCTGGAATGTTTCAGCGGACTTCAGAAGAGCCTTGGTTGGAATGCAGCCCCAGTTGAGGCAGATACCGCCGATCTCGGCCTTTTCCACTACAGCTGTGCTGAAACCATATTGAGCAGCCCTTACAGCGGCAACATATCCGCCTGGGCCTGAACCTATTACTATTACGTCGTATTGCATATCGCGAAATTAAACTAATCCTTTGCCATGGCAGTTCTTGAACTTCTTGCCGCTTCCGCAAGGGCAAGGGTCGTTCCTGCCGACCTTCTTCTCAACGTGTACAGGCTGGTTGCTTCTTTCCTGCCTTCCGGCCGCAGCAGCTGCCTCTGCGCTTCCGTCATCCCTTCTCATGCTCATGCGGCTCATATCAGTCTTCTTGCGGCGGGCCTCCTGCCTGAGCTGGGCGTCATTGTCCTCGCGCAGGTTAACCTGAGCCCTTACAAGGAAGGAGATAACGTCTCGGCTGATGTTCTCGACAACGCTGGAGAAGAGGTTGTAACCCTCGAACTTGTAGATGATCAGAGGGTCCTTCTGCTCGTAGGTGGCGTTCTGAACGCTCTGCTTCAGGTCATCCATATCCCTGAGGTGCTGCTTCCAGTGCTCGTCGATCTTGATGAGGGTAACGCTTCTGACGAGGGCTTTCTGAATCTCCTTGCCCTTGGTGTCTATAGCCTTCTTCATATTGACGATAAGGTTCAGCACCTTCTGTCCGTCAGTGATAGGAATCGCTATGTTCTGGTAAGCGGCAGCCTGCGTCTCAAAAACTCTCTCCACAATCGGGAAGGTCTTGGTAACCAGAGTCTCGCCTCTTCTTTCAATAACGTCTGCGATGGCCTGCTCCAGAAGGTCGCTCATCTGGTTCTTGGTGCAGTCGCGGAAGAATTTCTCGTCGAACTGAGGGTCGATGGAAACCTGCTTGATCATCTCAAGCTTGAAGCCTTCATAGTCGTAATCGTCCTTGCGGGTGGCCAGAGCCTCTGCAAAATCGGCGATCATATTCTGGAGGTCAACGTCCATCCTCTCTCCGTTGAGGGCGTTGTTTCTGCGGGCGTAGATCACGGTCCTCTGGGTGTTCATCACGTCGTCATACTCCAGCAACCTCTTTCTGATACCGAAGTTGTTCTCCTCCACCTTCTTCTGGGCCCTTTCAACGGATGATGACAGCCACTTGTGCTGCAGTACCTCTCCGTCTTTCATACCCATACGGTCAACGAGCTTGGCGATCCTGTCCGCTCCGAAGAGTCTCATAAGGTTATCTTCCAGAGATACATAGAACTCTGAAGATCCCGGGTCTCCCTGTCTTCCGGCACGTCCGCGGAGCTGGCGGTCCACACGGCGGCTGTCATGCCTCTCGGTACCGATGATTGCAAGACCTCCGGCCTCAACCACACCAGGCCCGAGCTTGATGTCGGTTCCTCGTCCTGCCATGTTGGTTGCGATGGTAACCGTTCCGGCCTGTCCGGCATTGGCAACAATCTCGGCCTCCTTTGCATGGAGCTTGGCATTCAGCACGTTATGAGGAATCCTTCTTAGCTTCAAAGACTTGCTCAGCATCTCTGAAATCTCCACTGAAGTTGTACCCACCAGAACCGGACGACCCTGGTTGCGGAGATCCGTTATCCTGTCTATCACAGCGTTGAACTTGTCTTTCCTGGTCTTGTATATGAGGTCATCCTCGTCTTTCCTGATCACCGGCCTGTTGGTAGGAATCGTAACCACGTCCAGCTTGTAGATGGACCAGAACTCGCCTGCCTCGGTAGAAGCGGTTCCGGTCATACCCGCCAGCTTGTGGTACATCCTGAAGTAGTTCTGCAGTGTAATGGTTGCAAATGTCTGTGTAGCAGCCTCCACCTTCACGTTCTCCTTTGCCTCCACAGCCTGGTGCAGACCGTCTGACCAGCGCCTTCCTTCCATTATACGGCCCGTCTGCTCGTCCACGATCTTGATCTTGTTGTCCATGATCACATAGTCCACATCCTTCTCGAAGAGGGTGTATGCCTTAAGCAGCTGGGTAACGGTGTGAACCCTTTCGGCCTTTATGGCATAGTCTGCAATCAGCTGTTCCTTTTCCGCGAGTTTCTCCTGGTCGGAGATATCCTTCTTCTCGATTTCGGCAACTTCAACTCCCACATCCGGAAGCACGAAGAACTTCGGATCGCTGACCAGGGAGGCAATGAACTCGTTACCCTTGTCGGTCAGTTCCACGGACTTGTCGTGCTCGTCGATGATGAAATACAGAGGGTCGGTGACAATATGCATCTCCTTGTTCTGGTTCTGCATATAGAAGTTGTTGGTCTGCTGGAGGAGCTGTTTCATTCCCTGTTCGCTGAGGAACTTGATCAGAGGATTGTACTTAGGCAAAGCCTTGTGGGCCCTGAGAAGTGCCATTCCACCGTCTTTCTCGTTACCCTGGGCTATGAGTCTCTTGGCCTCGTTGAGATATTTTGTAGCTTCCTGTTTCTGAATGCTGTAGATCTTTTCAACATAAGGGCGGTATTCCTCGTACTGCTGATCCTCTCCCTTAGGAACCGGACCGGAAATGATAAGAGGAGTACGGGCATCGTCGATGAGCACCGAGTCCACCTCGTCCACGATAGCATAGTGATGCTCCCTCTGTACAAGATCCTCCAGGCCGACTGCCATATTGTCTCTCAGGTAGTCGAAACCGAACTCGTTGTTTGTTCCGAATGTAACGTCTGCAAGATATGCCTTTTTCCTGGCCTCGGAGTTTGGCTCGTGCTTGTCAATGCAGTCTACACTCAGGCCATGGAACTGGTACAGAGGCCCCATCCACTCGGAGTCTCTCTTTGCCAGATAGTCGTTTACCGTCACCATATGTACGCCGAAACCGGCAAGGGCATTCAGGAACACCGGAAGGGTTGCAACCAGGGTCTTACCCTCTCCCGTTGCCATCTCAGCGATCTTGCCCTGATGAAGTACGATACCTCCAATCAGCTGAACGTCATAATGAACCATATCCCAGGTTATCATATTTCCTCCAGCCACCCAGCTGTTGTGCCAGATTGCGGTGTCGTCCTCTATCTCCACATAATCGAACCTTGTGCTGAGGTCCTTGTCAAATTCAGTGGCCTTGACCCTGATGGTCTCGTGCTCCTTGAATCTGCGGGCAGTAGACTTCATTATTGCAAACGCGGTAGGAAGCACCTCGTTCAGGACAACCTCCACATCCTCGTTGATTTTCTTCTTGAGCTTGTCGTCCTCAGCCGCCAGCTTTTCCTTCTCCCTTGCGGTGATCTCCACATCTTCAAGCTTGATCTTGAGAGCCTTGCGACTTTCCATATCTTCTGAAATCCTGTCATGGATAATCTTGCGGATCTTGTTTGTCTCCTCCCTAAGCTCGTTGTCTGAAAGGGTGTCTACCCTGTCGTATTCTGAAAGAACTTTGTTCAAAACCGGCTTGATAGCCTTGAGATCTCTCTCCTCCTTGGATCCGAAAAGCTTTTTCAGAATGTTTGATAATGTACTCATATACGGTAATCTGATTTTTTATTTGCCTTTTCTTTTCATTACGACAATCCTGCCAAATGAAATAACTGACAAATTTGCGGAAAAAAAGCGGAAAAATCAATAAATTTGCTCCGCGATGAAGACAATAAATCTGATACTTGCACTGGCATTGATTGTGGCGGCGTCATCCTGCAGGAAAGAACTGAAGGTTATCGACCCTACGAACATTGAAGTTACTTCCCCGTTTGAAGGAAGCGTTACCGGCTTCTACCTTCTGAACGAGGGCAATATGGGAAGCAACAAGGCTTCTCTGGATTTCTTTGACTATACTTCCGGCATCTATATGAAGAATATCTTCCCTATCCGGAATCCAATGGTCGCCAGGGAACTCGGCGATGTGGGCAACGACCTTCAGATTTACGGGAAAAAGCTCTATGCCGTAATCAACTGCTCCAACTTCGTGGAGGTCATGGACAGCCGCACTGCAATGCACATTACCCAGATATCGATCCCTAACTGCCGTTACATAACCTTTGACGAGGGCTATGCCTACGTGTCTTCTTACGCAGGCCCGGTAGAAATGGACCCGAACTCCCGCAAGGGCTATGTAGCCAAGATAGACACGGTAACCCTTCAAGTTGTAGACGAGTGCATAGTTGGCTACCAGCCGGAAGAGATGGTTGTCCATAACGGAAAGCTCTATGTGGCGAACTCAGGAGGCTACCGCGTTCCTAATTATGACAATACCGTTTCCGTGATAGATCTGGCCACTTTCCAGGTCATAAAAACCATAATGGTAGAAATCAACCTGCACCGGATGGAAAAGGACAGGTTCGGGAACATATATGTTTCCTCCAGGGGAGACGGCTACGACATACATCCACAGACATTTGTCATCAGCTCAGCCACTGATGAAGTGACGGACTGGCTGGAACTCCTTCCGGTATCCGATATGGCTATGAGCGGAGATTCCCTTCTCGTGGTCTGCTCCGAGTGGAACAACTTTACCAATTCAAACGAAATCAGCTATGCTATCTACGATGTGGTCCGCAAGGAGATAGTAAGCAGGAATCTCATTACAGACGGCACGGACGAAGAAATCCAGATCCCTTACGGAATTGCGGTAAATCCTGAAACAAAGGAGTTTTTCATCACCGACGCGAAAGACTACATAACTCCGGGCACTCTCTACTGTTTCAGCCGCGACGGCGTGAAAAAGTGGCAGGTAACAACAGGAGACATTCCGGCACATATAGCCTTCATCACCGACTAAAAAGAGAAAAGTATAAAAAGAAAGAGCCCGGAAAAACCGGGCTCTTTCCATTTGGTTATCTTTTACGATTAACCCTGAACGATAGCGCCCATAGGGCAAGCGCTAGCGCAAGTTCCGCACTCGGTGCAGAGACCTGGGTCAATGGTGTAGATGTCACCTGCAGAGATAGCACCCATAGGGCACTCGCCCTGGCAAGTTCCGCATGCAGCGCAATCTGAAGTAATTTTGTAAGCCATAGTTGTATTAAATTAAGTTGTTAATAGTTTCTGTTCTTTGGGACGCAAAGATACAAATTCCAGACCAAATCCAAAAACTAGTATCCGAAAATATCTTCTGTCCTGAGAATGACTACTTTACCGTAGCTTGGAGCAATACCCTTGATGTTAAGTTCTGCCGGGTTGCCCAGGATTCCGGTGTTATATGAGCGGTTGCGGATGAACTGCTGCTGGTATGCTACGATATCCTCAAGGTTGAGCTTGGAGATATTCTCGTATACCTGCTTGTCATAATCCTCTGCAACACCCTTCTCTTTCAGGCTGATGTAACGTCTGATAACGTCTGCGCCATTGTAACGGCGGGTTGCAAGGTTCTGGACTGCGTTAGCCTTTGCAACGTCGAAGGACTTCTGGTTGGCCGGCATGTCGGTCATGATCTCGTCCATTGCGTTCATTGCGTCCAGCATCTTGTCGTTCTGGGTGTAAACCCTTGCCATATAGAATGGAACCTCTCCCTGTCTTGCAGGCAGGGTCGTACGTGCGCTTGCATGGTATGCAAGTCCCTTGGCCTCACGGATATCCTGGAATACGATTGAGCTCATTCCGGCTCCGAAGTAAACGTCATAGAGGTTTACAAGAGCGTCCTTTGCAGGATCGTACTCTACATCGTCGTAAGTGGTTACCCTGTACATGTTAATCTGGTTAGCCTTGTAAGGGGCGATGAACACGCCAGGAGTCTGGCTGCTCCATGCCTTGAAGACGTTGCTTGGGGCAAACTCAGGGAGATTCTCTCCAACCTTGTGCATCTCAGGAAGTTTCTTTGCCATTTCCTCCTGGGAAACAGGACCGTAGTAAGTTACGATGTGCTTGTGGGCAAGAAGATCCTTGACTGCACCTATCAGTTCGTCTGAAGTCAGAGCCATGATCTGGGCCGGCAGAAGGTCTGTGGTAACAGGGTTCTTAGGACCGTAGATAGCATACATCTGGATTGCGTTCTCGTTTGCCCTCTTGTTTGTCTTGGCGTTCATCTTCTCCAGAACCCAGTTCTGCTTCATCATTCCGAGCAGCTCCTCATCTCCCTTGACATTAGCGAGGAAGTTCTCCAGAAGAGCAACAGCCTCGTCCATGGAGGATCCGATACCGGACAGGGATACTGTCACGTCATTTGCTCCGGCTGCGCCAAAGAATGTGCAGGCCAGGTTGTAGAACTTGGACCTGATCTGGTCAGCGGTCAGAGTGTCGGTTCCCAGAGCCTGAACATATGACATTGCATACTGAAGTACAGGAATGTCGTTGGTTCCGTTCTTGAAGTAATAGCTGAGGTTGAAGAGTTCGTTGTCGTCGTTGTGCTTGTAGTAGAAAGGCAGGCCGTTTGCCAGCTCACCTACGTTCATGTCCTTTGTAAAGTCAACGAATACAGGCTCGATAGGAGCAGCGGCATTAACCAGAGAATCCATATCGCGGAGGAACTGGCTGGAAGTGTCCCTGTTGGTGCGGATAGCGGTGATTGCCGGCTTCTCAAGCTTCTTTACACCTACCTGAGGGCCCTGAACCTTGTTAACCTGAACATAGTTGTCTGTGAAATGACGGTTTGCAAAAGCAACGATATCTTCCTTTGTAATCTTGGACAGACGGTCTCCGCCACCAATTACAAAGTTCCAAGGAAGGTGGTTGATGAATGCGTTGTACTGCCAGCTTGCCAGTGCCCTGTAAGACTCCTGTGCCATCATCTGCTGACGGCGGTAGTTGTTCAGTATAGACTGGAGCATAGTATCGTCGAACTCGCCTTTCTTAACCTTCTCAAGTTCTTCCATCACGATAGCCTTTGCCTCTTCCAGGCTCTGGCCTTCCCTAGGCTCGCACTCCAGGAAGAATACGATGTAGTCAGACAGGGTGTAGCTGTAAGCAGCGGCACCGAGAGTCTTCTGAGGACGGTTTACATCCTGGTCGATCAGACCTGCTCCACCACGGTTGGAAAGAATGTTGGTCATCATATAAAGGGTATCCTCAGTGTAGTTCAGGCCTTCTCTTCCGGCTTTGTAGGCAGAAGGGAATCTCCATGACATCATCACAAACGGAGACTCAAGTCCGTAAACGGTCTTCTCTATATGCTCATTGATAGGATCCTCGTCTTCAAACTCCAGAAGTTTAAGGTTGTCGTTCTTCTTCCAGTCTCCGAAATACTTCTTGATGGTTGCGATTGCCTTGTCAGGGTCAAAGTCTCCGGCCAGGCAGATAGCCACGTTGTTTGGAACGTAGAAGTTGTCGAAATGCTTCTGGATGTTTACGATAGAAGGATTCTTAAGGTGCTCCTGGGTACCGATGGTTGTCTGCTCTCCGTAAGGATGCTTGTCAAACATCGCGAACAGCAGGGTATCCACAGCGTTTCCGCCATCGTTGGAAAGTCCAAGGTTGCACTCCTCGTAAACAGCCTCAAGCTCGGTATGGAATCCGCGGATAACCATATTCTTGAAACGGTCGCTCTGAACCTTTGCCCAAGCCTCTACCTGGTTTGCAGGAATATCCTCGGTATAAACGGTCATATCGAAGGATGTGAAAGCGTTGCTTCCCTGAGCTCCCATCTGGGCCATGATCTTGTCATACTCGTTACCGATGAAATACTCTGATGCGGCATAGGAGATGGAGTCGATCTTGGCATACTGTGCCTTCCTCTCCTCAGGATCGGTCATTGTCCTGTACTTCTCGAATTCCTCGGTAATCTGGTCCAGCAGCGGCTTTTCAGCCTCATAGTTGGTTGTACCATAGTTGGTTGTACCCTTGAACATAATGTGCTCAAGATAGTGGGACAGACCAGTGGTTTCTGAAGGGTCGTTCTTGCTGCCGACTCTTACAGCGATGTAGGTCTGGATTCTTGGCTCCTTGTGCATTGGAGTCAGGTAAACGGTAAGACCGTTGTCCAGGGTATAGATCCTTGTGTTAGTAGGATCACCCTTGATTGTAGCGTACTCATTCTTGCAGCTTGCAAAAATGCCGGCAAGCACGATAATTGCAACTGCAAGGAAAGAAAGTTTGTTTGTTAACTTCATAACTGTGTTTGAACTGTATTTAAATTGTATTTAATTTTCTTGCAAACGGACAAATTTAACAATTAATCGGTATCTTTGGAAACTATTATGAAAAAGGGGTTGAACATATTCGGAAAGGCATCTGCGGTAATAGCCGCTCTTGCCATTTTTTGCGGCTCGGCGATGGCTCAGACTGGACATACAACATCTTTGAAATTTGACAAGACCGTCCATAACTTCGGCAAGATCCTGTATGGCAGCGGAGAGAAGAAATGCGAGTTCAAGTACACGAATATCAGCAAGGAGCCTGTTGTGATAAACAACATACTTTCATCTTGCGGCTGCAGCGTCCCGGAGTGGAACAAGGCCCCTATCCGCCCGGGGGAAAGCGGAGTCATCAAGGTAACCTACCTCAACGACCAGGGAGCCTATCCGTTTGACAAAACCCTGACGGTTTACGTATCCTCATCGCAGAAACCTATAATTCTGAGGATTACTGGAGTTGCATACGACAAGGCAAAACCGGTGAGTGAACTTTATCCGGCACACTTCGGGCCGCTTGGAATGAAGACAGAAGTCCAGAACGGAGGGCAGATAGAGCAGGGCTTGAAAAAGTCTCTCAAGGAGAATGTGGTAAACATATCTCAAAAGAAAGTGAAGGTAAGCTTCGCCGATGCGGATCCTGCTCTGGAGATTTCCATAAACCCTTCTGTTATAGGCCCGGGAGAAAGCGCAACCATTTCCTATAGCATAGATACCCGCAAGGGCAGCCAGAAGTGGGGCAAGAATTTCTACAAGGCCACCATACTCTGCGACGGCAAGAAGGCGGGAGAGTTCTCCAGCGAGGCAACCATCCTTACGCCTTACACATCGCTGAGCAAAGAGCAGAAAGACAAGGCCCCTCAGATTATCCTGGACAAGAGTTCCATACCGTTTAACAGCGCCGGCGTCTACAGCACGATTGACTTGAGTGTGAAAATCAGCAATCCGGGAAAATCCGAGCTGAGGATATATAAGGTTGAAACCGGCGGTGAGAGGATGGACATCAGCTGCCCTTCCAGAATCAAGGCAGGCGGCACCGGAACCCTTAAGGCCAAAATCCACCCGCGCCAGGCAGAAATGGACAAAGTATTCATAATTACACTGATAACAAATTCGCCAGACAGGCCTCTTGTAACGATTTTCTCAAGCGGAACCATCTGGCCTGAAAGATAGAATATGAGCAACAAGATAGACGCAACCACAGAGGACTGGCCTCCGAAGAAAAGCAAGGCTAACGACACCGCACTTGTGGTAAACGACGGAGTAGACTCCCAGCCCACTGTAAATCCTTACATAAAGAACTTCTTTGTAAAGAAGAAACCGTCAGTCCTTACCGCCAAGGAATATCTCAAGGGCATATTTGCCGGAGACAGGGCGATCCTGGGAAAGGCCATCACCATCATAGAAAGTTCCAACCCTGCCCACAGGGCACTGGCTAAAGAGATTATCATCGGCTGCCAGGAAAAGATCCGCAAGAGCAAGGTACGCACTATGAGAATCGGCATCACGGGCGTTCCGGGAGCTGGAAAGAGCACATTCATAGAGGCTTTCGGCGGCTACATTACCGAAGCGGGCCACAAGCTTGCAGTGCTGGCGGTAGACCCTTCCAGCGAGAGGAGCAAGGGCTCCATCCTCGGAGACAAGACCAGGATGGAAACCCTTACCAAAGACCCGAATGCGTTTATCAGGCCTTCGCCAAGCGCAGGTTCTCTGGGAGGCGTTACCCGCAAGACAAGGGAAACCATCCTCCTCTGCGAAGCGGCCGGCTATGACGTGATCTTCATAGAAACCGTTGGAGTCGGACAGAGTGAGACCGCCGTCCACAGCATGAGCGACTTCTTCCTGCTGCTTATGCTCAGCGGCGCAGGAGACGACCTCCAAGGCATCAAGAGAGGCATCATGGAGATGAGCGACCTTATCACCATAACCAAGGCAGACGGGTCCAACATAGAGAAGGCAGAAGGCGCAAAGGCACTGTATGCCAATGCTCTGCATCTGTTTCCGCCAACAGAGTCCGGCTGGGTTCCGACGGCGGTTACATCCTCTGCCGTTACCAAGAAAGGCCTTCCGGAAATCCTGGAAAAGATTGATGCATACTTCAAGCTAGTTCGCAAAAACGGCTATTACGACATCAAACGCCGCCAGCAGGCCAAGTACTGGATGTACGAGCACATTAACGAGACTCTCAGGAACGACTTCTACGATAACCCGAAGATTGAGAAAGCAATCCAGAAAATGGAGGACCAGGTTCTTGCCGGCCAGATCGATTCTTTCATGGCAGCAGAACAGATGATAGAACTCTATCGCGAGGAAGAAAAGAAATAAATGGATTTCAGCCAGATTCTTTCCATTTTGACAGGCGCCCTGAAGGGAGCCGTTGTGATTACGGGGCTTGTAATCATAATGATGCTTCTTATAGAGTACCTGAACATAGAAAACAGGGGAAGATGGTTTAAAACGCTGAAGGATTCCCCTATCCGCCAGGTTATTACAGGTACCCTTCTCGGAGCCATACCGGGCTGCGTCGGAGGATTTGCATCCGTATCCCTCTACACCCACTCGATAATCGGGGCAGGAGCCCTGATTTCAACGATGATCGCCGCTACCGGAGACGAGGCCTTCGTTCTCCTGGCGACATCCCCAGCCCTCTTTTTCAAGCTGCTTGCCATACTTTGCGCCATAGCCTTCTGCGCAGGGCTTGTCATAAACCTTCTCAGGAAGAACCGCCAGAAGAGCCTTTGTCCTGAGAGTTTCCAGATCCATCAGGAAGACAAGGAGCACAAAAAGGAAAGGAACTTCAGGCATTTCTTTAAGGAACACGTCTGGGAGCATATCATAAAGAAGCATCTTCCAAGCGTTTTTCTCTGGTCATTCGGAGCATTGATTCTCTGCGGGGTGCTTACAGAATACATTGATATAGAAGACTGGATTTCAGGGCACGAGGGCTATATGCCGCTGGTAATTCTGGCTGCTGCGGCAATAGGTCTTATTCCGCAGAGCGGCCCACACATGGTGTTCATCCTGCTTGTGGCTCAGGGGACTCTACCGTTCTACGTGCTTCTGGCCAGCGCCATCAGCCAGCAGGGACACGTCTCCCTACCGCTCCTTGCCCAGAGCAAAAAGAGCTGGATCCTCAGCAAAGCATTCTGCGCCGTCCTGGGAATCGCAGCCGGAATGATTGGTTTTTGTATATAGGGCGATGGTGCTCTATAACACGCAGGAAATCAGCCTAATACAAAATAACCGCATCACAGAGGATGCGGTTATTTCCGTTCACTTTGATAATCAGATACTTGCCGGGCACCATCGCCCCGTGTGTTACTTAACAGCGATGATGTCAACTTCAACCATCGCGCCTTTCGGCAGAGCTGCTACCTGATAGGCTACCCTTGCTGGGTATGGCTCGCTGAAGAACTTGGCATAAACTTCGTTCAGTGCTCCGAAGTTTGACAGATCCTGCAGATAGCAGGTAACTTTAACAGCGTCGCTCATCTTGAATCCTCCTTCCTCAAGCACGTTCTTGAGATTGGTGAAAACCTGTGTAAGTTGCTCCTTGAATCCTCCCGGAACAAACTCTCCGGTTGCCGGATCGATAGGAAGCTGGCCGGATGCGTAAATGGTGTTGTCTGCTACAACTGCCTGACTGTATGTTCCTACAGCTGCCGGTGCCTTAGGGCTTGCTACTATCTTTTTCATATCTGTAATGTTTAAAAATTATCACTTCAGGGGATTATTTCAGGGCGTCGCCGTTCATGGTGACGAGAAATTCCTCGTTGGTGGCGGTCTTTTCCAGACGGGCCTTCATGAATTCCATAGCCTCCACGCTGTTCATGTCGGAGAGGTAATTTCTCAATATCCAGATTCGGTTCAAGGCCTCCTTGTTTACAAGCAGGTCGTCCCTTCTTGTGGATGAGAGCGTTACGTCTACGGCTGGGAAGATTCTCTTGTTGGACAGCTTGCGGTCCAGCTGGAGTTCCATGTTGCCGGTTCCCTTGAATTCCTCAAAGATAACGTCGTCCATCTTGCTTCCCGTTTCTGTAAGGGCGGTAGCGATGATGGTGAGGGAACCTCCGTTCTCAACGTTACGGGCTGCTCCGAAGAATCTCTTTGGCTTGTGGAGAGCGTTGGCGTCCACACCGCCGCTGAGAACCTTTCCGCTGGCTGGCTGAACCGTGTTGAAAGCCCTGGCAAGACGGGTGATGGAATCCAGGAGGATAACCACATCGTGTCCGCACTCTACCAGTCTCTTGGCCTTCTCCAGTACAATGCTGGCAACCTTCACGTGCCTTTCTGCAGGCTCGTCGAAGGTAGAAGCCACAACCTCAGCCTTTACGCTTCTTGCCATATCGGTAACCTCCTCAGGACGCTCGTCGATAAGAAGAACTATCAGGTAAACCTCAGGATGGTTGTCTGCGATGGCGTTGGCAATCTCCTTCAGGAGAACGGTCTTACCGGTCTTAGGCTGTGCCACGATAAGTCCTCTCTGGCCCTTGCCTATAGGGGCGAACATCTCCACTACCCTGCAAGACAGATTATTGTGGCCATTGCCCAGAAGGTTGAACTTCTCCTCCGGGAAAAGCGGAGTAAGGAAATCGAACGGAACCCTGTCGCGGATGAAAGCCGGATCCCTTCCGTTGATGGAATCGATCTTTACCAAAGGGAAATACTTGTCACCCTCTCTCGGAGGCTTGATTTCTCCGAATACGGTATCTCCGGTCTTGAGCGCAAAGAGTTTTATCTGGCTCTGCGATACGTAAATGTCATCCGGGGAATTGAGGTAGTTGTAGTCTGAAGAACGCAGGAAGCCATAGCCGTCCGGCATAATCTCCAGAACGCCGTCTGCCTTTACAACGCCCTCAAATTCAAACTTCTGAGTTTTCTCTTCCGGCTCATTCTGTTTTTCACCATTCTGCTGGCGCTCATGATTGCGCTCGTTATTCTGAGGCCTTTCATTGTTCTGCGGCCTTTCCTGGCGAGGCCTCTGCTGCTCCTGAGGCTTCGGCTGAGATTCCTGCTGCCTTGGCTGCTCCTGAGGTTTCTGCTCCTGTGGCTTTGGCTGAGCGGCTGGCTTTTCAGGATTTTCGGCTGCAGGAGCCTGGTCGAACAGAGAAGGAGCCTGCTGCTGCCTCTGGATTCTCGGCCTCTTCTGCCTAGGCTGGCGGTTCTGGTCCTGAGCCTCTGCCGGCTTTTCCTCTTCAGGTTTTGCCTCTGGTTTAGGTTCTGCTGCAGGAGCCTGGGCTTCAGGCTGCTGTGCAGGCTGGGCTATCTCTTTCTTCTTGCGGCCACGCTTTTTCGGGGCTTCCGCTGTGGCCTGGGAATTTGTTTCATTGTTTTCTGTCGAAGCCTGCTGATTCTTCACCTTCTGCCTAGGCTTGCGCTTAGGCTTCTCCTCCGGCTGCCCTGCTGCCTTGATAGCCTGCTCGTCAAGAATCTTGTAAACAAGGTCATCCTGAGAGAAGGACTTTGGCTTTGCAATGTCAAGCTTCTGTGCGATTTCCAAAAGTTCTTCAAAACTCTTGGACTTAAGTTCAATAATGTCGTACATAAAAAATGTGTAAATAATTTGGGAACAAAATGGATCTTTTGGATCCCGCCTGCGGGAGACTCCCGCAGAAATAGTACGCAAATATAGCACAGAT
Organism: Bacteroidales bacterium; assembly: GCA_017961175.1. GTDB lineage: Bacteria > Bacteroidota > Bacteroidia > Bacteroidales > UBA932 > Egerieousia. Next base: position 32,059 of record JAGCXV010000009.1, read on the forward strand.
TTTATTAAACTGCAAACCCTGGCCGGAAAAGGCCAGGGCTCGCTGCAATATTCACCGTCTGGAACTGATTATTTGATTGTAACCAGAAGCTGCTCAAGGAATTTCACGAACTTGTCCAGAGAAGCCAGATCCAGCTTTTCACCAGGGGCGTGAACGCCTCTGAGTGTAGGACCGAATGATATCATGTCCCAGTCCGGGAACTTCTGGCTGAACAGTCCGCACTCAAGTCCTGCAGGAGTTACGATAACCCTTGCATCTGTCTTGAAGAGCTTCTTGTAAACCTTCTTGCAATGCTCCAGAATCGGAGAGTTAAGTTTAGGAATCCATCCCGGATACTCTCCTTCGTGGGTAACCTTTGCACCGGCCATTGCCCAGCAAGCCTCCATCTGCTGAGCCATCCAGCGCCTTTCGCTTACCACTGCGCTTCTCTGGCTGGAACCGATCACAATCTTGTTGCCCGGCCTCATCTTGATGGAAGCGAAGTTTGTGGAAATCTCTATCAGGCCAGGAATAGTGTCGCTGATCTTGTAAGATCCGTGAGGAGAGGCAACTCCGGCAAATATCAGAGAAGCAGCAGTGTTCTCGTCTATTGCCTTAAGCTTGCACTCAACCGGAACAAGTTCCATCTGGACACCCGGATCAGGAATGGCGAATTCCGCCTTAACCTCATCCCTTACCTGGTTGAAAATCTTTGTTACGGAAGCCTTTGCGCTCTTAGGGAATCCGAAGATTGCGTGAGCGTCTCTAGGGATGGCGTTGCGCTTGTTGCCACCGTCAATCTCGTAGAGTTCAATGCGGTGCTTGTCCAGAACCTTGTAGAGAAAACGCAGGAGCATCTGGTTTGCGTTTACGCGGTTCTTGTTGATGTCGTCTCCGCTGTGGCCGCCCTGGCTGCCGAATACCCTTACCTTATATTTGAGATATTCCTTTGTCTGAGGAACTGCCTTGTAGGTAAATACGGCGGTGGTGTCTATTCCGCCGTTGCATCCGATGCAAAGCTCGCCCTCGTCCTCGGAATCCAGGTTAAGAAGGATATTTCCCGTGCAGAAGCCCTTTTCCAGAGCCTCGGCTCCGTCCAGTCCGGTTTCCTCGGAGATGGTAAACAGGGCCTCCAGCTTTCCGGTCTTCATCTTAGGGTCAATGAGAGCCGCCAGCTGAGCCGCCATTCCGATACCGCAGTCTGCACCCAGAGTGGTATCCTTGGCTATCATCCATCCGTCCTCGATGCAGTATTTGATAGAATCCTTGGCAAAATCGTGCTTTACTCCCTGATTCTTCTCGCATACCATGTCGCAATGGCTCTGCATTATGATGGCAGGGACTTTCTCCATACCCTTGTCTGCCTTCTTGGTCAGAAGGACATTGCCCACCTTGTCTTTCTTTGCTCCGAGCTTGTGCTTCTTTCCGAAATCCAGAAGCCATTTGATTATCTTTTCCTCGTGACCGCTCTCGCGGGGAACGGTTGTAATTTCCTTGAAGATTTCAAGAACTTTCTTGCTATCCATAACTATGTATTATTTGTTGTTTACGTAATCGCAGGATTATTTTCCGCCCTTAAGCTGACGCTCCAGGTCTGCAACATAGCGTCTTATGTTGCGGTCTGTGTCTATAAGGTCAGAAACGGTGCTGCAGGCGTGGAGAACGGTGGCGTGGTCCTTTCCTCCCATCTGGCTGCCTATGGATGCAAGGGAGGTCTTGGTAAGGTTGCGCACCAGGTACATCGTAATCTGGCGGGCCTGGACAATCTCCCTCTTGCGGGTCTTGGAAACGATGGTTTCCGGAGAAATCTTGAAATAATCGCACACCGTGTTGCGGATTCTCTCCAGAGAAATCTCTGAAGAATCCACGTTCACTATCTGCTGTGTAACCTTCTTTGCAAGGTCAAGGGTTATGTTCTCCCTGTTGAATGTGGAATGAGCCAGAAGCGTAAGAATCGTTCCCTCAAGCTCGCGGACGCTTCCGGTAACCTTGGATGCCAGATAATTGACAATCTCTTCCCCAAGCACGATTCCCTCGTTGGCGCTCTTGGCCTTGATTATCTTCACCCTTGTATCGAAATCCGGAGTCAACAGCTCTGCGGTAAGCCCCCACTTGAATCTCTGGATCAGCCTTGTCTCCATATCCTTAAGGTTGCCCGGAGCAACGTCCGAAGTCAGGATAAGCTGCTTTCCGGCCTGCTGCAGATAGTTGAATATGTGGAAGAAAGCGTTCTGGGTACCACTCTTTCCAGAGAAGTACTGAACGTCATCGAGAATCAGCACATCAATCTGCTCGTAGAAATGCAGGAAGTCAGGAACCTTGTTTCCTACAGTAGCGTTCTGATACTGCGTCTTGAAAGTATGGGCGCTAACGTAGAGGACTATCTTTTCCGGATGCAGCTGCTTTACCCTCAAGCCGATAGCCTGGGAAAGATGGGTCTTTCCAAGACCGGATCCGCTATGGATGAACAGCGGGCAGAACGGATTGTTGCCAGGTGTGGAAGCCACTCTCTCGCCCGCGCTCCTTGCAAGGCGGTTGCAAGGGCCCTCAATGAAATTCTCGAAGGAATATTTAGGATTGAGGTTCGGGTTGATGGTCAGCTTCTGGATGCCCGGAATAACGAAAGGATTGATAGGTTCCCTCTCGTTCCTCGGGAAAGCGATAGGAGGATTGCCTGCAACCTCAAGCATCTGGTGAGGATAGGCAACCGTGCTGTTCACGAACTGGATATTGTAGAACAGGTTTACCTTGTCGCCGATGACCCTCTTGAGGGTCTTGCCAAGAATATCCACAAGCGGCATTTCCTCCAGATGGTGCATATGGGCGTCTGAAGGAACCTCTATCGTGAGGCTTGAATCAATCAGGGATATAGGCTTTACCGGCAGGAACCATTTCTGGTACACTGCGTCCGGAACGTTGCTCTTTATGATCTGAAGACAACGGTCCCACACCTCTATGTGATTGCTCTCGCTCATTAAACTTGAATGATATTAGAAAAAAAAAGCGCCGTGGTTTGGCAGAACAAAAATGGTAAATAAAAAGTTAAAAAAAAATATCTCCAGCTCTTGTTTTTTTAAGGATAAATTTAAGAGCCCTATAAATCAGCACGAAAAAAATTACGGTTTTATAATATTGCCTATATCAGATATTTGCACCAAATTGCGTAGCTAAATGTCTAATCAGAACACACTTACTTTGATATATTTTTTAGGGTTAGCCTTTATCTTTTTTACCATTCCGTCTATATCGTTGAGCAAACTGTCCACGGAATTGTGCAGGTCGTCGTTTCCCATCAGTTTTCCGGTGGTGGAATTCGGAGACTGGAGCTTGTCAAGCACTGAGTTCAATCTATCCAGACTTTCCTGCAGACGGACGGCAGAAAGGTTTTCCGCTGTCTTGTTGACATTTGCGATAGCTCCCTTCAGGTCTCCGTCAGGAGCGCTCAAATCCTGGGTAAGGGTATTTATATTCTTCAGCGATGAAGACAGGTCAGGAGTCATACCGTTCAGTGAAGCGGATAGTTTCTGGATATTTGCCAGGGAACCGTCCAGCCTTCTGAGAGAAGAATGCAGATCCTGCCTTGCTGCAGAATCCAAGGTCTGGTTTACGGCAGAAAGAACGGAGTTGAGGTTATCCACGGTTTCCTCCAGCTTGTCCTTGAGCGGTCCCACATAACCGTAAAGCACACTGAGCATATCCGGAACGCTCTTTCCCTTAAGGGTATCCCCGTCTCTCGCCCCTATCTGAGAATCTCCCAGAGCCAGTCTCAAAGCCTTGCCTCCCAGAAGATTGGAACTGTAAACCTCAGCCCTTGTATCTATAGGTATAAGGTAATCGTTCGTGACGTTGAAGCTGACAAGGAAACTGTCTCTGACAGGATCCAGCTTTATCTTCTCGATGGTTCCAACCTTAAAGCCCCTGATATAGATCGGAGAAGTGGCAGCAAGCCCCTCAACTTCAGGGAGGTAAGTGTGATAAGTGCTCCTCTTCTTGAACAACTCGTAACCCTTAAGGAAGTTCAAGGCCAGGAAAAGCGCCACACCCACCGCTATGACGAATATGCCTATTTTCTGACTGCTGGAAATTTTCATGATCAATTATTATCTGGTTACAATTTTACCATTTTTTATCGCGATAATGAAGGCCTGAGGGAATTTTTTTCTCACGTCACCCAGAATCGCCGCCGCCTTCTGCCTAGTATCATAATCTCCGTAATGATATTTGTAGAAACCGTTGTCATAGATACTCTGGACACCCTTAAGCCCCTTGAACTCAGAGGAATTGCTCTTGAGTTTCTTCTTTGCCGCCATAATCTGGATGGAATACCTGACCTGAGAAACGGGTTTCACTTCTGGCTTTACAGGCTCTGGATTCTGGACTTCCGGCTGCTGCGGCTCAGTTGTCTGAGTCTCAGGCTGGGTTTCCGGCTGAGTCTCAGCTTTTGGAGTCTCTTCCTGCGTGTTCTCGTCCTGTGATGTTTCTTCCGGGTTGCCGTAGCGGCTGCTGTAATCATCGCAGTACCTTGTAAAAGCATCTGCCAGGCGGCGGGCAATCATCTGCTGGCCTTCCTGAGTGGTTATCCGGGCTTTGTCGGCAGCATTGGTAAGGAAGCCTATTTCCGTAAGGACGGAAGGCATCGTTGTTCGCCACAGAACCAGGAAACCGGCCTGCCTTACACCCCTGTTAACGGAAACAGGGCCCTTCCGGTACTCGTCCTGGATGAAACTGGCAAACCTTATACTCTGCTCGGAATAAGCGTTCTGGAGCAGGGAAAATATGATGTAGGACTCCGGAGAATCAGGATTGAAGCCCTCATACTTGGTCGTGTAGTCATCCTCCATCTTGATTACGGCATTCTCCCTCTTGGAAACCTCAAAGTTCTTGTCGCTGACGTGAGATCCCATAGTGTAGGTCTCGCTGCCGGAAGGAACAACGGAAGGATTTGCGTTCACGTGGATGGACAGGAAAAGGTCCGCCTTGTTGCGGTTGGCAATGTCGGCCCTTTCCGCCAGAGGAATGAAGACGTCCTTTTTCCTTGTATATATGACCTTGACATCAGGATGTTCCTCCTCAATGATCTTGCCCAGCTTAAGAGCCACGGAAAGGACGATGTTTTTCTCGCTGTATTTGCGGTCCTTGCTCATGCAGCCGTGGTCGTGGCCGCCGTGCCCCGGGTCCAGAACCACGCACTTTACCCGTCCTGTGCTGTTCTGGGCGCTTAGCGGCAGGGAAACTCCGGAGAGGACCGCCGCCAGCGCTACGGTAAATGCAATGCGTCCTATGCCGGAGAGAAGCCTCATATCATTCCCTTTTTATAAATCGGTTACAAAAATATTGCTACATTTGTACTTTGCTGACAAATTTACAAATAAAAGCTGAAAAGAGACCTTAGATAGTTATGTCTATAGGAAGAATAATAAGGAAAACCTGCAATGTGGCCCTGTGCGCCCTGCTGCTTGCCTCCATCTGGGGCTTTACCCCGGGGAAGCATACGGCAAAAGGTTCCCGAATGCCTTCCTTCAGAGACACTATTCCGGTTCTGGACAGCATCGCGGCAAAAGATTCCCTCGGCAAAGACTCCCTAAACCTCAACGATTCACTCTTCATAGTTGATTCATCCCTCATTTCCACTCTCAAGGAGCCTGTTTTCTCCACGGGAAGAGACTCAAGCGTGGAAATCCTCACGGATGGAAAACGGATGCTCTACTACTATGGAGATGTTACCGTAACCTACGACAACATATCAATCAAGGCAGACTATATCGCCTATAACGTGCAGACAAAGACGGTGTTCGCAAAAGGTCTCCCGGATTCGACCGGAGTAATCAAGGGCAATCCGGAACTAAAGGAAGGCAAGAACACCTACACTATGGAGAGCGTCTACTACAACTTCGACACCAAGAAGGCCAAGATCAGGAACATGATGACGCAGGAAGGAGACGGCAACATCAAAGGCAAGTATATCAAGAAGATGGCGGACAACTCCATCAACATCGCCAGAGGTATTTACACTACCTGCGACGCTGAGGAGCCTCACTTCTACCTTCAGATGACAACGGCAAAGGTTATCAATTCGGGGCCTGTCAAGAAGACCGTGTTCGGCCCGGCCTACACCGTGATAGAAGGTGTTCCGACACCGTTCGCCCTTCCGTTCGGATTTGTTCCAAAAATCAGCAACCGAAGTGGCGGAGTGCTCTTCCCTACATACGGAGAAGAAACCGCCAGAGGATTCTACCTCAAGGGATTGGGCTATTACTTCGTATTCGGGGACCATCTGGACCTGGCCACAACGGTAGATATCTACACAAGGGGGTCCTGGGCCGTAAACATTAATTCAAGATACGCCAAGAGATACAAATACACCGGTAACCTTGCAGGAGTCTATTCCGTGGACATTACAGGAGAGAAGAACCAGCCGGATTATGTCAAGAGCAAGAACTTCTCCTTGAACTGGAACCATAGCCAAGACGCGAAAGCCAGGCCCGGAACTACATTCAGGGCATCGGTGAACTTCTCTTCCCCTTCCAACAGCAGATACAACTCTACAACGATAAACCAGGCGCTGACCAACCAGATTTCCTCTTCCATTTCATACGGAAAAAGTTGGGCCGGAACGCCTTTCTCCTTGAGCATAAACGCTTTGCATAACCAGAATTCAAGAGACAGTTCCTATGCCGTTACACTCCCTAACCTCACCTTTACGGTGAGCAGGATCAACCCTTTCAAGAGGAAGGTAATGATAGGCAAGAGGAAATTCTATGAAGACATAACCTTCAACTATACGGCCCATTTCGACAACAAGATCAATTTCAAGAGTTCTGAAGTGGGAGAACCGGATTTCTTCAAGAAAATGCGCAACGGACTTCAGCATACTTTCAGCATTGGACTTCCTACATTCACAGTGCTGAAATATGTTCAGGCATCTCCAGGCGTAAACTACGGCATGAACTGGTATTTCTCAGAATCACACCAGTACTACGATACCAGGCAACGCAAGGCCGTCACAGAGTTATCTGATCCTTTCAGCACATTCGGCCTTACGCAAACATACAGTTTCAACCTGTCCTTCAATACCAGGATCTACGGACTTTTCAACTTCGGGAAGAACAGCAAGCTCCAGGCAATGAGGCATATCATTACCCCAAGCATCAGTTTCAACTACACTCCTGAAATGGGCACAAAGGCTAATGGCTACCGCACCTATGAGTATGTGGATCCAGATGGCAAACCTCATTCCGTAGTCTATAACAAATATGCCGGGCAGCTCTATTCCCCTCCGGGGATGGGAAGCAATGCCGGCATGAACTTCAGCTTCGGCAACACGTTGGAGGCCAAGGTAAAATCGCAGAGAGACACAACAGGAAAAGGTGTCCGGAAAGTAAAACTCATAGACCAGCTCAACATTGCAGGTTCCTACAATTTCCTGGCTGATTCCATGAAACTGAGCAATATTTCCGTGAACATGTCCACAACCGTATTCGGAAAAATGGGCATTTCCGCAAATATGACACTGGATCCTTATGCTATAGACGAAAGAGGAAAAAGATATGACAAGCTGTTGATTACCCAGGGAGGTTTCAAGCCATTCAGGCTGACTGGAGCAAGCCTTTCCACTTCCTACACGTTCCAGGGCGAGGGAAAGAGCCGCTGGGGTTCCGACTACAGGCCAGAAGGAGGTATGCCGATCTCGCCGACAAGAGCCGGAACCAACTCCACATCCTCCTCTTACCAGAGAATATTCTATCATCCTGTAACAGGAGAATACATTCCTGGAGGATGGGTTTACTACTACGACCCGAATATGCCGTGGAGCGTAAATCTCAATTACAGCTACTCATACTACAAATCTTACCAGTACTCCAATAATCAACTGGTTACAAAGAACACTCATGCGATGACCCTGGGCATCAGCTCTCAGGTTCAGATATACAAAGACTTGCGAATTTCCCTGAATACCGGTGTGGACCTTACCAAAATGAAGTTGACCACTACCCAGCTCTCAGGTTCGTTCAGCCTTCACTGCTTCAACATAAGCTTCTCCTGGATTCCTAACGGAAAATGGGAGAGCTGGAGTTTCAGGATCAGCGCCAACGCTTCATCCCTGGCAGACCTTCTCCAGTTCAAGAAGAACGCCAGCTACTGGGATAACGGCAGCGGTTATTAAACTTACAGACAACAGAGTATGAAACGGATGATTGTAGCCCCATCGATGCTTGCAGCGGACTTTGCCAACCTGGCAAAGGACATTGACCTTGTAAATGCCTATGCGGACATAATCCACCTGGACATTATGGACGGAGTCTTTGTACCAAACATTTCCTATGGAACTCCACTAGTGGAAACCATCTGCAAGAGAGCCACCATTCCGGTAGAAGCCCATCTGATGATTGTAGAGCCGCAGAAGTTCTTTGAATTGTACAGGAGCCTGGGCGTAGGTTCCATCAGCGTCCACTATGAGGCCTGCAACCATCTCGACCGCACCATAAAGAGAATCAAGGAACTGGGCATGAAGGCCGGAGTCGCCATCAACCCGCACACCAGCGTCAAGCTTCTTGAAGATGTCGTCAGGTTCTCCGATTACATCCTGATAATGAGCGTCAATCCGGGTTACGGCGGGCAGAAGTACATTCCTTACTGCACAGAAAAAATCGCAGAGCTTAAAAAGCTCATTGAGAAAAACAATCCTGATTGCCTGATTGAAGTGGATGGCGGAGTGACCGCCGGAAATATCGGGGAAATCGCCGATGCCGGTGCTGATGTGGTTGTAGCAGGCAGCGCGGTCTTCGGAGCGGAAGATCCGGGCAAGGCCATCAAGAAACTCCAAGGCGTATGATGGGAGGGATGAGCGAAGCGAAGGCTAGAGAGAAAAATAATTGCTTGGTAAACTACTTGATTTTAGCTATAACCGTCTGGCAGGCGCGGACCTTGTCGCCCTCCTTTACAAGAATCTCAGACCCAAGAGGCAGGAAGAAATCCACCCTGCTTCCGAACTTTATGAATCCCATCTGCTGCCCTGCGGCGACGACATCCCCCTGCTTTGCGTAGCACACTATCCTGCGTGCCACATAGCCGGCAATCTGCCTTACAAGCATATCCTTGCCGCAATCCAGCCGTATCCCCACGGAAGTCCTCTCGTTCTTCTCTGAAGACTTTGGATGCCAGGCGACAAGATAGTTCCCCAAATGGTGATTGCTGTAAAGGATCCTTCCTCCTGCCGGATAATAGTTTACGTGCACGCTCCAGATGCTCATGAAAACCGATACCTGGATGCACCTTGAATGCAGGAACTCGTTTTCCTCAGCCTCTTTAATAATCACAACCTCCCCGTCTGCAGAAGACAGGATTTCATTATTTGATGATGATATCACTCCGCGATGCGGATCCCTGAAGAAATACGCTACAAAGCAGAACAACCCCAATAGAATCAAAGCCAGGATAACCGTTATCCAGTTTACGCCGAACGCCAGCATAATTGCAACGGCAACCACGGCAAAGACAAAGAATGTCAGCAAGACTGATATGCGGCCTTCCTTGTGTATCATCAATAAAGAAACATTGCTATCAAATAAAACAAGAATGCTGCAGGCCAGGCCAGAAGCCCGCTGTCGAACCTGTCAAGAAGTCCCCCGTGCCCTGGCATTATCCTGCCTGCATCCTTCTTCTGGAAATGGCGCTTGATCTTGCTCTCGACCAGATCGCCGAATACGCTGAAGATACATACCACCAGGCCGAACAGAGCGGAAACCAAGTAAGGGAATTGTGGCAGCAGAAGGTTGAATGCCCTGAGTACAACTGCCGTAATAACAGAAAGCACTACGGCTCCATATACTCCCTCCCAGGATTTTTTCGGGGAAACGGAAGGCATGAGCTTATGCCCCCTCTCACCCTGCCCGAAAGCCGTTCCTATGCAATATGCCCCCACATCCCCCATCCACATCACGATCAGCAGGGAAGCGATAGCCCATCCGTCAAAATAATACGAACCGGCTTCACTGTAAGAAATCTGAACTGAAATGGCAGAAACCCCTGACAACAGTGAAAATGGCAAAGCCAGGTATAAAAGGGAAGACAGGGAAAACGACATGTAAAACTTCTCTCCCTCCAAAAGATCGACTACAGGAATCGCGATGACCAGAAGCAGCAGAACTATCAGGATATAAACTGAAAAGTCAGCCTCATGGTCAAAGCAAAGGATCAAAGCCAAAGCCAAGAACAATAATAAGGCGGCGACCATAGAAACAATCTTGAGCACCACCTTCCCCTTGCCTATCGTAAGGCGGAGATATTCGTAGTCGGTTCTGACAAGATAGAAAGAAAAGAGGATAAGGAAAGGAAGCGGGTCATGGGGAACGATAATAAGTGATGCCAGGGTCAAGGCAGTGAACACCACCCCGCTGATTGTCCTTATCATAAACTCTTTCATATCAGGCTGTTTTATTCAGTCTTTGCTTCTGTGTTCTCAGGAAGTTCCTGAGGTGTTTCTGGGAGTTCCTTTGCAGGAGCCTCAGCCTCGAGTTCCTTTACCCTAGGGCCGTAGATTCTCTCGAGGTCCTCTGCAAAGATCACCTCTTTCTCAAGGAGAAGCTGGGCCAGCTGCTTGAAACCGTCCATGTGGCTTTCAAGGACGTCCTTCGCCATCTGGTGAGCCTTGTCAATAAGGGCTTTGGTTTCATTGTCCACCATCTCTGCGGTCTTCTCGCTGAACGGCTTGGAGAGCTGATAGCCATCCTCCTGGAAGTTGTACCAGGAAACATTTCCAACCTTATCGCTCATGCCGTAGTAGGCAACCATGGCGTAAGCCATCTTGGTAAGCCTCTCAAGATCGTTGAGAGCGCCGGAAGAAATCTTGTTGTTTATTATTTCCTCAGCGACACGGCCGCCTATAAGGCTCGCCATCTCGTCCATCATCTGCTCCTTGGTCATAATCTGCCTCTCTTCAGGCACATACCAGGCTGCTCCGAGGGCCTTGCCTCGCGGAATTATGGTAACCTTCAGAAGCGGATTCGCGTTCGGCAGGAACCAGCTTACTGTAGCGTGCCCGGCCTCGTGGAAGGCGATAGTACGCTTTTCTGAAGGAGGGATAATCTTGCTCTTGCGCTCCAGACCGCCGACAATCCTGTCTATGGCATCCAGGAAGTCCTGCTTGTCAACGTGCTTCTTGTTGTGGCGCGCTGCAATCAGGGCTGCCTCGTTGCAGACGTTGGCAATATCAGCTCCGCTGAATCCAGGAGTCTGCTTTGCAAGGAAACTTGTATCAAGATCCGGATCCAGCTTAAGCTTCTTGAGATGAACCTTGAAGATAGCCTCGCGGTCCTTCAGTTCCGGAAGGTCTATGGTTATCTGGCGGTCGAACCTGCCGGCTCTCATAAGTGCCTTGTCCAGGATATCGGCACGGTTGGTTGCGGCAAGTATGATAACGCCGCTGTTGGTCCCGAATCCGTCCATTTCGGTAAGGAGCTGGTTCAGCGTATTCTCCCTTTCATCGTTGGAAGAGAATCCGACATTCTTGCCCCTGGCTCTTCCTACGGCATCGATCTCATCTATGAATACGATGCAAGGAGCCTTTTCCTTCGCCTGCTTGAAGAGGTCCCTTACCCTGGAAGCTCCCACTCCGACGAACATCTCCACAAAATCACTTCCGCTCATGGAGAAGAACGGAACGTTTGCCTCTCCTGCCACGGCCTTGGCCAGCAGGGTCTTTCCTGTACCTGGAGGGCCTATAAGAAGCGCTCCCTTAGGAATCTTGCCTCCCAGGCTGGTATATTTCGACGGACTCTTCAAAAAGTCCACGATTTCCATGATCTCCACCTTAGCCTCTTCAAGACCGGCTACATCCTTGAAGGTAACCTTCACCTTGCTGTTCTTGTCAAACACCTTGGCCTGGCTCTTTCCAACGGAGAAGATTCCTCCTCCGCCTCCACCGCTTCCGCCGCCACCTCCGGCCATGCCCTTGGACAGACGGCTGAAAAGATAGATGGTGAAAATGATGAACAGGAGCGGCCACAGCCAGTTGAAGATATTGCCCCAGTAATCGGTTGCGTTATCCAGGGTATATTCAAACTTCTTGTTTTCCGGCAGGGTGTCTCTCAGGCCACTGAACTCCTTCTCCACGTCAAACAGTGCAGGAAGCTGGAAATAGAACAGGTTCTGGTACTTGAGTTCCTTACCTCCGAACTTGTTCTCGTATTTCTTGAGGCGGTCCTTCTTGATGGTAACGGTTCCCGTCTGCTCGTTCATCACATAGTTGATCTTCTCAACATCTCCCTCGGCAATCATCTTCTCCTTCACCTCGTACCACTCCGTCTTCATAGGCTCCCCTCCGTCATAGTGGAACCACATATAAAGGAGAAGAAGGATCAGCGGAATGTAGATCCAGGTAATCACTGAAGACAAAGGGTTCTTCTTCTTGTTGTTATTCTGCGCCATATTGTCTAGTCTTCATAAACTTTTTTGTCACAATCGCTCCACAAATCCTCCAGGCGATAGAAATTCCTGTATTCTGTCTGGAAGATATGCACCACGATATCCCCATAATCCTGGATGATCCAGAAGCGGTTTTCCTTACCCTGTGAACGCAGTACCTTCTTCTTCAGACGCTCTATCATCCGGTCCTCAACATTATCCGCAATCGCGGAGACGTTGGTAGTGGAATCCGCATTGCAGATTACGAAAAAGTCGCAGATGCCGCTTCCTTCCTTCCTCAAATCCAGGGAAATCACATTCTGGCCCTTCTTTTCCAGAATGGCATCGGTGATCACCTCCATATCGCTTGGAAGGGCTTTCTTCTCAACCTTCTTTGCAGGAGTTTTCTTTGCGGCGGCCTTCTTTGCAGGGGCCTTCACGGTCTTTTTTGCGGGAGCTTTTGCTGTAGTGGCTTTCTTTAACGTCATATCTTCGTATTTGTTAACTTTGCATTCATCTCTCAAAGATAAACAAAATACATCAATTATTTTGCCAAACGACAATATGACACAAAAACTTGACATAAGGTGGCTCAAAGTCACCGATTCCACCAACAACAGGGCTCTGGAGGCCATTCCGTCAGAGAAAGACAAGACAGTCTGGGCAGCCGAGTTCCAGACCGCGGGGCGTGGCCAGAGGGGCAACAAGTGGACCAGCGACCAGGCCAAGAACCTGATGTTCTCCATCCTGCTCAAACCGGACTTCATCCTGGCCAAGGACCAGTTCATCATATCCGTAATTGTAACCCTCGGCCTTGAGAGCTACCTCAAGAAGAAAGGCGTCTCTTCAAAGATCAAATGGCCGAATGACATCTACGTGGAAGACCGCAAGATCTGCGGCATACTCATCGAGCACGGCATTTCAGGAGATATGCTTTCCTCCAGTGTCTGCGGCATCGGCCTGAACATCAACCAGAAAAAGTTCCCGAAAGACCTTCCCAACCCTACTTCACTGATCAAAGAGCTCAAGGAAGGCACTCCTGACTTCAGCCTCACCGCTGAGCTTGAAATCCTCGTATCTGAAATCTACCGCTTCTACGACAGGGCCAGAGAAGAATTCGCCCAAACCGGAAAATTCGACTCTCTCTACAACCAATACCTTGAAAAGCTTTACCGCAAAAACGAATTCCACCGCTACATAGAAACCACTGAAAACAAAGAAGTGGAAGCAAAGATCATCGGCCTCAGCGATACTGCCTGCATCGTCCTGGAATACCGCGACGGCTCCCGCAAGACATTTGCTTTCAAAGAAATATCATACATCATCTGACAGCCGCCTTATCGGAAAATCAGGCTGAATGTTGTCTTCTCCGCTGTGGAGGACTTGAGGCTGATCTGACCGTTGTGCATCCTCATTATCTGGCGTGAGATGGCAAGCCCGATACCGCTTCCGTCTTGCTTGGTGGTGTAGAATGGCACGAACATCTGCTTCTGGGCTTCCGGGGTTATCGGCTCCCCGTCGTTTGAAACTTCAATAATGGTTACGTCGGACGAATCAATCCTGGCTTCCATCTTTATGGTCCTGGCTTTGGCCTGAATGGCATTCTTGACCAGATTGATAAGAATCTGAAGTATCTGCCCCCTGTCTGCAAACAGAATCACGTCATCGGAGCGTTCTGCAAATGAAAGACTTGCACCGGAGGATGCCAGTTGCTCCGAAGTAAGCTCCATCACTTCTGAAGCAA
>JAGCXV010000058.1 GCA_017961175.1 Bacteroidales bacterium
TCTGGAAGTTCTTAAAAGTCGCAGTCACAATAGGGTCGGATATATACGATTCTTCCTTAATTCTGCGCTCTATGAAATCTTCAACTTCCTCTATGGTCATCCCCTGGATCATGAGATCGCCCAGAAGAGGGAAATTGATACATCCTTGCTGATCTAAGGTATAACGGAAATCATTGTCCCTTGCATAAGACGATGATGTGGTGCTCATACCGTCTGTGTACAGGGAACTGCTCATAATATTGAAAGGAATAGCCAGCTCTGGCTGTTTGCAGCTTACTACTATGCTCAGTTGATCTCCCGGCTGGAGGTGTATTTCCTGCATAGGCAACGCAGAGTATGGAACTCCGTATTCCATATCTTGCAAATATGTCAGATTTTTTTGAGTGCCGCAGGAGGCAAACATAAGTGCCGCCACAACAACAATAACCCAATTGTAAAAATGTCTCATTTCTTATTCTTCTTTCTTTCAAACAACTGGAAGGAACGATTCCAGCCCAATGAAACAGGGCGCCAGAACAATTCCCCAAAGGCATAGCGACCAAGCAGGCCGGCTTTACCAATAATAGAGCCCATCTTACCCCGCCCCGATTCCCTGCCAAAGTTTCCGCTTTGCATTACAATATCGGCAAGACGGTCTACATCCGCTCCTGATTGGGCATCCAAAGGCATCCATTCCCTTTTAGCCCCTAAATAATTGACAAGGACTCCGTTAAGGAGTTTTGTCCATCTGGTCAATCTCAACCTGGCTATCTCCGTTTGATAGTCTTGGGCTGAGTAATGCCCATAATAATACTTATATGCAACAGCCAAATCGCACAATTGACGCCATCCTATCCCCATAACAAGCACGTGCTTAAGGATATGGATATTCAGCTGTATCAGATTTGTCACTGGTGCAAGAGTCTTGAACTGCCTCTCGGTGGCATATCCGTACTCTTTTTCTACCGCTTCAATCCTGCTCTCCTTAAACGGGCTAGACAGGTTGCACCACCCTTTGTGATGCTCAACCACCACACCGTTTACAGTGTAATGGTAATCACCATCTCCATCAATTTCAGCGGCAACACCTCTGTCATTGACCAAGGCAAGAGCCTTTTGGAAGTTTTCGTTGCCAGGGAAATACCAGTCTATATCTCCCGGCGTACGATGCTCTGGTTTCGCATACATCCCTGCAAGTCCCTGACCTTTGAGCAACACGGCGGTAACTCCTTCTTTTTCCCAGAAAGCCGTCATTGATTTCAAGACGGCATCAACTCTGTCATTACCTCTTTCTATGGCATCGACAGCCACTGCCAGAGGAGCGAGCTGCTGGAATGGAGGCCTTTGACCTTCCGGAAGAAGTCCGGCTCCGTCAGAGACCAGAGCATCTACTGCGTGCGCACTTGCCTGGGCAAACAAGGCAGCCCAATCTGTGTCTGACAAGTCCTCAGGAACTGGGGCCTCCGGGAGGGAGCCCCATAAACCCGCTTTTAGAACATACAGGAACGGGCTATGCAGCAATTCCATACTTTATCCAGTCTGCAAGCAAATCGTGCACATCGTTTTGCGCATCCTGCAGGCTGACATCATATTCCTCACAGAGCCAGGCTACAAGATCTTCCTCGGAGAAGTCTTTTCCTTCAGCCTTTTTCCAGAGCCAGGCTGCCGCCGGGCTAAGCCTGAAGACCTTGTCAAGACGGGCTACTCCCCCTCTTGTGTCTATAAGCATATCCTCGGCGGCAACAGTCCTGAGTCTGAATGCTCTGTTAAGAGTCATTTTCTAAAAGTGATATCCAATTCCGAATGTAGCCACAGGCCTTACATCGAACGGGAAGTTCACATCATTCTGGTCCTTGCGGATTCCAGGATTCATTCCGTTGAAGCCGTCGGTGAAAGCCTCTGCGCTACCCTCAAGCATAAAGCTGAGGCCGTTGTTGAACATATACTCAAGGTTCAATCCACCTCTCATACCAAATGCATTTGAAGGAACCTTCCATGCATCGAGGCTAGTCTGCCAAGGGTGCTTGGGATCAGTGAAATCGAATCCGTGGCCATATCCAAGTCCTCCAAAGAGAGTCCAGAACCAGTGGCGGTTAGGATCGTCCCTGCGTGTGAGATTAACAAGGAGGTCTGCGAAAGCGGAAACGCTCTTGAATGTATAAGGATAGAATCCGGCAGCAGCAGTCTCATTGTGGTTTGCAGCACTCTTGTTGCCTGCATATGCGGCAGAAAGACGCCATCCGAAAACCGGAGTGAAATAGTGACCGAATGACAGGGATACCTGAGGAGAAAGAAGATCATAGAACTTCTTCTTGCCAATCTTAGGATCTGTATAGGTCCAGGTGTTCTCGTTCATTGAGTAGTTTACGCCACCCTGAACGGCAATGAACCAATCCTTCCAGTCATAAGCCTCAGCAACCGGCTCAACTACAGGAGCTACTACAACAGGTGCCGGTGCAGGGGCGGGTGCCGGTGCAGGAGCAGGTGCCGGTGCAGGAGCAGGTGTAGGGAAGAGAACCTGAGCGTCATCGTCGGAGATAGCGGTGTATGTGAATACAACCTCGCAATCTGCATAACGGGCCTCAGGATAAGCCTCGGCAAGGAGAGTCTGATAAGGAACGCCTCCGCCTACAGCCTTGATGGCAGCCTCGCGGGCGTCAAGGTTGGGATACTTAGCAACGATGTCCAGAAGCTGGTCCTTTACCTTTACGATTGTAGGGTTGTTTGTTGTCCTGATGTAGTTGATAACTTCATCCCAGCTCTCGCCCATTCCCTGTACCTTGTATATAGACTCAGGGAAACTGTACTGACGGGATATGATTCCCTTAACGTCATTGGCACGCCTTTCTGAAAGGCCCTGGTTGTAAGAAACAGATGATTCAGGAGATGCCCATCCCTTGATGAGGATGCTGGAAACGTTGAAGTTCTCTTTGTTCAGAGTGGAGAGAACCTGCATTGCACGGGCGTTCTGAGAGAATGAAGTGATACTTTCAGAAACGTTTACAGGATAATGGATCCTAGCGCTAACTGTCAATGTAGAATCCGGTCCTGGCAAAACCGGAGCGGCAGCTGCGAAGAATGCTCCGATAATGCTGACTGAGAGAGTCAAAAATAATTTTTTCATTTGTGTAACTTTTAAAAGTATTATAATTTATTGTATATCTCTATGCACTTTTCAATCATAGCGTCTTTTGTGAACATTGCCTTGTAACGCTCGCGGGCATTTTTACAAAACTGCCGGTATGTTTCCGGGTTGGCAGTCACCTGCACTATGGCATCGGCCAGCGCCTTGGCATCGCAGGGCTCTACGTTGAGACCGGAATAACCGTGCTCATTGACCCAGGACA
>JAGCXV010000059.1 GCA_017961175.1 Bacteroidales bacterium
CTATGATCGTGATACCTGAGATGTTCAACAAGAGCGACATTTCAGTGGAGAAAATCCTCAATATGGCTGTTTCCGCCATAATCAAGAGGAAGATTCTGGGAATAGACTATGGTGCCATCATCATCTCCGAGGGCGTTTTCGAGGGCTTCTCACCTGAGGAACTCGAGAAATATGGCGTGAGGTTCTCCTACGATGAGCACGGCCATCCTGAACTTGGCAAGATATCCAAGGCCCAGATGTTCAACGATATTCTTGACGTGAAGCTCAAGCAGCTCGGAATCAAGGTCAAGATCCGTCCGGTGGAGATCGGTTACGAAATCCGCTGCATCACCCCTCACGCATATGACCTGGTTTACTGCACCGAACTGGGAATGGGAGTTTACAAGCTCTTCAAGCAGGGCATTACCGGATGTATGGTTTACCTGGACCTGAACGGAAATATCAAGAGCTTGTATCTGAAGGATATGCAGGATCCTGCAACCGGAAAGATCCCTCCGAGAGGTGTGAACATCCATCAGGACAAGGTGAACATGATCTTCGAGTACATAATGCACTACATTACGCCTGCAGACTACGAGGCGGCCAAAAAGTACGTTCCGGATCCTGAGACTTACGACTTCAAGAAAATCTTGAACTGGTAGATAAAAAAAGAAGAGCCATCTTGGAGGTTCGAACTCCAGACCTACGCGTTACGAATGCGTTGCTCTACCTGCTGAGCTAAGATGGCTTGTTGCGGGTGCAAAAGTAATAAAAAATTTATGGCTGTTATAATCCCTACCGAACTTGGAACTGAGAAAATCTCCAAGCTGCTGAGGCAATATGCTGTACCTGCGATAATTGCAATGACTGCATCATCGCTTTACAACATGTGCGACAGCATATTCATCGGTCAGGGAGTGGGTTCTCTGGCTCTTGCCGGCCTGGCCCTTACATTCCCTATAATGAACCTCAGCGCCGCTGTGGGAACACTGGTGGGAGTGGGTGCCGCCACGCTAATCAGCGTTCTGCTGGGCCAGAAAAACTACGATACGGCCAACAGGGTTCTGGGCAACTCGATAGTCCTGAACATAATCACCGGCGTAATCTTCGCAGCCGTGATCATAGCCTTCCTGGATCCGATCCTTTACTTCTTCGGAGCCAGCGAGAACACCATCGCCTATGCCAGGGAATATATGTTCATTATCCTCCTGGGTAATGTGATTACGCACCTTTATTTTGGCCTTAACGCCGTTGTGAGGGTAATGGGCCTTCCCAAGAAGGCTATGGGAGCAACCATATTCACGGTAGTTGTCAACGTTATTCTGGACTACCTGTTCATCTTCGTTTTCAAGTGGGGGATAAGGGGAGCTGCAATAGCAACGGTCATGTCCCAGTTCCTGGCTATGCTCTACGTTTTCAGCCTGGTTTCCGACAAAAGCCGTGTGATCCATCTCCAGAAGGGAATCTATCGCCTGAAGAAGAAGATTATTTCCCAGACATTCTCCATAGGCCTGGCTCCTTTCCTTATGAATGCCTGCGCCTGCATCATCGTGATCGTGATTAACAAGCAGCTGTATATCTACGGAGGCGATATGGCGATTGGAGCCTATGGAATCCAGAACCGCCTGGCATTCATAGCCATAATGATAGTTATGGGCATAAACCAGGGCATGCAGCCTATTGCCGGATATAATTATGGTGCTCAGAAACACGACAGGGTTTCCAAGGTTCTTCATATTTCCATCTTGTGGGCCAGCGTCGTGACAACACTCTTTTTCATCGTTACGGAACTGTTCCCAAGGCAGATGGCTGAGATTTTCACCGATGATGAAGAGCTTCTCTCCCATACCGTAAGAGGCATGAGAATCAACTTTGTAGCCTTTGCCATCATTGGTTTCCAGATGGTTACAACCAACTTCTTCCAGAGTATCGGAAAGGTCAAGAAAGCCATTTTCCTGAGCCTTAGCCGCCAGGCGATTTGCCTGCTTCCGCTGCTTCTTATCCTGCCGCCTGTGATGGGTGTGGACGGCGTCTGGTGGAGTCTTCCGATCTCCGATGTTGTAGCCAGTATCCTTACACTGTGGCTGCTGCTTAAGCAGAGGCAGGAGTTCCGGCGCACTATTCTAGATAATCAGACATCCCAAATCCAGTCATAATATGGAAAAGTTCATTCATATCAACATTGGAAGACAGATAGGGGCCGGTGGCCTTGACGTTGCCAGAGAACTGGGCAAGAGATTCAATATCAAGGTTTACGACAAGGAACTCCTGACACTGGCAGCTAAGGAAAGCGGCCTGGACCATTCAGTGTTTGCCAAGGAGGACGAGAAAGACAACCTTTCCCTTAACACGGGCTTCAGCCTCTCCTCTTTTACCGAAGTTATTACAAACGCTTTCAAGCCAAGCGTTTACAATAGCAATACAATTTTTACCATCCAGAGCGAAGTTATACGCAAACTGGCTGCCGAGGGTTCAACGATATTTGTCGGAAGATGCGCTGACTACATCCTGAGGGATGTTCCGGGATGCATAAACATCTTCATTACCGCCTCTATGGAGGACCGTATCAAAAGGATCCGCACCATAAATAAATACGGGGATTCCGTAGGCCTGTCTGACGAGAAGCTGGCTGATCTTCTCAACAAGGGAGACCGCAAGAGGGCTTCATACTACGGAGACTACTCCTTCAAAACCTGGGGAGCTGCTGAAAGCTATGATATGTGCCTGAATTCCAGTCTGCTGGGAATAGACGGCTGTGCAGACCTCATCGAAGAGACGATAAAGCGTCGTCTGCTTTGATTTTCCTAATAAGTTTGGTGACGATTTCTTCAACGAGGCTTCCCTTGCTGTAGTCTGCAGGGCAGATAAAACTTACCCTGTGCTGCTCGAAAAGCCTCTGGGCCACCTTCTGTGAGGCCGGGGATGAGTTGTAGACTGCAATGGAGGTTCCTCCAAGCTGGCGGGTGAGTTTCATGCAAGGCACGTCCGTTTCCCCGTCGCCGAAATAAATCATATTCGAGAATGAGACTCTCTTTTCCTCCTCAGGTACAGAAGCGTTGATCTTTTCGCTGTCGTGGATATTGAGGATTCCCTTGTTTATCTTGAAGAGGAACTGTGTCTTGTTGGTATAGTTTACGGCTGAGGCCGGCCATATTGCGCATCCGTCCTTGCCGTAGTAGTAGGAACTTGCGAAGATTGCCTTGAATTCCTTGGCGATGCTGGTACCTTCCATTATTTCCAGAAGTCCGGAGGAATTGATGTAATGCTCAACGATTACGCCTTCTTTCCTTCCGATCTCCTTTATCCTTGAAAACCAGGTCTCCACGCCCTTGAAATAGGTGATATCCCTGCCATAAGAGCGCAGGCGTTTCCTGGTCAGTCGGATTCCCTTCCGCCTTGCTTCCTCCAGCATCAGGAGCATGTAGATAAGCACTCCGTCCGCATCTTGCTTTTGCGCCATCACGTGGGTTTCTCCCCAGAACTCGTCCTTGCTTCTTCCTACGGCGTTTATGAAGGAATACTCCTGCATGTTGCCGGGAGCGAGAGTCCCGTCAAAGTCGTATATCAGAGCCACTATCGGCTTCTCTTTCTTCTTGTTCATTGCTTGAGCGGTTCATCAGAAAAGCGAGGAGAAAAGGTCTTCCTCCGGCTTGTCCTGCTGTTTCTTCTTTTTCCTGGTTTCCTTATCCTTCTTGGATTTGACCTCAGCTGCAGGCACTGGACTAGGCAGGTCTGAAATTATATTGCGCATGAAGTCATTGGCCCTTGTTTCCAGATATTTAGGGCTCTGAATGGTTATATATGGATGGTTCTCGTAAACCCATCTGAAGAATTCGTCGTTAGGAATGATGCCAAGGCGGAATATGCAGCTTCCGTCCTCTTCCTTGAGGGAGAGTTTCTGTGAAGGATGCAGAGGGTTCTGAATCAGGTATCTGGAAATGCATCCTTCTGCCTTGAAAACAATGTCTTCCTTCTTTTCCGCAGGGCGGCTGATGCCGATAATGTCCGCAAAATACTCCTCTGCGTTGAACCTGTAATTAGGTGGGAATGGAAGTATCGCATAGGAATAACTTGTAACGCAATCAGTCTGCACAGCCTGAATCCCTTCCTTGCCGTCCACATATCCCAGGCAGAACCATTTGTCTTTCCAGGTGGTCAGATGGAGAGGGTAGAATATCACCTCGCGGGCAAATCCTCTTTCATCGGTGAAGCTGAGGCTCAATACTCTGCGATGTATTACCGCGTCCTTGATTATGTCCAGGAACGCTCCTCCCGACGGCTTTGCTGCTTTCTGCCTCTTTATCTTCTGGAACGCTCCGTTAACCTTGACTTCCAGGCATTCCCTGATAAGGTCCACAGCTCCTTCCAGTGATTCCATTCCAGCCATCCTGGAATATCTTTCAAGTGTCTCGGCTATCTCGGAAAGAGGCGTGAGGGCTGTCTGCTTTACGTTTGCGTTGCCGATGGAGTAGTCCGGATCGCTATACTTGTAGTATTTCTGCTCATAGACAACGATAGGGGCGTTATAGCCCTTTTTCTTGTCCCTCATCATCTGAAGGTCAAGCTGCACTGTCCTGGTAGACACCGCGAAATTGTCCTTGAGCCTGCCCTTGCTGTTCTCCTTTATCGCTCTGGTACAGGCAGCAATGAGATCCTGCAGAGAGTACTTATGGGCGGTATCTCTCAGGCAGGCGTCAATCGTTATGTGCCTTAGCAGGGCGTTGGAGGTGACAGACATATACAATTGTTTTGCGCAAAAGTATAAAAAATCTCTAATATTTACAACTTTACGCCAGAAATACGCAATTTTAATGCGTTAAGTTTCCGTCAAGAAAATCGTAGAGGCTTTGGAGGAGGCCTTTACCCATTTCCGCCTTGTCGGAATTGCTGTCGTTAACGCTTTCCTTATCAAGGTCATAGGCGGTTGCAGAAAGGGTGTCGGCGACGACAAATCCGTTGTTGTAGCAGCAGAAGGCGCTCGGGGTGGTGTAGGAAGGGGAGAGTATGTTGCGGCTGAGCGGGAAGCCCTCTATGCTCATCCCCAGCTGGGCCAGCAGGGTAGCTGCAACATCGCTCTGGTTCATAATCGTGTTGATTTCTCCGGGAGATGCTATTGCTCCGCCTGTCCATACCATGCGGCATTTGAAGTATTCAGGGCCGTAGGACTGCCTGTAGAGCATATTGTGGTCCGGAAGGATAACAACAAGGAGATTGTCCCAGACAGGGCTGTTTCTGAGGCTGTCAATGAGCATTCCAAGGCATCTGTCCGTGTAGGCGGCGGAGTTGTACACCTTGTCTTCCAGAATCTTGTCCGGCACGTCGAACGGCTCGTGGCTGGATAGGGTGAGGAATCCGTAGAACCAGGGGCTTTGCAGCCCTTTGATCTGCTTTTCAATGAATCTGAAGGTGATGGCGTCATCCACTCCCCACTTGTTTGTCTTCTGCTCTTTTTGAGAGAAGTCCGTATCGGCGACAAGGTTACGGAAGCCGTTGGTTATTAGGTAACCCTTTGTGTTGGTGAAGTTTATGTCTCCGCCGTAAAGGAAGTGGGTGGAATATCCCTCGATGAGGAAGGCCTCGGCCAGCCTTGGCAGTTTTTCCACAACCTTAGGCTGCTTCATAAGGGAAGTCTTCGGGAATGCAGGATAGCCGCTGAAAATGCTGACAGTTCCCCTGTCTGTGCGGTAGCTGTTGCAATAGAGATTATTGAAGACGATGCCTTCCCTGGCTATTCTCCAGTAATTAGGGGTTACGGTTTCAGATGGGTAGCCAGGGTCATTGGGGTCTGTATATGTGGAGCCGAAACTCTCCATCTCGATTATGAGAACATTTGGCCTCTGGGTATTCAACAGCTTTATGCTCAGCGATGTATCCCTTCCCTGCCTGTAGAACAGGTCAAAGATGGTTTCAGCCTTCAGGTTGTCCATGAAGCGGTACTGCTTCTTGAAATCCTTGCTTTTGCCGATGGAGGAAAACAGGCTGAAGGCAGGGTTGACGGCGCTGTGGTTAAGGAACTGCCTGTCGCAGAAATATACTCTTCCCACGTTCATCACGGATTCCTTCACTCCGCCCCTTATGGCAAGGAACAGAAGTCCTCCGGCAAGGATAATTGCAAAAAACGCCAGGGATTTGCCGGAACGCTTTTCAGATGTGTAATCGAAAGTCTTTGGTGTAGTGCGGTTAAGCAGGGCGTAGATAATTACAGCATAGGCCAATATGGCCAGTATCCTGATAATCAGATAACCGGAAGAAACGCTCGCCGTGGCCTCTGCCGGACTGTCCAGATAGAGGAAAACGGAAGCGTCCAGCTTGAACTGCCAGAAAGGATAGAGGGATATGTCGGCGACAAAGATCAGGCTGAGGGCCAGTGCGGCAATAATGTGGTACGGCCTCAGAACCTTTCTGGGATTGAGTTTCTGGATGAAAATGCTTGCCAGTACGACAACCCACGGGATTATGGAAACATAAGCCGCAGTGGAAAGGTCCATACTCAGGCCGTGATACATAACACTCAGGCAATCAGTAAGAGAGAAACTGTGTCCGTCTCCACCGAAAAGCATGAAGAGGGGTTTCTGGAGGACGAAAACCGCCACCAGAATCACATAATACCTGAGTATGAATGTCAGCCTGCTTCTCATCAGACACCAGCTAGTTTTTTGGCGTAATCGCGGAGGCATTTCTTGAGCTTGCGGCCCTTGAGGACCTGAACATCGTCCGGCAATCCAGCAACAAACCTGGCTGCTCCGTAAGGGGAGCAGATTTCGGTCTTCAGGATCCAGTGGCTGTCGTCTTCCCGGGTTATGAACTTGCCGCTGAGGGGATATTCCTCTTCTATGAGGTTTTTGGCCCTGAGGCTCAGGCGCAGTTCAATTTCTTCGGTTTCTGCGCTGCTGTAGCGGAAGATGTCCATATACTGTGCCTGGTGGTCTTTCTCGTGTTCCCAGTCATTGCCGGTAACCTGGACGGAAGCCATCCTCTCAGTCTTGAAAAGCTTGTTCTTTCCATCTGCGATATCATAGCACCAGACTGATATATAGTTGGTTGTGAACTTGTAAGGCTCTACCTTGCGGTCTGCCACCTTTCCAGTGTGGGAACTTGCGTAGTCCTTCAGAACAACCTGTTTCTTCTCCTGGATGGCCTCGATCAGGGCGTTTACGTTGCCGGCATTTTCGTTCTTGACAACCACGTCTGCTATGGATGAAATGCTGTAGATCGTGGCAAGCTTGCGCCTAAGGTTCTGCTTGATGACATTGGTGTCGTCTATGCCGTCTATCAGGCGGTTGACCATATAGGCCTCCTCGTCGGTGAAGTGAACCAGCTGGGAAATGTCCTTGAAAAACGGACTTTCCTTGGCAATGTGGTAGCAGTCTCCGGTTTTATGGATAACGAATCCGGCCTCCTTAAAGGTGTCTATATAGCGGTATATGGACCTGTAGGAGGTCTCCAGCTTGTCTGCCAGTTCATTTACCGTGTAGTTGCGTCCTCCTGCCAGAAGCATCATCAGGCGCAGCATTCTCTCAACTTTAGGCTGATCCATAGCGTCTCTATTTTATAATCAAATCCTCTATCCTGACTTTTGGAATATAGTGTATTCCGTTCTCTCTGAAGTAGTTATGGTTCTCATCCTCAGCGATGTGGAGGATCTGGTACTTCTCGGCTCCCTTGCCCAGGGCAATAGCCAGAACCGGATCGAGTCCATCAGGAACCAGGCTCTTGGCTTTCTCCTTGTTGAAAGCCCCGATGCAGATGCCGTAAAGGCCCATCTCCGTAGCCTTGAGCAGCATGCTCTGGGCCGATATCCCCAGGTCCATGTCCACCCACTTGTTCTCAGGAATAGTGGAGCAGACAATTATGAAAGCAGACGGCTCACAGCCTTCCGGCGGGAATTTCATGTCCGGAAGAAGTGCCCCGAGTTTTATGAACGGGCAGAACTCCGCCGCCTGTTTTCCCGTCAGCATCTTGAACCTGAGCACCTGCTGGTTCTTGGCGC
>JAGCXV010000060.1 GCA_017961175.1 Bacteroidales bacterium
CCTGGGAAATCCTGTAGTCCAGTCTTGCGCTTGGAGAAAAGTTGGTTACGGAATAAGAGGTATCCCTGCCCCTTCCGATCGTAGTGGTCTTTGAAGGAGAGGCGCTGAAACCGAACATGAAGTTATATTTCTCCTCCTGCTTCCTCAAGGCGATTTCCGCTCTCTGATTCTGGAAGTTACTTGTATAACGGCTTGAATATTCGTCGTTGTGGATGGAATATGTATCGGTAACAGGATCGTAGTCATAGGTCTCCTTCACAGCGTTAGAGTGGTTGAGGCTGTAACGGTAGGATCCCTGGATGAAATAATTCTTTCCGAGAGGCTCGGTGTAGGTTCCGGCAAGTCCGAACTGGTTGGATCTCTGGTTCTGGTGATAATTCTGGTTGATTCCGTCAATCCTTCCTATGATTCCTTCGTTGAAATAGTTGGTCTCGGAGATGTTGAAACCATCAGAAGAGTTGTTTGAGAACGCGTAGTTAACTCTGAAAGTCAGGGTTCTGCCAGGTTTCCACAGTCTCCGTCTCCACATCAGTCTTCCGCCAACCTGCAAGGAGTTGTTGTCTCCGAAGGATGAATTGAAACCACGGTTAGTGGAATCAGCTCCACGAAGGGTGTAGAAGTTGTTCCTCTGGTCAAAGTCTCCACTCCCCACTCTCAGATAAGGACGGAATATGAAGGAGGTAGCATCTGTAGGATTGTATTCTATCTCGCTGTCGAACCTGTGGCCCTGAGTTGAAGTATTCTGCTTTCCATCAGACCAGTTGTTCTGGTTAAGTGTCTCTGACAGTATGGTTGTACGGTCCTTTGTCTCAAGAACATCCTTGTTTGATGTTGAGAAAAGGTAACTGGTGTTGACCTTGAGTTTCTTGTTCGGGGACTGATAGTTGAGATTGGATCCCAGCATCTTGGATGCGGTGATTCCGTTTCCTGTCCAGGAGAATCCGCCACGGCCTCCTCCGCCGCCGCCCATCATATTCCCTCCGCCGCCGGACATCATCACGCTCATCATGCTTCCAGCCATATCGTTGAAGCCGCGGTTATTGGTATTGTTGGCATTACCGATGAAACTGAGCTGAATCTTTGGAGTGAATCTTCCAACCATGAAAGAGCCCTCATACCTCTTCTCGGTACCGTAGCCACCGCCTACATTTCCGATCCAGCCATCTGCCATTCCTCTCTTGAGGCTAAGGTCAAGAACGGTTTCCTCTTCTCCGTCGTCAATACCGGTGAAACGGGCCTCGTCACTCTTGCGCTCAACCACCCTCACCTTCTCGATAATCTTTGCAGGAAGGTTCTTGGAAGCAAGCTGAGGGTCATCCATGAAGAAGACCTTGCCGTCTATCATGATCTTGGTGATCTCCTTTCCGTTCTGTGTAATCTTGCCGTCTGAATCAATCTCGACGCCAGGAAGTTTCTTCAGGAGCTCCTCCAGCATGTCTGTCTCGTTGGTCTTGAATGAAGAAGCGTTGTATTCTATCGTATCCTTTTTGACGACAATCTGGTTTCCGGCTGCCGTCACAACAATTCCCTTTAGTGTATTCTGGCCGTTAAGGTAAACTGTTCCAATGTCATTGGCTCCCCTGTGAACATCAAATACCTGAGTGTGCTGGCGGTATCCCACGCACTCGATGAGCACGTTCGCCCTTCCTACCGGAGCGTTTGGGATTACGGCAACTCCTGTAGAGTCTGTCAGGGCATAACGCTTTGCCTGAGCCTCGCCGATGTACTTGATGCTCATCGTGGCAAATTCTACAGGCGTATGTGACGCACTGTCCAATACCATGACTTTAAGGGAGTTCTGAGAATACGCCTTGTTCTGGCCCAAGAAAAAGAGAACCAAAGCAAGGGAAAGGAATAGATATATCTTCTTCATAAAAAATCAATTTTCAAAAGTTTAGACGAAGATTGAAGCCAAAAGTAAAATTAGTGGTTTTTCGAACTTTTTACGCTTCTTATCGTCCGCGATGGATTCGATTTGACAAAGTCTCCCCAGCTGGATTTATGGCCTGCGCTCCTGATGTTTTCAGCGCCCGCTTTTCCAACCCTGCGGCTCATCGCCGAGGCCTTTTTTGAAGAGGAAACAGAAAGGCGGGTACGTATGTCCTCCGTCTGGGCCTTGGAGGTAAGGGATCCCTGGGTGAGGTGGTGACAGAGGGCGATGGCCACTGCATCCGTAGCGTCCAGATACTTGACATCGCAGGTGAAAGCCAGAATGCTCTGCACCATTGCGCTGACCTGTTCCTTGGAGGCAGAACCCTTGCCTGTCACAGCCAGCTTCACGCTTGTAGGGGCATATTCATAAATAGGTATGTCCTTAAGCAAAGCGGCAGCGATGGCTGCTCCCTGGGCCCTTCCCAGCTTGAGCATCGTCTGAGGATTCTTGCCGTAGAACGGAGCCTCGATGGCCAATTCATCCGGCCGGTATTTTCTGATGAGCTTGGAGATTTCTGTCAGAATTCTCTGGAGAACAAGGAAATGCGTCTCTTCCTTCTTGAGGTTGACAACTCCCAGTTCTTTCAGGCGGGCCTTGCGTCCGGTAACGGAAATGACCCCGAAACCAAGAATTCTGGTTCCAGGGTCAATTCCCAATATCACTTTCTGGTCCGCCATCAATACTCCTTAATCTATATAGTCAAATCCTGTATAAGGCCTCAGGCAATCAGGTACCCTGATCCTGCCATCTTCCATCTGATTGTCCTCCAAAATGGATGCCAGGATTCTCGGCAGAGCCAGAGAACTTCCATTAAGGGTATGGGCCAGGCGGATCTTTCCGTCATCGTCCTTGAAGCGGAGCTTCATGCGGTTAGCCTGATAGGTCTCGAAGTTGGAAACGGAGCTGACCTCCAGCCAGCGGCCCTGGGCCTGGCTGTAAACCTCGAAATCGTAGGTAATCGCTGAGGTAAAGCTCATGTCTCCTCCGCAAAGGCGAAGGATCCTGTACGGCAGACCGAGTTCCTGGACAAGGCTTTCCACATGGGCCACCATTCCGTCCAGAGCCTTGTAGGATTCTTCCGGAAGGGCAAGCTGAACGATTTCCACCTTGTCGAACTGGTGCAGGCGGTTAAGGCCCCTTACGTCCTTGCCGTAAGATCCGGCCTCGCGGCGGAAGCACTGTGTATAGGCGGTCATCTTTATAGGGAAGTTCTTCTTTGGAACTATGCAGTCCCTGTAAATGTTGGTTACAGGAACCTCAGCGGTAGGAATCATATAGAACTTGTCCAGGCCGATGTAATACATCTGCTCTCCCTTGTCCGGCAGCTGGCCTGTTGCGAATGCTGAATCCTCGTTAACAACCAGCGGCGGCTGAACCTCGAGGTATCCGGCCTTGGTGTTGCGGTCCAGGAAGTAGGCAATCAGAGCCCTCTGGATCTTGGCGCCCTTGCCGATGTAAACCGGGAATCCTGCTCCGGTGAGCTTTACTCCCAGGTCGAAATCTATTATGCCCAAATCCTTGGCGAGCTCCCAGTGAGGCTTGGCGTTTGGAGGAAGAACAGCCTTGTGTCCGCCTTCCTTTACCACCACGTTGTCCTCCGCGGTCTTTCCCTCAGGAACTATGCTGCAAGGAAGGTTCGGAAGGAGAACCAGTTTCTCGTTCTGCTCTTTCTGAAGGCTGTCAAGCTGCTGCTGAAGGGCTGCAGAAGCGTTTTTAAGCTCAGCGACCTCTTTCTTTGCGGCCTCTGCCTCTTCTCTCTTACCCTCTTTCATCAGTATGCCGATGCTCTTGGCGGCCTGGTTCTGGCGGGAGAGATTGGCGTCCAGCTGAGTCTGGATGCTGCGCCTCTGGGTGTCGATGTCCAGGATTTCGGCAACTATCTGCTTTGCGTCGAAATTCTTAACCGCAAGCCTTTCCACCACGAAATCCGGCTGCTGGCGCAATAATTTAAGTTCTAGCATAATCGTTTATCAGTTAACTTTTTGATTTCAAAATAAAAGGCGCCCTAAAAGCAAAGGGCGCCTTCTCAGATTTTCTCTATGCGGTAAACCCGGGATTAGCTCTTTGCCTCTTCCTTTGGAACTACCGATACATAGGACTTGCCTTCTGACTTTACCGTGAAGGTTACGATTCCATCCGTCAAAGCGAAAAGAGTATGGTCCTTGCCCATTCCCACGTTCTTGCCCGGATAGTGCTGTGTACCTCTCTGGCGTACCAGAATGTTGCCGGCCTTGCAAACGGAACCGCCTGAAATCTTCAGGCCGAGTCTTTTGCTCTGTGATTCGCGGCCGTTCTTGGAACTACCTACACCTTTCTTGTGTGCCATAATCTTTTACTTTAAGCGATTGATTCAATTTCCAGTCTGGTAAGGTACTGACGGTGTCCGTTCTTCTTGTCGAATCCCTTGTGGGCGATCTTCTTGAATACGATAACCTTGTTACCCTTAAGGTGCTCAAGCACTTTTGCCTTTACTGCGGCACCCTCAACATACGGAGTTCCGACTGTTACTGCTCCGTCGTTGTCTGTCAGCAGGACTTTGTCGAAGGTTACGGTAGAGCCTACCTCGTCTGCAAGACGATGAACGTAGATCTTCTTTCCGGCCTCAACCTTAAACTGCTGGCCTGCAATGTCTACAATTGCGTACATAATAAAAACACATTTTGGTTTTGACAGCAAGCGGCCTGACTTGCAGACTCTTATAAAAAGCTCCACTGCCTTCTTTCTTTTGGGAGGGCAAAAGTAGTGCTTTTGGCAGGAAAAAACAAAATTTTTCATTAAATTTGTTTCCCCTATTCTTTGAGAGATGGAGTATCTGTCGCCATTCGAATATAATGAGATAGTAACCGGAAAGCGGTTCGTAGGCAGGGAAAAGGAGGTTTCCAGGCTAAGGAAGCTGATTTCCTCCCACAAGAACGCCTTGCTCTACGGCCCGCCGAAAATCGGCAAGAGATCCATCGTGCACAATGCTCTCAAGGGCATGGACCTTGAAAAAGAGGGCATTGCGGTCTGCAATTTCGACCTTTTCAACATCCGTCACATAGACAAACTTCTCAGGCGTCTGGCCCGCAACGTGGCCCGTACCCTATTCAATGAGGAAGAGCAGCAGAAGGCCTATTCCACCCTGCTGAAGAACATCCCGCTGGATCCGGCGTCCAAAGAAGCCCTGACAGACAGGCAGATAAAGACACTTCTGAAGTTTCCTCAGTCGGCCGCCAGGCTGAAGGGCGTTCACCTGGTGGTCTATTTCCAGCAATTCCAGGATATTCTTCTGTTCGACAAGCCAATGAAGGTTCTCAATATGCTGGAAGGATCTTTCGCCGAGTCAAAAGATGTCTCCTTTATTATTACGGGAGACAAGCGGAACGCTATGTATTCCATCTTCGAGGAGATGCATTTCTTCCGCAACCTGGTGACGGAGATACCGATAAAACCGGTTAACAGGAAGGTGTTCGCCGATTTTATCTGCAGGTGCTTTGCAGAAAACGGGAAGGTCTGCGCCCAGAAGGACGCACTTCTGATGTTCGACACCCTGGAGGGTGACCCGTGGTATACCCAGCACCTGGCAGAGATTTGCTATCTGCTTACGGACAAGGAACTTACGCCGGAGATTTACCAGAGGAGCCTGAGATATCTCCTGAGCATGTACGACTATGAACTCCATAACACCATCTACGGGCTGAGCACCCACCAGCTTCAGCTGATAAGGGCGATCCTGGACGGAGAGAGGCGTTTCAGCAAAACAGAAGTGCTTGAAAAATACGGGCTTAACTCCTCAGCAAATGTAAACAGGCTGAAGGAAGCCCTTATGAAGAAGGAAGTGGTGACATTTGTTTCAAAGAACAACATCGAGTTCAACGATTCCCTCCTGAAACTATGGTTCAGGAACTATTTCTTCAACGATAATAACTGAGTATGAAAAAGATAGCGGTATTGACAGGAGCAGGCATCAGCGCTGAGAGCGGAATCAGCACCTTCCGCGACAGCAACGGACTCTGGGAGAACTATCCCGTAGAGGAGGTTGCCACGTCGGAAAGCTGGTATATCCACGGGCGCAAGGCTCTTATGCTGGATTTCTACAACCAGCGGAGAAGGGGCCTGGAAAACTGCCAGCCTAACCTTGCACACAAGATTGTCGCCGAGCTGGAAAAGGATTTTGAGGTTACGGTCGCTACCCAGAACATCGACGACCTTCACGAAAGGGCAGGCTCCACCCGCATTATCCATCTGCACGGGGAACTGACTAAGGCAAGAGGCGAGTTTGACGATTATTACAGCGCCTTCCCTATCGGTTATGAAGACATCAATATCGGAGACCTGACAAAAAAAGGACAGCAGATCCGCCCTCATATAGTATGGTTCGGGGAAGCCGTACCTGAACTTGAGAAGGCGGAAAAGGCGGTGCGGAATGCGGATATCATGATTGTAATTGGCACAAGCCTTGCCGTTTATCCTGCTGCGGGGCTGGTTTATTACACCAGGCCCGGCACTGAAATTTACCTGATAGACCCTAAGGATGTGGCTTCCAGCGTGGGATTCACCCACATCAAGGAGAGGGCAACTGTCGGGATGCAGAAAATGAAAGAGATTCTTATGGCAAAAAAATAACGAAATAATAAACAACACACACACTTATGAGATTCAAAGCATTACTTCTATCGGTCATAGCCGGGGCCCTTATGGCAACCGGATGTGCACAGGAAGACCATCAGGACATGCCTTACATCGACCTGGACGGCATTTCTGCTGATGCTGTTCTGACTTTTGAAGCCGGAGCGTCTTCTCAGACCTTCACCATTTCCTCCAACAGGTTTTGGCATATTGACTACGATGCGGAATGGCTCCACATCGAACCGTCCGTAGGACCTGCCACAGAAACTCCTCAGGTAATTACGGTTACCGTTCTGAGCAACGACTCGTTTGACAGGAGCGTCCCTATCAAGGTTTCGATGGATTATGACTACAGGACCGTAACCATCAAGCAGAAAGGAGAATGGGGAGATCCTGAGGACTTGATTATCTACAAGAACAACTTCGACAAGGAGGCCGCCACCCAGACTTACGGAACCGGCACCAGCTGGCCTTACACAGACCAGAGCGACTGCTGGAAGAACGAGACGGGAAGCGGAGCCGGAGAAGTGCAGTACACTGCTTCCGGCATCAGCATCAGAAACAACTCCAATTCTAACGGCAACTATTCCGATTACGATGGTTCCGGAACCAACAACCTGTTCTTCGGTTCCAAGGGAGCCTTCAAGATCGCCAACATAGACATTACCGGCAAGGGAGTCAACTATGAACTCAGCTTCGGAAGCGAGAAGTATCTCAACCAGGGTTCTTCCGTATTCAATCCTGCTGAATTCCACGTATGGGTTGGTTCTGATCCTGACCATATGGTCGAGATAGAATACGCATTCCCAAGCGGATACAAGGACGGAAGGTGGGACAAGGCCACTTCAGTCTTCACCATACCTGACGGAACAACAACCCTTTGCGTTTACTATAAGGTGGATGTAGCCAGTGCCTATCGTCTGGATGACGTTAACCTGAGCATTTCCACCGTTGCAGGCACTCCGCTCAACTTTGAAGAAGGCGTAAATCCTGACAAGGACCCTAGTGCCGGAACAATTATCTACTACAACAACTTCGACAAGGAAAAGGCAACCCAGACCTACGGAAGCGGCACCAGCTGGCCTTACACAGACCAGACAGACTGCTGGATCAACCACGAGGGAGAGGGAGTCTCTAATGTAACTTACTGGTACAAGAGCATAAGTGTCAGGGCTAACAGTGCATCTGACGGATCTTATTCAGACTACTCCGGATCCGGAGTTAACAACCTGTTCTTCGGTTCAGACGGAATGTTCAAGATCAAGAATATCCAGACCAAGAGCGAATACGCAAATTACAAGATCACATTCGGAAGCGAGAAATATCTTAACGGCGGATCATCCGTATTCAATCCTCAGGAATTCCACCTGTATGTTGGAAGAGACACTTCCAAGTGGGTTGAACTCACCTACACCTTCCCTAACGGATTCAAGGATGGAAGATGGGACGAGGCCAGCACGACTATAACCATTCCTCAGGGAACCAGCGAGCTCTTCTTCCGCATCCAGACAGACGTTGCCAGCGCTTACCGTCTGGATGACTTCAAGGTCGTAGTTTCAGAAGAGGCAGGAACCAGCATAGACTTCGAAAGAGGCATTGACCTGGATGGCGACCAGCCGGGACCGGACCCTACAGGAACATACGTATACAAGAAGGTTGAGAGAGTCACCAGCGGCAAGGCCTATCTGATAGTAACTACAGACGGTACCGTAGCAGCGGGCCCTATTGCTGCCGGCAAGACATTCGGCTATCTGCCTAAGGTAGCGGTAACTGCAGCGAACGGTGAGATTACATTGAGCACCGATGAAAACGAATTCACATTCACTGAGGTACAGATGCCTGGCGCTACAAATGATGTTTACTACACCATCCAGCAGAAGGACGGAAGATACCTCTACATGAAGGGAACATACACCAGTTGCAATGTCGATGCAAATCCTACCGAGGGACAATACTGGGTTGTCTCCATGTGGAATACGGGAATGGGTATCGTCAACCAGAATCAAAAATGGATGCAGTATAGCACAACCCACTCATCCTGGGGAGTTTATGACTCCGAACAGGATGGAGCCCTCATGCCTGAACTCTATGAAAGGGTAGATGACAGCGGAGAGGATCCAGGTGGAGACGATTCTGGTGGAGATGATACAGGCGATGAAATCTCGTGGACCATCGGCTCAGCCAACCAGTCATGGGCCGCGGAAACTGACGCGACTTATGGAGCCGGTTTCTCCGCTTCAGACAACGACATTAAGGTTGGTTACTATAAGAATACAAGCACGTCAACTCCTGTAACAGCCAACACTGACCATATCAGGGTTTACAAGTACTCTGTCCTGGTAATCACACCTCTTGACCAGAGCAAAAAGATAAAGAAAGTGGTTTTGGAAGCCTCTGGAGCAAACTATTCATCCAGCATGGATGTTCTAGCTCCCGGAAGCGGAACTGCAACTGCTGCAGGCGCAACAATAACCTGGACAGGAACAGCTTGCGCGCCTTGGATTGGCTACGCTGCCAACGGACAGGTAAGAGTAAAGAAAATAACGGTAGTACTTGAATAACGTGAAACGGATCAGAAACATACTGCCATTGGCACTGCTGGCAACAATAATGTTGCTGGCGGCTGCCTGCGGCGGCGGTGGCGGTGGCAAAGGCGGAGATAAACCTGTTACTCCTGATGTCGTCGTGAGCCTGGCATTCAAGTCCCCGACCGTAGAAGCGGCAAAGGGCAGTCAGTTCGTGACGATTTCAGCTACTGGAAGCTGGACACTTAGTTCATCTGCCAACTGGCTGAAACCAAGCACAACTGGAGGAAGCGGAAGCACCACTATTTCCGTTACCTATGAAGAAAACACGTCTTCATCTCCGCGAACGGCAAATCTCACCCTGAATTGCTCAGGAAAATCAGTTACGGCTACCTTGACGCAGAAAGGCAAAGAAGAAATTCCTGTCAGCACTAATCCAGGATGGCTGGAATTGCCTGCAATACAGGCTGGGGCAGGACACAAATTTGTGTCTCATAATTTCTCTAACAAAAACCTGAGAAGTTTCTCCTATGACTGGAACTCTAACGACCTGGTTGCAAACTGGGTGGCTTATCCGCTAAACAAGAGCCTGATAGGCAGCGGAAACAGGACGGACGCTTGGGGGCTGGACCCAAAACTGACTTCTGCGGAACAGCCGATTCTTGCATCCGGTTACAAGGGCGGATATGACAGAGGTCACCAGCTTCCGAGCGCAGACCGTCTGACTTACGCCGAAAACGTCAAGACCTTCTACTATACCAATATGACACCTCAGATGAATTCCTTCAACGGTCAGATCTGGGCTACCGCAGAGAGTATGGTAAGAGGCTGGAGCACAAGCTGCGACACGCTGTATGTAATTACAGGATGTATTGTAAAGGGAAGCGGCAAGAAAGCCTACGACAACAACGGCAGGGCGGTTACCGTTCCTGTGGCCTATTACAAGGCTGTGCTACGCTACATGAAGGGAAGCACACTCGGTTACAGCGGTTATATGGGACTGGCTATGTACTTTGAGCACAAAGCCTACAGCCACTCCAACATTAATAATACCATGACAAACATCGTGATGAGTATTGACGCGCTGGAAGCCAAGATAGGTCTCGACCTCTTCCCTAACCTGGAAAAAGTTGCGGGCAAGAGTGTTTCTGATAAGGTAGAAGCTGAAGACCCTACCAAAGTTTCATACTGGTGGTAATAGAAAACTGAAATGAAAAAACTACTGACATATAAATCGTTGACTTTACTGGTTCTGGCTCTGATTCTGAACCTCGGCAACAATGCTTTGGCACAGAACAAGGTCAAGACATATGTCATAGGATTCTACAACTTAGAGAATCTTTTTGACACTTATCACGACGATGGGAAGAACGACTTCGAATACCTTCCTGACGGAGCGAACCAGTGGACAGACATCAAATATCAGAAGAAGGTTCACAACATGGCCAAGGTCATCAAGGCCATGAAAGAGGAAAACCATGTCTATCACGC
Source organism: Bacteroidales bacterium (assembly GCA_017961175.1). Taxonomy (GTDB): domain Bacteria; phylum Bacteroidota; class Bacteroidia; order Bacteroidales; family UBA932; genus Egerieousia. The sequence continues at coordinate 10,558 of JAGCXV010000060.1, forward strand.
CGTGCTTGGAGTAAGCGAAATCGAGAACAGGCACGTTCTGGAAGATCTGGTAAACGATCCCCAGATCGCCGATGCAGGCTATATGATAGCCCATTTCGACGGCCCTGATTTCCGTGGGGTTGACGTGGCCCTTCTCTATCAGCCGAGAAAGTTCGAGGTGCTGGACGAGCAGAGCCTTCCTTTCGACTTTAATTCGGACAAGATTGTATTTGACCTGGATTCTGCGGGCAAGGCCGCTTTCCGCACAAGAGACATACTTATGGTAAGGGGTCTTCTTGGAGGAGAAATGTTTGCTTTCTATGTTGCCCACCTTCCATCCAGAATCGGAGGCAAGGGCGGAGACCTCAGAAGCCGCGGTGCGGAGATAATCTACACACACGCTGCAGCCCTTATGGAAGAATTCCCGGGTATCAAGATTGTGGTGATGGGAGATATGAACGACAACCCTACAGACGAAAGCATGACCGTCTATATGCATGGAAAAGAGAATATTGAGGATGTGCAGCCGGGGGATTTCTTCTGTCCGTTCATATCCATGCTCAAAGCCGGATACGGGTCCCTGGCCTATCAGGGAGCCTGGAATATCTACGATATCCTGCTTGTGAATTCCAATCTTGCAAAAGCTGAAAAGGGCACCTTGAGAATTATCCCGATAGTAAAGAAGAAGTTCTACGGAAGAATATTCCACAGGCCTTGGATGGCTACCGAAGAGGGCCAATACAAGGATGTGCCTTTCAGAACATTCTCAAACGGAGCCTTTGTGGGTGGCTACAGCGACCACTACCCTACCTATATAGTTGTAACAAATAAAGAATAAAGATATGCTAAAGAAAATTTCCCTGATTTTAGCCTTAGTAATGTGTTCTGCCCTGGCGTGGGCGCAGACACCTACAGGCGGTGTTAAGGGAACGGTAATCAACCGTACAAACCGGTCTGCGGTTTACAACGCGAGGCTGATGCTGCTCAGCGGCACGGAACGCGTTGCCACCGCAACAACGGATTCTGACGGAAACTTCCTGATTCCCGACCTTAAGGACGGAGTCTACACTTTGGTCATAGCGGCAGACAACTACGTGACCACAAGGGTAAACGTTACCGTCAACAACGGTTATGTAAAAGACATGTTCACGATTTCCGTTTACCCTATTATCCGCGAGAGTGAAGTCAACATTGACGAGGAAATGGTAGACTTTGACCTGGAAGATTCCGGTTATCAGGACAATCCGACAATCCTGTATGGCCAGAACGACGTGTTCAACAACCAGGCCGGATACAATTTCTCGGCTGTAAGGTTCAAGACAAGAGGTTTCAACAGCGAGGCTCAGGACGTTTATCTGGCAGGCATCAAGCTGAACGATGCAATTACCGGTTATTCTCCTTTCTCCCTGTGGAGCGGACTTAACGAGGCCACAAGAACCAAATATACCGTAAACGGCGGAGACATTTCAGACTACGGATTCGGAGGCTACAACGGCCTCACCAATATTCCTGCTAACGCTTCCAACGTGCGCAAGGGATGGAGGACAAGCGTTATGACCAACAGCAGTCTCTACAGGCTGAGGCTGATGCTTACCTACGCTTCCGGAGTTCTGGACAACGGATGGAGCTATGCTTTCAGCGTATCTGCCAGACTTGGAGGCAACGACTGGATCAATGGAGTCTTCTACAGGTCTTTCGGCTACTATGCCAGCGTGGAGAAGAATTTCGGCAAATACCACAGGATCGGAGCCACCATACTGGGAACTCCAGGAAGAAGAGGCGCCCAGAACGCTTCCACCCAGGAAGTCTATGACCTGATGAAGGACAATATGTACAACTCCAACTGGGGCTGGCAGAACGGCAAGAGGCGCAACGCAAGGGAGAGAAGGGTTCACGAGCCTATCGCGATACTGAAATATGACTTTACCCCTTCAGACCGCTTCAAGGCCTCCCTCACCACACTCTACAGGTTTGGAAAGAACGGCTACACGGCTCTTGACTGGTACGATGCCGCAGACCCTAGGCCTGACTACTACCGAAACCTTCCGTCTTACTTCCTGATGGACAACCAGGACTATAACCGAATCAATGTCCAGAAATATATGTGGGCAAAGGATTCCTGGGAGCAAAACGTCAAGACCATTACCCAGATCAACTGGGACAGGCTCTACGATGTAAACAAGCACAATACCACCGCTGAAGGCCTGAGGTCCAAGTATGTGCAGGAAGAAAGAAGGGTTGACCAGAAAGACCTCAACGTAGGACTTAACTTCAAGTGGAACGCTTTCAGGTGGTGGACGATTACCGCAGGCGCCAACGCCAAGTGGAACAGGACCGAGTACTACAAGATAGTTGCAGACCTTCTGGGCGGAGAATACTATGTTAACATAGACAACTTTGCAGAAAGGGACTATGCTACCAACGAAGCTCTGATCCAGAACGACCTCAACTACTTCTTCAAGCACGGCCAGGCCCAGATTCTTCACAAGGGAGACAAGTATGGATATGACTATTATGCCCATGTCCATAACTATACCGGATGGATGAACTGGACATTCCGCTACAGAGGCCTCAGGCTTGATATGGCCGGACAGGTCAAGAAATCAAAATTCTGGAGAGAAGGTCTCTACAGAAAAGGCCTGTTTGCAGGTCAGGACGAGAACGGCAACGACATCTATTATAATGGCGAGAACCTGACCAAATACAGTCACGGAGATGTTATCTCGTCTTACGGAAACAGCGAAAAGTGCGATTTCACCACTTATTCAGGCAAGGCAGTTCTGAGCTACAGTCTGCTCGGAGGCCACAGGTTCTCGGTAAGCGGAGGATATTTCACAGAACCGCCGATGTTCAACAAGGCATTCATATCGCCGAGAACAAGAAATACCCTTATGATGTATCTCGACAAGACCAGGATAGTGGCCGCCGACGCTACCTACTCCCTGAACAACAACCACGTAAACTTCAGGATCACAGGTTTCTACTCCACTATCAAGGACCAGACGGAAGTGATGAGTCTCTACGACGACAGCCAGAATTCCTTCACCAACTTTGCAATGAGCGGAATCGACGAAAGGCATATAGGAGTTGAGATGGGATTCAAGGCTCCTCTGTTCCTTAACGGTCTGTTCCTTGTTGGAGCCGGAAGCTACGGTGAGTATATCTATACTTCCAACCCGTACATGACTCAGACCTTCGACAATACGACAGAACTCATCTACGACTATGTAAAGATTCCTTACTGGATGAGCCATCCGACATTCAAGATGGATGACAGCGGTAATTACATCAAGGACGAAAAAGGACATTATGTTGTGGACAAGTACAAGCAGCACTATGTTCCTTCAACTCCTCAGCTGGCAGCCAGCCTCGGCCTTTCCTACAACAAGAACTACTGGTTCCTGGACGCCAACGTAAACTACTTTGACAAGTCCTACCTTGCAATGAATCCTCTTTACAGGACGGATATGGCAACCGCCGGTCCGGACAAGATTATCACCCCTGGTGAAGTTGAATATATGACCGAGCAGGAGAAGTTCAAGAGGGCTTGGGTTGTAAACCTGAGCATCGGCAAGAGCTGGTACATAAGGCGCAAATACCAGTTGGGATTCAATGTCAACATCAACAACGTGCTCAATAACAAGAACGTAAAGACGGGTGGCTTTGAGCAGAGCCGTATGGTTGACAATACAATCAGCAAGGAATGCTACTACAAATTCGACCCTAAGTATTACTATATGACAGGGTTGAGCTATATGGTTAACCTCTATTTCAGATTCTAATACATACAGGCTATGAAAAAGATATTGAATATCGCATATATTCTGATTGCAAGTTCATTTCTGGCAGCTTCCTGCTCAGAATGGGATCCTGTTGTAAACATCGGTTACGACCAACCTGAGGAAGTACCGTATCCTGACATCAAGGCAAACATTTCAATTGCCGCAGTCAAGGCAATGTATGTAGACAAACCTGTCCACATAGAAAAGAATCTGGTTATTGGAGGCCAGGTCACTTCTTCAGACCAGAGTGGAAACATCTACCGCTCGATGTATATCCAGGACGCAACCGGAGCCATCGAGATAAAGATTGGAAAGAGTTCTCTCTACAACGACTACCGCCCAGGGCAGTGGGTGTTCGTCAAGCTGGACGGACTCACTCTCGGAACCTACGAGGGTATGCTTCAGATTGGTCTGGACGATCCTTCCGGAGAATACGAAACAGCCTACATAGATGTTCAGAGAATGATTGACCTGCACGTTTTCAAGGGCAAGATAGACACTCCTGTCCAGCCGATCGTGCTTACTGAAAGCGAAATCCTGCTTGAGCAGAACATGGAAAAGCTTGTGACTCTCAAGGGCCTGAAATACGCCAACGAGGCATTTGCCCTTCTCTATCCGGATCCTAACGGAGACAAGAAGAGCACTGCCAACCGAGTTTTCCTCAGCGACAAGACCTGGGGAATCACCACCTGGGCTATGAGCAAGAACAAGATGCAGGCATATCTGGATTCCGGAATCTGGGACGAGGCAACCACCGCAGACGGAGCCAAGACTGTGGCCCAGCTCAGGAAAGAAAACGCCATTGAGGCAACGGGCACATATGTAAGCCAGTATTTCAAGATGGGAAGCAAGGAAATCCAGATCAGAACCAGCGGTTACGCAAAGTTCGCAGACGTTGAGCTCGACGAGGGAGTCCTTAACGGCACCAAGCTTATCGATATAACCGGAATCCTCACCAACTATCGCGGATCGGCTCAGTTCACCCTGATAGACCTGGATGGAGTAAAAGTTTACTCAGCAGAATAACCTATGAAAAAACTGACAATACTATTTGCAATACTTATGATGGTTGCAGCGTGCAAAGACAAGAATCCTTTCCTTGCGGACTGGAACACCCCTTATGGAATTCCTCCTTTTGACCAGATAAAGACCGAAGACTATCTTCCTGCCATCAAGGAAGGCATAGAGCAGAACAAAAAGGAAATCGAGGCCATCATAAACAATCCTGAGGCTCCTAACTTTGCCAACACCGTTGCAGCTTACGAGCTTTCCGGACAGCTTCTTGCAAAGGTTTCCGGTGTACTTTTCAACCTCGCCGAGACCGATGCAGACACAACTTTGAACAAAGTTGAAGACGAGGCCAACAAGCTTATTACAGCCCATACAGACGATATCTATATGAACCGCAAGCTCTTCGAAAGGGTTAAGGCTGTATATGAGGCTGACCAGAGCCATCTGGACCGCGAACAGCAGATGGTCCTCAAGAAATTCTACCAGGCCTTCACCCGTAACGGCGTGGACCTTTCAGACGAGGCTCAGGAGCAGATGAAGGAAATCAACCTGAAACTCAGCGATGCCCAGCACAAGTTCGGCGACAACCTTCTTGCTCAGAGCAACGCCTTCAAGGAGAAGTTCGGCATCCCTGTTTCCGCCTACCCGGACGAGATGGCTAGCTGCCCTGACAGGGAAAGACGCAAGGCCATGTTCGAGGCCTATTCAAACCGCGCCAACCACGACGACGAGTTTGACAACAAGGCTCTTTGCCTCCAGATCCTGAAACTCAAGGCTCAGAAAGCCAAGCTGCTTGGATTCGAGAACTTTGCAGCATTCCAGCTGGACAACAAGATGGCTCATGACCCTCAGACAGTTGATACTTTCCTGGACGAGATCCAGGTTGCAGCTAACGCCAAGAGCAAGGAAGAGGTTGCAGAAATGCAGAAGGTGATGGACCAGGACATCAAGGCAGGCCTTCTCCCTAAGGGAAGCAAGATTGAGCCTTGGGATTGGTTCTACTATGCAGAAAAGGTAAGGAAGGCAAAATATGACCTGGACGAGGAACAGACCAAGCCTTACTTCAAGATGGAGAATGTGCGTAACGGCATATTCTACGCCGCCAACCTCCTTTACGGCATCAATGTAGAGCCTCTGGAGAATGCGCCTAAGTACAATCCTGAAGTGGATGTATTCAAGGTAACGGACTCTGACGGCTCGCTTCTTGGAATATTCCTTACAGACTATTTCCCTAGAAGCACCAAGAGAGGCGGTGCCTGGATGAACAATTTCAGAGACCAGTACGTGGACAAGGCCGGCAATGAAATACGCCCTATCATCGTAAACGTGGCAAACTTCAACGCCCCTACCGACTCACTTCCTGGCTTACTGACAATTGACCAGGTGGAGACCATGTTCCACGAATTCGGCCACGCCCTCCACGGACTTTTGACCAAATGCCACTATCCTTCCGTAAGCGGAACTAGCGTGGCAAGGGACTTTGTGGAGACTTTCTCCCAGTTCAACGAAAACTGGGCCTTCCAGCCTGAAATCCTGTCCCAGTACGCCAAGCATTATGAAAGTGGAGAAGTCATTCCGGATTCTCTGGTCAACAAGATCCTGGCAGCACGCCAGTTCAACCAGGGCTTCATGACTGCAGAACTCTGCGCCGCATCCATTCTGGACATGAAGTGGCACGAGCTAAATGAGGAGCAGCTGGACGGCATTGACATCAAGGCATTTGAAGACAAGGTTTGCAAGGATATGGGGCTTATCCAGGAAATCATCCCTAGATACCGCACCACCTACTTCAACCACATCTTCAACTCAGGTTACAGCGCAGGCTACTACGGCTATCTGTGGAGCGAAGTTCTGGACAAGGATGCCTTCGACTACTTCAAGCAGCAGGGCATCTACAACAAGGACGTTGCAACAAAGTTCCGCAAGACCTTCCTCGAGAAAGGCGGATCTGAAGAGCCGATGGTTCTTTACGAGATGTTCAAGGGAAGCCAGCCGGACCCTAAGGCAATGCTCAGGGCCAGAGGCCTGATCAAGTAATCAGAAACGGAACCTCAGGTCGATTCCGGCCTGGGAAGGGCGGCCGCGCTGCATAAATCCGGCGCTTCCGCTGTCGAAATAGAACAGTGCATAATCCTTATCCAGGATGTTGCTGCACCAAAGGGAAACCTCCAGACCCGCATAGCCGCTTCTGGAGGATTTCTTTTTACCCGTGGAGAAAGTTATCCTTCCGCCCAGAAGGCAGTAGAAATCCTGACTTACATCGTTTGCCTCGGTGAAATAGACCTTACCGACTCCGGTATAGTCCACGCCAAAGGAAAGCTTGCTGCTCTGCCCTAAATCAATACCGTAGGAAGCTGCCAGATGCAGGGTGTGCTTCGGGGCGAACGGCACGTATTTGTCCTTGTAATCCCTGTCTTCCAGCACTCTCTTTCCTTCCTTTGTAACCACGACCTGGGTAAGGTTGCGGGTGAACTTGGCATCGGTATAACCGTAGTCCGCCACTATATCTACTCCGTAAACAGGATTCCAAAGCAGGGAAACCTCTCCACCGTAACTGCGGCTCTTTCCGGCATTGGAAGTGTAGCGTCCCAGTCCGCTTTCTACAAAACGAGATACCTGCTGGTCCCTAACCTTCATGTAGAACAGGCTCATATCCATTGAAAGCCTCGAATCTGAAGAAGTGAAATGGCCCCCTATCTCGTGGTTCCAGGCATACTCAGGCTTATACCTCAGCGCCTCGTTTATGGTCTCGTCATTATCCAGCGTGCCCACGTTCTTCTGAAGGTCCGTCTGCATATAATCGCTGAGCATCTGGATATTGAATCCTCCTCCGCGATAGCCTTTTGCAGCCATTATGTAAATGTTGTTCCGGGAGTTGAGGTCGTACTTGAGTGCCACTCTCGGCAGCACAGGAATCGCCTCCTGATACTGCTTTCCGAGATATTCCACCTTGTAGGTTCCTTCAGACGTCTTTCCCATCATCGTCATCTGGTAATTCATCGCCGAGGATGTGGCATAGTCTATCTTCACCTTCTCATAGTCGAACCTTACGGCAAGGGTTGCGGACAGTCCTTTCGCTCCGAATATATCGTTGAACACGCTCTGGTGGAAGATCGCCCCTCCGTAAGACGGCAGATGGAAAAGCCCGGGAACATCCATATAATCGTCCGTAAGCTTGACTTTTACAGGAGAATGAGCCATCGCAGCATCCATAGTTGCCTGGAGGGATGAAATGAAATCGCTCCCGAATGTCAGAGGTGTATTGTTCTTGTTCCACTGGTAGTACCCGGAAACTCCCGTGGAGAAATCCATTCCGCCCCAGAACTCGTTCCATTTACCCTTCAGGATAACTTCCTGGCTTATGGTGTTCTGCAACTGGTTCTGGTTCATCGTAAACCTGTCTGCAGGAGAATAGTCCGTATCCATAGTCATCCTGTCTTTCAGATACTGCCAGGCAGTAGCGGAAACAAGCTCCAGTCCGGAAGAAGATGAATATTTTGTTATCAGGCCTGCATTCAGCATATTACGCCTGTAGCTACTCTTGAAATCGTAGGCAGGGCCGGTGAATTCTCCCGTGTTCTTGTCGTATGCTCCGTATGGATAGCCTCCGTCATCGTTATACTCGTAGCTGACATTCAGGTCAAATGACAATCCAGATACAGGCTTCCAGATTCCGTGCATCCTTCCTCCGGCGCTTGATCCCTTGTCTATCTTCTTTCCGGTAAATCCGTTCCTGTAAAATCCCCCGCTATAGTCATAGAAGCCTCCGGCCGAGAATGCAAACTTGTCGCTGATCCTGTGATAGTGAGTCAGATATGCCCTGTAGCCGTTCTTTGTTGCCGCACTCAGCATAAGGTCCGTACCGCTGTAGTCAAAAGGACTCTTGGTCCTAACATTGATCAGTCCACCCATTGTGTTCCTGCCGTAAAGCGTTCCCTGAGGCCCCCTGAGCACTTCCACCCTCTCAATATCAGAATAATCAAAGTCAAATCCGGACTTGTCAAAGTAAGGGATTCCGTCCACATAAATACCCACTGCAGGAGAATTGATCCTGGAGCCTATTCCCCTGACATAAATGGAAGAAGTGTATTTTGTCCCGTAATCCGGGATATAGAGATTCGGCACAAGACCCGTAAGGCTCTTCATCGAGAAAACCCTGCTATCCTCAATAGCCTTCCTCTGCACAATCGACGAGGAAACCGGCTGGTCCCTAAGCACGCGGTTCTCCTTTGGAGAATCCACGACCCACAGTTTTTCAATCGAATACTCGGCGATGGTATCTGCCTGATAAAAAGATGAGTTATCCTGCCCGAGAGTAAAATGGCAGGATAAAAACATTATGGACAGCACAGCTGTCATATTCCTCACTGTCTTCTTCATATTCATGGGGACAAATATCAGAATAGTTTACAAAAAAAAATAGTGTTTGTCACTCCGCGATTAGGACTATTTGTGCGCCTCCTTCATTTTATGCCTGAACTCTAGCGGAGTCATCCCCGTTTGCTTGCGGAAAAAACGGGAAAAATAAGATTGGTCGCTGAGCCCCACAGCAAAGGCAACATCCAGGACTGGCATTTCGGTTTCCTGGAGATAATGCTTTGCCCTTGTCAGGCGGGCAATGGCTATCCATTCTCCGGGGCTGCGCCCGCTTTCCCGGCGGATCATCCTGCAAAATCCGTTTGGAGTAAGATTTGCCTCCCTGGCATAGTCTTCCAGTTCTCCAAACGGAAGATCAGAATTGAAAATCTGTCTCAGGAACTTGCTTGCCTGGGGATGTCCGCAGACATTTGCAGGGAGCATATTCAGCAAAAGCCTGACGGCATTTTGGATAAACTCGCTTTTGTTCTTTTCCAAGGCTCTTGCCATCATATTGAAAAGTTCTCCGGCAAATTGTGCCTCTTCAAACCAGAACGCAAAATGAAGAGGCTTCGCAATAACCGCGTTTTCTCCAACCATTGAGGCAGGGAATCCTCCGGTATAGCCGTGTGCATCGCGATAATAGCGAATGGAAAAAGGACGGTTCTCCGGCAGCAGAAAAAGTTGCCCGGCTGTACAGTGAAACAACTCTCCCTCTGCTTCAACCAGAATCTCACCGCCAGTCAGATATGCAAAACTGATAAGCGGGAAAGCTCTGGGAGGTACCTCTGCGGCCTTGATATAGCCCTTGGTATCCATCCTTCTTATGAAGAAAGGCATCGTTGACATAATGCAAAATTAGCATTTTTTATTATTACATTTGCCCAGAAAATCTGTTATATGAACTGGTACGGAATACTTATAGGAGCTATCTCCTTTCTCATAATAGGAATCTTTCATCCTTTGGTAATCAAGGGCGAGTATTACTTTGGAGTCAAGATCTGGTGGGCTTTCCTGATTGCAGGCATCGGTTTCGGAGTCTGGGCCTGCCTTACTCCAAGCATATTCTGGAGCGCCATACTGGGCGTAGCGTCCTTCTCCTGTTTCTGGGGCATCCTGGAAGTATTCCATCAGAGAGAAAGAGTCAGAAAGGGCTGGTTCCCGAAGAATCCTAACCGTAGATAATCTCTTTAATAGACAAATCGTTTGTAAAAAAAAACGGGCATCCTTCTAGGACTACCCGATACTCTGTGCTGAAAAAGAGTCCATTAACTGTAACTATGGCTATTCATTACCATTACCATCACCATCACCATCACCGCCGGCATCTTGATTTCCTGTTCCACCATGCCCAGGGAGACCAGGGAAACCACCACCACTAGCGCATACGATTCCTTCGAATTTGGTTTCAAATTCTTTGATTACAGGAGATTCATAGTAGTTATTCTTTTTCATTTCTTTATGAATTAAGAATTAATAATAGGTTTACTACGATTTCCTAATGGAAAACCTATGCAAATATAATCATTTTTCTCCTAAAAACAATATATAGAACTACTTGCTCATGTTATAATCCGCAATGAAGAGGATTTCCGTGGAAACTTCCCCTATCCATCCGGCCTTGTCGCAGACGGCGGTCTGAATCTTTATGAAGTCTACATATTTAAGGTTGGCAGGCTGTCCGTCCCATCTGACTGCATCGCTGATTTTAAAGTGGTTATCAGAGGCACCTCCGGAAGAATTATTGTCTGTGGAGAGGCGGTCCACTTCGCTGTAATTGTCCGCATAGCCCCAGTCAAAATCCTGGTTGATCCAGTTGTCCTTGCTAACTTCCTTGGTTCTGGAGATCAGTTTGGAACCGTAGAGGGTGTAGGATGAAATCTTGACCCAGTTAGGGTAATAGAAATCCTGGCTGTGGTATGCGGCAAGGTAATCCACGCTGCCGGATTTGCCGTCTGAGGAAGTCCACATAGTGCTGGATTTTGCATTTGGCTTGTAGTAGGTAATGGCGTAATCTTTTGTCTGGTAAGTGTAATCACTGCCCTTAAGTTCGTACCAGGTATCGTCCGGTAGGCCGTTGCCGTTTTCGTCCTGCATAACCCAGACAATGCCAGGCTCGGAAGAATTGTGGAAGGCGTTGCCGGTAATGGCAATGTTGTAGCCCCCGTCGTTTTCCACGCTGTGGTCAAAGCCAGCTGTTATGTAGCCGCCCCATGCACCAAGGGAAACGAATGTCTTGGCCTCCATCCTCTTCTGAGCCCAGGCGCAGGCTTCTTCCATTGTGGTAGCGGTAAAGCCTTCGTTTATGAACTGCCCGGGAGCAGGCATATACTCGTAAATCTTGTTCCAGGGAGCCTTGCCGCCGGTGCGCTTGTAAGTGCCTTCCGGAGGACAGACGTTTATCGTCAATGTCTTGGACTGGGAACGGAAGGAGTTTTTCATCGTGACAGAAAGTTTGTGGGTGCCTGCAGCTTCCTCGCTGCACACGTAATAAGGCTCGGAAGATTCCTTAACCTTTGTTCCATCCAGGGTCCAGGTGAAAGTGGCGTCAAAAGCGTTTTCAATGTCGCGGATCAATATCCTTATGCTTCTTCCTGTCGAGTAGTTGTAAGTATCTGACTCAAAATTCCATTTGAATGGCATATCCTTTTCGTCGAGAACCTTTACCGTAAAGCTCAGAGAAGCCTGCCCATCCTCGTTCTTGGCGGTGAACTTGAAGTTATGGGTGCCCGTCTGGGATGCAGAATACTTGTAGTCTTTGGAAGTTGAAACCTCTGCTCCGTCCACACTCCAGCTGTAAGTTGTTCCATCAGTGTTGGTAACTACCGGGGCAAACTCGTGTTCAGAACCCTTGAGAATGGAAAAGCCTCCCTGCGGAACAGGCAGCCCCACTACAGGAGGAAGTTTCTCGGCGACAGTAATCTTCACTTCCCTGGAAGCACTGCCGATGGAATTGGTGACTGTGATCTTTGCATAATAAACGCCTGCGGTATTCGAAGAGAATGTCAGGTTTCTCTGGGTGGAAATCACCTTGCCTTCAATAGTCCAGCTGAACGAGGCTCCGTCTGCGTTAGAATATGTCGGAGTTATGGTTATGCTCTTTCCAACCTTTACCGTAACAGCCTGGCTTTCCAGGGAAATGGAAGGACCCGGTTTAGGTTCCGGTTTGACAGGTTTTCCGCCGCAACTGGCCATCACCAGCGCAAAAATGATTGCGGCAAGACTGTTAAATATGAAATATCTTTTTACCATAACCTCTCCTTAACTAAAGTTCAAAGTTAAGCCTTATTTTGATATTTGTGCCAGGCATCGGATAACACTGCACAACCTCGTATTGCTGGTTTAGTATATTGTTGACTTCCAAAGTAATCTTCAGGTCTCTCTTCTGCGGGCCGATGGAAAAGCTCCTGGTAATCCCCATATCGTGGGTGTACCAGGCAGGAGAATAATTCTCCGCGATGTTGGCTACGGACTCGTATCTTTCTCCAGTATAGATGAAGCTGTAGGTAAGTGCCCACTTGCCGTAGTCTGCAGTAACTATGACGCTTCCGCTGTGCCATGGAATGTAAGGAATCTGGCCCCTGTACCACTGGCTGTTCTTGTCCGTTACATCCTCTGCCCTCTGGTATGTGTAATTCACCCTGGTTGTCCAGTCCACCGGGCCGGTGGCAAAGGAAGACTGCAGGACGGCGTCAAGTCCCTTGATTTCCACTCGCCCGAAGTTCAGCATCGTCCATCGGAACTGGTTTGAAGTTGGAACGGCAACTATCTTGTTCTTTACCGTGTTGTAGTATAAGTCCAGGCTTGCGTCAAGGGTTTTGAAAAAGCCGGTCTTGAACTTGTGGCTGAAGACTGCACCAAGGTTGTACTGTGTGGTGGATTCAGGCTTCAGGTTTATGTTGCCCACAAATGTGTAATAAAGGTCGTTGAACGTCGGAAGACGGAAGACCCTCTTGTAGAATGCCCTGATATCCAAACCTATGCCCTTGAAAGGATGATAGGAGGCAATTACGGAAGGAGTAAACTTCCCGTCTGTGGAGAAGTGGGCTGACTCATACTTTGAACGGTCCTTTACATAAGTATAGAGCAGGCTTGCCTGAAACTTGAACCTGTCAAGTGAAACGGAGGTGGCGGCAGCATTCAGGAAAGTCAACCTGTTGGGATAGATGAATCCAGTAAGGTCCGCATTCAGCTTGTTGTACTGGATGTCGTCAGAAAGGGAGAGACTCCACCATTTGGTAACGTTGAAGAGATGGGCCAGGGACGCATAGCCCTCTTTCTGGCGGAAATGGCTGTTGATGTACATAGTTGTAACATCTTCCCTCGGATCCGAAAGGTAATGGAGATAGTCGTAGGCGTACTTGCCGTTGAAAAGCAGGCTGTAGCGCGGGCTGAATTCCTTCTTGAACTGGGTCTGGAGGAAGAAGTTGCGGTCCCACTGCCTGTCCTGGTGGCGGAAGCGGCCGGGTTCTTCCCTTACACAGGCCCCGGGGAATCCCCTTTCTGAATCGTAGAAATAAGCCTTCACCTTCCAGTGACCTCCTTCTATGAAACGGAATAGGCCCATCTCAACCCTTTCCATCCTCACGTCTCCGTTGTGGCGGTATGCTGTGGTATCGTAACCACCCTTGGTCGAATATGTAAAGCGGTAGCGGCCGTTGGTATGCATATACTCTGCGGAAGCGCTCAGGGACAGCCTGTCGCTGAACTTGTGCTCCCAGAAAGCGGAAGGGTTCACAAGGGCAAAGGAGCCAGTCTTGAAGCCCAGGTTAATGTTGTCTTTCTTTCCCGGGGCAAACACCGGAATCTTGCTCTGCAGATAAACCGCGCTGGCACTGGCGTAATCCTTTGCACTCTGGAATATGGCGCTTTTCTGCCCGTTGTAGACGGAAACGGCCTCCAGGTTGTCCAGACTGAAACGCCCAAGGTCAACGATGCCGTTCTGGGCGTTACCCATCTCAAGGCCATCGTAGAACACTCCCACGTGCTGGCTGCCAAGGGAACGGATATTTACACTCTTGAGACCCCCAATTCCGCCATAGTCCTTGATCTGGGCTCCCGAGAAATATCGGATGGCGTCGGCCACGGAATAAGACGTGAGCCTTTGCATCTGCTCTCCTGCAAGATACTGCACCGGAACAATCTCCCTGACAATCCTTTGGGCCACAACAGTAACTGGGCTCAAAGTGTCCGCCTTGGGAGACTCCTGGGCAAAGGAAATGCCACTAACCAGCAGTGCTGAACCTGTTATTATCGCGATTAAAAAACTTTTCATTTTCCAAGCCGGATGCAAAGATAAATGTTTTGGCACAATCATCATTTTTCTATCAATATCTCCATCACCGAGACAAAATCCAGTCTTTTGGCATAATTGGTGATAATTGCTAAATTTGTTAACACATAAAAACGGTCTTTTATGAAAACTCATCTACTTACCTTAATCCTTACTATAATGGCAACATTAGGATTCGGTTTCAGTACACCTTCCCATCAGGACGCTTCATACGACCAGCTCTGGAAGCAGGTCAAGGAAGCTGAGAAGAAGGACCACCCCAAGACAGTGGTGGAAATCTGCGACAAGATACTCGCAAAGGCCCGCAAGGAAAACAACAAGGGCCAGTTGCTGAAGGCATATTTCTACAGGGTTGAGAATAAGATGCACATTACTCCGGACACCCTGTACTCCAACATCAAGGAACTGGAACAGATGGCGGCAGAGGAAAAGGACCCGGCCACAAGGATGGTCCTTCATAGCTGTCTCGGAACCATTTACGCCAACTATGCATCTTCAAACAGCTGGTCTCTGGCCCAGCGCACCAATGTCGAAGGAGGAGAGGACGTTTCAGATATCGAGCAGTGGGGAAGCATGAAAATCACCCAGACGATTCTGGAAAACGTGAATGCATCGCTGAGCGATATAAATGTTCTTAGAAAAACAGACAACAAGGCATTTGTTCCGTTTGTCAAACAGCAGGAGGAGAGCAAGTATTACAATCACGATCTCCTTCATATTCTGGTCAGACGTGCGGTTAACAGCCTCGAGGCGGCGGAAACAGTTGCAAAGGACAAGAAGGCTATCAAGCAGAGAAGGCAGCAGATCTGGGAAGACGCCATCCAGAACTACCGGGATAACTCGGAGATGGAGGCCTTCATCCTTATGTCTATGGACTATATTGACTATCAGGAACTTAATGATGAGAAGCGGATAAAGGCCCTGGAAAACCTGATGGACGAAAAGGTTAAGGCAAATCCGCTGAGCACGGAGATTCTCATAGAACTGGCCAGGGCCTATTCACAAGAAAACCCGGCCAAGGCAATGGAGCTCTGCGATGAAGGAAAGGCGGCCTATCCTTCCTACAAAAGGACTAAGTATCTGAAAGAATTAAAGGAGGACCTTCTTCTCCCGAAGGCCAATCTCAGCCTTCCTTCCTACGCATACACAGGAGAAAGGAAGGAGATTTACCTTCTCCACAAGAACCTGGATAAAGTAACTGTCATCCTCTACAAGGTTCCGGAGTCTATCCAAAAGATTATCAAGGAGAAAGGAATATACAAGCTGGAGGAATCAGACCTCAAGAAGTGCCAGCAGTATTCCGTCCAGTCCTTCGCAGTGGCAAGGCCTGCAGACTATAAGGACGCTCATGACAAGATTACCGTGGAAATTCCTTCTGAACCGGGAATCTACACCTCTAAGCTCATTGCCCAGGGAAAAGAGATCTTCAACTGGAATCTCATGGCAGTGGGAAAGATAAAGCTGATGTACACATCCTGGGAGCCTAAGAAACTGGAAGTGATTGCAGTTGACAGGATAAGCGGACATCCTCTTGAGGGAGTGAAAATTATCATTCAGTCAGAACCACGGACATATGGTGAGAAGAAGAAAGAAACCGTATTGAAAACCGGAAAGGACGGCAAGACCGTCTTTGTGGAAGATACAGACAAATATAACGGTTATGTGAACATTAAGGCCGAGCTGGGAGATGATAAATATATGCCTATAGCCGGTACAAGAATAGCGTCTAACGCCCAGGATCTTAACCACTATGGAAGCGGAAGGATTAACATAATCACGGACAGGAGCATCTACCGTCCTGGACAGACCGTTTATGTCAAAGGCCTCTACTACTATCAGAAGGGAGATGATGCAAACGTAAAGGAAGGTGAAAAGGTAACAGTTGAACTTTTAAACCACAATCGCGAGGTTGTAGACAAGAAAGAAGTTGTAACCAACAGCTTCGGCTCTTTCGATACATCTCTCCAGATCCCTTCGGGAGGACTGATGGGCACCTATACAATCAAGGCTAACTCCAACAGCACAATCATCAGGGTTGAGGAATACAAGAGGCCTACCTTTGAAGTAAAGTCGGACAAGATAGAGGGAACCTATAAGTTCGGCGACAGGGTTGAGGTTAAGGCAAATGCCAAGACCTTCTCCGGAGTTCCTGTAGATGATGCTGATGTAAAATACACCGTAACCCGCCGCAAATGGAGATACTGGAGCCCGTCCTCCAATGATATTCTTGAAACCGGGGATCTCAAGACAGACGACGAGGGAAACGTGATGGTTCCGGTTACTCTGCTTAAGGAAGAAGATGACGATGATTCTGAAGACCGCTTCACAAGCAGCCATTATTCCTATGAGGTCAGGATAGACGTTACAAACGCCGCTGGAGAAACCCAGAGCACTACAGCATTCGTCTATGCCGGAACAAAGAGCATGATACTCAACTGCAGCGGACTCGGATCCATCTGCAAGGACAGGGACGAGATAAAGATTGAGATGATTGCCACCAACCTTGCACAGAGCCCTGTGGAGACCACAGTAAAATACACGCTTTACCGCCTGGTCGGAAAGGACGGCAAGGAGAAGATTGAAGAGGGAACGGTGAAGTCCAACACTCCTGTGAAGAAGGATAACTGGAAAACGCTTCCTAGCGGAAAATACCGTATCGAGTTTTCCGCAAAGGATGATGCGGGAGAACTTGTAGAAGGAGAAAGAGACCTTACCCTGTTCTCCTTGAAGGACAGCAGGCCGATTGAAGGCACAGAATTCTGGGCATATCAGGATGGAGACAATATCTACTACGGAACCTCTTTCTCGGACGCTGTGGTATTCATTGACATATATTCAGACAACAAGCTTGTGGAGAGCAAAATGGTAAATATTTCAGACCAGATTCTCTCAAAGAAGTTCGTTTACCTTCCGGAATATAAGGATGGAGCCAGAATATACCTCAGAATGGTCCGGAACGACCGTATGTACAATAATTCATTCTCCGTTTACAAGCCGCATCCGGACTATGCTCTCCGTCTTAAATGGAGTGTATTCCGCGACCGTCTGATTCCGGGCCAGAAAGAAGAGTGGAAGATGAGCGTTGTGGATGCGGACGGGAAACCAGCTGACGCCGAAGTTCTTGCAATGATGTACGACGCTTCTCTGGACAAGATCTGCCCGTACAGCCTGAGCGGTGTCTATCACCAGTTCCCAAGAAAATTAACCCATGTAACCTGGTACACCGTGTCTTCCGGTACATATACCATGAGCTATACTCCAGGTAGAGGAATATATGTTCCAGGTATGGATTTCGACGATTTCGAAAGACTGCCTCAGTTCTTCAGAAGATACGGTTATTATTACACCAAAGGAGCTGCACTGGGAAGCAGGGCTGTGAGAAAGGAAGCTGGAATGGTGGAAGATGCCATGATGGTGGAAGATGCCGTCGCTCCAGCCGCTGCCCAGAGTATGAGAATACGCGGTGTGAACTCTTTGAAAGTTGACTCCGTGGAAGAAGAAACAGCACAGGAAACCAATGTTGACGAGGGCACTCCAAACCAGGCAAAGACTGAGGCTGAAGGCCCTCAGGTCAGGACCAACTTCAACGAGACCGCTTTCTTCCTGCCTAATCTTGTAACCGACAAGGACGGAAACGTATCCGTAAGCTTCACTCTCCCGGAGAGCCTTACTAAATGGAGATTCATCTCCATGGCCCACACTAAGGACCTCAAGACCGGTTACAAATACGACGAAATCGAGGCCAAGAAGGACTTTATGATTTCTCCGAATATGCCTCGCTTCCTAAGGAACGGAGACAAGACCACGATAGCCTCCACCCTTACCAACCTGTCCGACAAGGACATTGAGGCAACCGTGAAGTTCGAGATGTTTGACCCTGCTACCGAAAAGGTATTCCACACCCAGACCAAGAAGGTCAGCGCCAAGGCCTCCAAGACCGGTAAGGTTGCCTTCAGCTTCCCTGTGGAAGACACCTACGATGTAGTGGGAATAAGGATAGTTGCAGAAGGCGGTCAGTTCTCCGACGGAGAGCAGCATCTCCTTGCTGTCCTCAGCGACAAGATCAGGCTGGTTGAGAGCGTCGCCCTCCCTATCCGCGGAGAGCAGAAGAAGGAATTCTCCCTGGAGAGCCTGTTCAACCACCATAGCGCATCGGCGACAAAGAAGACTCTCACAATAGAGTTTACCGGCAACCCTGCCTGGTATGCGGTTCAGGCCCTGCCATCTCTGGCAGAACCGGATGACGACTGTGCAATCTGCTGGACCAACGCCCTTTACGCAAATGTCCTGGCAAGCAAGATTGCCAACTCCCAGCCTAAGATCAAAAACGTTTACGAGAGCTGGAAGAAGAGCGGCCAGAACAAGGAAACCCTCCTGAGCAACCTTCAGAAGAACCAGGAGTTGAAAACCATTCTTCTTAGTGAATCTCCATGGGTTCTGGAAGCCAAGAGCGAGGAAGACCAGAAGAACATGATTTCCGCACTCTTCGATGTGCTGAGCATACAGAACACACAAGGCAAGGCCCTTAAGAAACTCCAGGAACTCCAGATGCCGGACGGCGGATGGACCTGGTTCAAGGGAATGCAGTCCAGCCCTTGGATTACAGAGTATGTCCTTACCCAGGATATCCGCCTGAGGATTCTGACCGGAGACGAGATGAACCCGGACCAGAAGAGAATGCACCAGAGGGGTATGGACTATATGCACAACAAGGTGAAGGAAGAATACGACTGGATAATGAAGGAGAAGATCAAATCCAAGGGAGTTTCCTACTTCATCCTCAAGTATCTCTACCTCGTTGCCCTTGAGGCCCAGGCCAATGGCGTGGACAATCCTGTAAACATTGTTCCGAAAAACCGCCAGAAGTACTACAACTACTTCCTTAACAAGGTCGCCGAGGCTCCAAGAAGCCAGGATATGCAGGAGAAGTCTATGGCTGCGGTAGTCCTGAAGGCTAACGGCAATATGGCCAAGGCAAACGAATACATGCAGTCCATCAGGGAGCACCTGACAAGTTCCGAGGAAATGGGAATGTACTTTGCCTTCAACGAGAATCCATACCGCTGGGGTTCCATGAATGTCAACGCCCAGGTTGCCGCAATCGAGGCCTTCGACCAGGTTGCAAAAGACATGCAGACCGTGGAAGAGATGAAGATCTGGCTCCTCAAGCAGAAGCAGACACAGATGTGGGGAACTTCCGTTCTGACCGCAGACGCTATCTTCGCCCTTCTGGCAAGAGGAGACAACTGGCTTGCAAGCGAGGGAGTTGCAGACCTCAGCTTTGCAGGCAGAACCGTTTCCACCAACAAGCCGGACGAGGAAGGCAACGCCCCTGTTCCTGGCCTGAACTACATCAAGAGAGCCTACACGGACAATGAAACCACAGATGCCAAGACCATAACCGTAGAGAAGAAAGACAAGGGTATCGCCTGGGGCGCCGCCTACGCTACCTTCTTCGAGAAACTGGAAAACGTCAAGAATAACGGCGGCAAGGAGATGAGCATTACCAAGGAACTCTTCGTAAAGAGAGTCAACAAGGTTTCAGAAAGCGGCAACACGGACAACGGAGCCCTGGCCTACACTCTTGAGCCTATAAAGAACGGAGCCGTTATAAAGGTCGGCGACGTTGTTACCGCAAGGATGGTTATCAAGATAGACCGCAGGATGGACTTCGTCCAGCTCAAGGAACAGAGGGGCGCCTGCTTCGAGCCGATGACCCAGATTTCAGGCTACCGCTATGGTGGAGGAACTGGCTACTACGAGGAGATCAAGGATGCCGCAACAAGCTTCTTCTTCTATTCTCTCGGCAAGGGAACATACGTTCTGGAAGTCAACTACAGGGCCAGCCGTCCTGGAGAATACGAGGTTGGACTTGCAACCCTCCAGTGCGCATACGCTCCTGAGTACACGGCACATACAACTTCCACAAGAATAACAGTAGAAGACAAGTAGTTATTCTAATATTCAAGGAGAGAGACAACACCGTCCATTGTGCTTACAAGGATGGTGTTGTTTCCTATTGGAAGGGCATAGTTTACAAGGGCTCCGCCAACTTTGTGCTGCCAGGCGACAGAACCGTCCGAGCAATTGAGCGCAAAGACATTGCCCTTGTCCGTGGAGATGAAGAGCAGCCCCTTGCCGTCTTTCCCCACATTGTCCTTTACAGTTATAGGAGAAGGAGATATCTCGTATTTATACTCAGTGATCGTCTGCCAGGCCGCCATATCCTTTGGATCCAGTACAATGGCCTTGCCGTCAGAAATGGAGGCCCCGTCGAGGGCGGCATCGATCTTTGCGATGGAATAAGCCCTGACCGTATCTTTCATGCACTTGATGTAATACTCTCCCTTGTCCGGAGAAAGGCCGATGGCCTCCCTCCCTCCGTAGATATTTGAGAGAGTTATGCCTGACTCGGAGTCTATCACATAGCTTATCCTGTCCGGATTCACGATGAAAATCTTGCCCTTGGATTTTACAGGCCAAACCTGGGCAGGAGAGTAGTTCCTTACACTCTTAGGAGTTTTCCAGCTCCACTGCAGCTTTCCGTTCTTCGGGTCAAAGGAATAAAGCGTATTCCCCCAGTCGCCAATGACCACCTGATCCTTGTCAACATAAGGGCGGCTTACCACAAATCCATTCATCTTGCCGTATTTCCACACAAGCTTTCCCGTCTTTAGGTTTATCGCCCGGAAAGTGCCGTCAGAAGCCCCGATATAGGCCGTTTCCTTCAAGATATTGGCGCTTCCGAGTACAGACTTTCCGCAGGAGAGTTTCCACCTTAATTTGCCGTTTTCCGGATTCAGGCAGTAGATGTTGTTGTCAGAGCTTCCCACCACAACATACTCTCCGGAAACCGCCGGAGTGGAGAATATCTTGCCCTCCGTCCTGAA
Organism: Bacteroidales bacterium; assembly: GCA_017961175.1. Taxonomy (GTDB): domain Bacteria; phylum Bacteroidota; class Bacteroidia; order Bacteroidales; family UBA932; genus Egerieousia. Next base: position 31,869 of record JAGCXV010000060.1, read on the forward strand.
CTCCCACTTTTTCTGCCCGGAAACTGCATCCAGGCCGTAAATCATTCCGGCCTCATCGGCGAATATCACTATATCCCCTTCCTGAACACCTCCTGAAACGGAAGGCAGGGCATTGAATCCAGCGGCAGGATAGGTTTGCCTCTTCCTGCTCCAGATTGCAGCTGCGCTTCCAATATCCGCATTGTTTTCATACCTCCAGACTTCCTTCACAGAAGGAAAGCGCTCATTGAAATCATTCTTTGGATGCTCATATACGATGTTGTCCGGATATGCCTTACCCTGGCTCAACCTTACAGTGTACCAGACCTTTCCAGGCTCCTTCTTTCCCACAATCTTGTCCTGGAAAGTAATCAGGGATCCTTTCAGCTCGGCGATTACATATCCCTTCTCCCCCTTTGAGGTTGCCAGGGTAGAGCGGATAATCACTCCGGGAACGCCCTCGTATTCCATTGCCCTGTCCACGTGCCAGTGCCCGGAGAACACCAGCTGTATGTTTTTCCTTTTCAGCAAATCAAGAACATTGTCATACTTGAGCAGGGAGGTGTCCATTGGATAGTGGTTCACAAAGAACAGCGGCTGTTCTGCAGGCATCTTCTCTATCTGGTCCTCCAGCCAAAGCATGCTTTCCCTTGGAACCAGTGCCGGAGCCATCCTTATGTTCGGTCCGCACGGAGTTCCCAGGAACTTTATTCCACCTGCTTCAAATTCAAACCTTTCGTATCCGAATATACGGGTAAAGGAATTTGTCCCGCTCTCGCTCCAGGTGGCATCGTGATTGCCCGGAACGATGAACCACGGCATCTTCAGCTGGTCAAATATTTTCTTCGCAGATGCTATCTCATCATCCGAGCCAAAGTTCGCGATATCGCCCGTAATCAGTACAAACTGTATTTCAGGATCCTTGTTTATGTCCTCAACGCAATCTAGCGTCCCCTGTTCAGATGGTGTTCCAATTGAAATGTGAACATCGCTCATTACCGCAAATTTAAGGCTTCCGTCCTCCTTTGCCGGTATCCTGACTCCTGAATAAGTTCCGTCCTTTTTCTCCTGGGCAAACAAAACAACTGCAGCCGTCATCAAGACAGCTACAGTCAACATAAACTTCCTGAAATACATATAAAATGGTTTAAATAACTTCTATGTCAGAGGTTTTGATCCAGCCCTGGCGGCCGTCTTGGATCTCGATCTTGCTCCACTGCTCGACACTCTCCAGGATCTTTACCTTGGTTCCCTCGTGGAGGACGAAGATGCTGTTGCCGCCCGCGGCAGGAGAACTCTTTACGCTCCCTATATTTTCAACGACCACTGCAGTGTCGTTGCCGGTGGCCTGCCTTGCAAGACTCAACGAGAAGAGGAAACTGAACAGGGTAAGGGCCAGCCCAACCATCGCGATAATGAAATAAAACTTCCTTCCGGAGGAAGAAAGGCTGAATCTGTAAAGAAGGAGCAGGACAATGGAAATGGCTAAAAATACCAGTGAAACAATTGCCCAGGCGTTGGAGGACAGCTTGTTGCGGAGATTTCTAACCCACTCCACAAGGATGAACTGAGGCACGGAATCTATCTTGTCCAGGGTCTGAAGCCTTGCCATTTCCAGATTGTTGCGTATATCCTTGTCTGCGGGATCAAGCTTCAGGGCTCTCTCGTAATAGAGGATGGCCTTGCCTACGGTTCCCTTGCGGTAATAAGCGTTGGCTAGATTGTAAAAGAGGGAGGAAGAAACCGCTCCGGAATTCTCCAGAGACTGGTACTCGCGGATGGCACCTTCAAAATCCCCTACTGCATAAGCATCCTCAGCGCTCTTCCAGATAGCGGCCTGGCTTCTCGAAGCCTCGGTTTCCTGAGCCCATAGAGATGCTGTAAAACAAACAAGCGCTATTGCCAATAAAATCCTTTTCATCTCCATATCCTTTACAATTTGTTCTCAAATCCAGAAATAAGTTCAGCGGCCTTTCGGTACTGGGCATCCATTGCTCCGGCAGCTCCTTCAGGAGAATAGCGCACCATCTCGCAATCGTCCAGAAGGGCTATCAGGTCCTTGACATCCTCCTGCGGAACATTCTTGGAGAGCAGAGTCTCCTGGATAACATCCCTCTGAAGGTCAGACCGCTGGATGGAAAGTTTGTCTGCCGTGTAGCCCAGGATTGCCTTGTGGAGCTCCTCGTAGAATTCCTGCACCTTGTTCTGGGACAGGAAGGCCTGAGCCTGGCGCAGCCTCTGGCGGGCAACCTTGTTGGCCTTGCGGTTACGGCTGCGGACA
>JAGCXV010000061.1 GCA_017961175.1 Bacteroidales bacterium
TCACAGAAGAGATTGCCGCCAAGATCGAGAGCCTCCCAATCGAGGCAGTCGAGATCCGAAGCGTGCTCACCTGCGAGAGCAAGAAGGGCGTCTGCGCCAAGTGCTACGGACGTAACCTTGCACGCAACAAGATGGTCGAGACCGGTGAGGTTGTGGGCGTTATCGCCGCACAGAGTATCGGTGAGCCTGGTACACAGCTTACTTTGAGAACATTCCACGTCGGTGGTACTGCAAGTGCTTCTGTCGCTGAGAATGAAATCGTCTCCAAGTATGACGGAAGGCTCGAATTCGAAGAGCTCCGCACCCTGGACAAGATAGACGAAAACGGTCAGAAACAGACCATCGTCATCGGCCGCGGCACTGAGCTCAGGATCGTGAACGCGGATAGCGGAATTTCCATGTCCGAATACCGAATCCCTTACGGTTCAATTCTTTACAAGAAGAATAACGAACTCGTAAAGAAGGGAGACAAGATCTGCGAATGGGATGCTTACAACGCTCTCACACTCGCCGATGTTGACGGTAAGATCGCATACGACCAGCTGGTTGAGGGAGAGACATTCAAGTCTGAGCTGCTTGACGAATTTTCCAACCACGTCGACAGAGTCGTTGTCGATTCCAAGGATAAGAACAAGAACCCTGTAATCAAGATCGTGGACGCAGAAGGAAACGAGCTGAAGAGCTACAACCTCCCTCTGGGTGCACATATAATGGTATCTGACGGACAGGATGTCAAGGCCGGAGATATTCTGGTCAAGATTCCTAGAGCCGCCTCCTCAAAGGCCGGAGACATCACGGGAGGTCTTCCTAGAGTCACCGAGCTCTTCGAGGCGCGTAACCCTTCAAACCCAGCTATCGTAGCCGAGATTAACGGAGACGTTCAGATGGGCAAGATCAAGAGAGGTAACCGCGAGATCATAATCAAATCCCGTCGCGGAGACATCGAGAAACACTACCTGGTTCCTACAACCAAGCAGATTCTCGTCCAGGAGAACGACTACGTGAAAGCCGGCGACGCGCTTTCAGACGGTAGCATCGCTCCTGCAGACATTCTCCGTATCCTCGGACCTACCAAGGTTCAGGAGTACATCGTCAACGAGGTACAGGCGGGTTATAGAATGCAGGGTGTGAAGATCAACGACAAGCACTTCGAAGTCATTGTCCGTCAGATGATGCGCAAGGTGCAGGTTGTGGATCCGGGAGATACACGCTTCCTTCCTGAACAGCTTGTGGACCGTCAGGAATTCTTCAAGCAGAACGACGAACTTTGGGACAAGATGGTAGTGCTGGACGCCGGAGATTCCAAGAACCTCCGCCCGGGCCAGATAGTTACCGTCCGCACTCTTAAGGATGAGAACTCTATCCTCAAGAGACAGGCCCTGAAGACCGTCACCGCCCGCAATCCGGTTCCTGCTACAGCAGACCAGATTCTCCAGGGTATCACAAGAGCCGCTCTGAAGACAAGCAGCTTCATGAGTGCAGCTTCCTTCCAGGAAACGACCAAGGTTCTCTCCGAGGCCGCAATCTACGGAAAGACAGATACTTTGGAAGGTCTGAAGGAGAACGTGATCTGCGGACATCCTATACCTGCCGGTACAGGTATGAGAGATTACGAACAGATTGTCGTAACCAGCGCAGAAGAATACCGCAAGATGATGAAGGCTCAGGCAGAACTTGCAGCTCAGGCTGCATCCGCCGAGCAGTAATCAGGTGTTTTACCGCACTTAAGGGGATGGCAGATGACTGTCATCCCCTTTTTTTGTTATTTTTGTCTCCGCATTTGCAAATAACAACAAACACATATAAAAATGAAAAAACTGTTCATTCTGGCTGTAGCCGCCGTTGCGGCACTGTCTTGTACCGAGAAAAAGCCTAGTTACACCATTACCGTAAACGCTGGAGACGAGGGCTTTACAAGTTTCATTCTCACAAACCGCGACAAAGAAAACCCTATAGCAGACACTGTAGCGGTAGTTGACAAGAAGGCTGTTTTCAAAGGCAGCGTAGAAGGATTCGACATCCGTACCATTCAGGGAGTTAAAGAAGGTGAAGAACCTGTAAATGTTGCAAGATTCTTCCTTGAGAACGCAAATTACGACATTACCTTGAAGGCAGACGGCAATCACTATCATTCAGAGATCGTTTCCAACGGACCTATCCAGATGGAGAAAGACTCTCTTGGAAAACTGATTGAAGCCGCTTATGGTGATACCGATATGGAAGCTCTGGAAAAAGAATATATGGCAGGTGACGACAAGGTCAAGGATTCCATCTGGGCCATCGTACAGCCTCTGCTCCAGAAGGGTGAGGAGGTAGAGAAGGCATACTATGCAAACAATCCTCTCTCCGTCCTGACTATGGAGAATGCACTTTCTGCCATCAGATATTCTGAGATTAAATTGGATTCAGCCAAAAAGGTGGTTGAGAGATTTGCAGCTGTTCCTGAATTCGCAGGCAACAAGCTTCTGAAGAGTATGCAGAAAGAGGTTGAGAAGAAGGAAGCTCTCACTCCAGGAAAGCAGGCTCCTGATTTCACCCTCAACGATCCTGATGGAAATCCTGTAACCTTCTCCGAGTTTTATGCCAAGAACAAGGTTACCATGGTAGATTTCTGGGCTTCATGGTGCGGACCTTGCCGCCAATTCAACCCTACCCTTACTCAGATTTACGCCAAGTACAACAAGAAGGGATTCGGAATCCTCGGCGTATCTCTGGACAAGGAGCACGACAAATGGATAGAGGCCATCAAGGCAGACAAGCTCGTTTGGAAACATGTATCAGACCTCAAGTTCTGGGATTGCGAAGCAGGTAAACTCTACAATATCATGTCAATTCCTCAGAGCTACTTTGTAGACAGCGAGGGCAAGATCCTTCTCGCCTCTCCAACCCATGAAGAAATCGAAAGCTTCCTGGCTGAGTATCTGAAATAATAAGATTAGCGGGGCAGTTCCAGGTGGGCTTCCACAAGTTGGAGACCACCCATTGAGCGGATATCCACCGCTCCCAGTTCAGCTGGAATAAGGAACATATCCCCATCTTCCAGAATTTGGCTCTGGCGAATACAGCCGGAGCCAAATTCTTTATAAAACAGGGTTCCGCTACCGGCAGTGCAGACGATTACCGTAAATGACTCCCATTCTGAATTGTCCAGATGGAAGAAAGAACTGCCGGGATTTATGAAGGAACTTGTAAAGTGAGAGCAGTCTGCCAGAGGCACCACCACCTCCCGGCTATCTAATACATTACGCTGAATTTCAACAAATTCCTCGTGCTTTTCATCAAAATCAATGGCATCAAGAGCATCTTCCAGATCCAGATGGCGCCTTTTGCCTTCTATGTCCACGCGGTTGAAATCGTACAGCCTGTAAGTAGTATCGCTCGGCTGCTGGATTTCCAGGATCCTGGTACCGGCTCCGATGCTGTGCACCGTTCCCGCCGGAATGAAATACCAGTCACCTCTCTTGGGACAGAAGCGGTTAAGGACATCCTCCAGGGTTTTCTCACCCTTGAGAACGTCTTTTTCCTGAATGGAATTACTTACTATCTGGGCAAATTCTTTCTTGGAGAACTTTTTGGAAAAGCCGAGAAGAAGTTCTGAATCCTCCTCTGCCTGAAGAACATACCACATCTCGGTCTTTCCGTTCGGGAGACCTTTGCGGTCTGCCATCTCATCTCCCGGATGAACCTGGACAGACAGTTGCTGACGTGAATTTATATACTTGACCAGAAGGGGGAAACGTTTTCCGAATTTCTTCCAAACGCGTTTCCCCACCAGCCTATCTTCATATTTTGCAACAAGAGCAGACAACTCCAATCCCTTATCCTCGCCGCAAAGGCACACGGTCTGTCTTCCCTCCATCGCGGAGAGAATCCATTCTTCGCTTCCCCAAATGGTGCCTATCCTTACAGGCTTGAATTTCAAAGGTTCCATCATCTGCCCCGGCCCGTGTATTAAAGGATGTTAAGAGCAACGGTAACTCCGGCCATCACGATGGAAACCATGCTCATAAGTTTGATAAGGATATTCAGCGACGGACCGCTGGTATCCTTGAACGGGTCTCCTACCGTATCTCCTACAACGGTTGCCTTATGGGCATATGAGCCCTTACCTCCGAAGTGTCCTTCTTCAACATATTTCTTGGCGTTATCCCAAGCTCCGCCTGAATTAGCCATGAACACAGCCAGAACGAATCCGCTGCTCAGGCCTCCGATCAGAAGACCCAGAACTCCGGAAACTCCGAGAACAATTCCTACGATCACAGGAGCTGCAATGGCAAGCAATGAACTTCCTATCATCTCCTTCTGGGCACTGCGGGTAGAAATCTCAACGCAACGTGCATAATCCGGAGTGCTTGTTCCTTCCAGGATACCCTTGTCTGAATTGAACTGGCGCCTTACTTCCTCAACCATCTTCTTGGCAGCCCTTCCTACAGAACCCATAGTCAGTCCGCAGAACAGGAAAGCCAGCATGGCTCCGATGAAGACTCCAACAAGAACCTTAGGGTTCATCAGGTTAACGTCGAACCAGGTCATGAAGTCCGCGAATCCGGCATTGTGAAGAGCTTCCTTGCTGTCAATGCTCAGAGACTGGACATTGAGGTTGCGTATGGCAGCCTCCAGACCGGAAGTGTCTGCAACCCTGAGAAGGGCAATCTTGATTTCCTCGATATATGATGCCAGCAGAGCCAGAGCCGTAAGGGCGGCGCTTCCGATGGCGAATCCCTTACCGGTTGCGGCGGTAGTATTTCCAAGTGCATCAAGAATATCCGTACGGTCTCTTACCTCTGGCTCGAGTTCGCTCATCTGGGCATTTCCTCCAGCGTTATCCGCAATAGGACCGTAAGCGTCTGTAGCCAAGGTGATTCCAAGAGTAGAAAGCATACCGACTGCGGCAATACCTATACCGTAAAGACCAAGGGAAAGGTTTTCCTTGGAAAGAAGGCTTCCTGAGAATTCAGTAGCGCACAGGTAAGCCAGAATGATAGCTGCACCAATCGTGATAACTGGAATAGCTGTAGAAATCATACCGGTTCCAACACCGGCAATGATGACTGTAGCAGGTCCTGTCTCTGCATTCTCAGCGATTCTCTTTGTCGGGCGGAAAGAATGGGAAGTGTAGTACTCGGTAGTCTTTCCGATGATGATGCCGGCCACAAGTCCCGTAACAACCGAGAACGATATTCCCAGCCAGTTAGTAAGACCAAGCATATATAATATGACAAAGGAGAAAACGGCAATCAGCACAGAAGAGAAATTGACTCCCAGGTTTAGGGATTTCATAAGCTGGGCCATGTTCGCATTTTCCTTTGTCCTTACCAGGAAGATTCCGATCACGGAAAGGAATACTCCCACTGCGGCAATCAGCATCGGGGCGAAGACAGCCTTGAGCTGCATTGCTCCGGATCCGATGAAGGCGGAGGCTCCAAGAGCTGCGGTAGCAAGAACGCTTCCGCAATAAGACTCGTAAAGGTCCGCGCCCATTCCGGCAACGTCTCCAACATTGTCTCCGACGTTATCTGCAATGGTTGCAGGGTTCCTAGGGTCGTCCTCAGGAATTCCTGCCTCGGTCTTTCCGACCAGGTCAGCTCCCACGTCTGCAGCCTTGGTGTAGATTCCGCCGCCCACCCTGGCAAACAGGGCCTGGGTAGAAGCACCCATTCCGAATGTCAGCATAGTGGTGGTTATGATAGTGAGTTTCTGGGTGGCGTCTGCCGGATTGATGAAGTAATCCAGCACCATATACCATATAGATATATCCAGGAGTCCGAGTCCCACAACCGTAAGTCCCATAACCGCACCGCTGCGGAAAGCAACCTTAAGGCCGCTGTTAAGGGATTTGCGTGCTGCATTTGCCGTACGGGCAGAAGCGTAGGTGGCGGTCCTCATTCCGATGTAGCCGGCCAGGCCGCTGAAAAAACCTCCAGTCAGGAAAGCGAACGGAACCCATCCGTTCTGGATTCCGAGCCCATAAGCCAGGAAGGCGAAAACCGCAGCAAGAACCACGAACACTATTATGACTATCTTGTACTGCTGCTTAAGATAAGCCATCGCACCCTGGCGAACATAAGAGGCAATCTCCTTCATCCTAGGGGTGCCCTCGTCCTGACGCAGCATCTGACGGTAAAACAGGAACGCGAATCCCAGCGCTACCAAAGATGCGGCAGGAACCAGATAAAACAGTAAAGAGGTTGTATCCATACTCTAACTTTTATAAAAGATTTAAATTATATTTCCAGAGATACAAAATTTTTATTTTTAAGATGCTTAATTTCACTTTCATTTATTAAGCCCTCATCCACAACCTGCCTTGTCACCGATTCGGCCAGTAACCGTAAAGTGTCTGTATTTGAGCCGGTTGTGGCGATAACAATTTTTGGCTGCGGCGTAAGAAGCGACTCGCTTTTTTGAGGGGGTACCCCGTTTTTACGCACTTTATCAAGGAGTTGCCTTGCCCTTCTTGCCACTGCAGGTGCCGGATTTATAACAATCAATTTGTCAGAAGATACCTTCCTTATCAGCGGTTCCAGGAAAGGATAGTGGGTGCATCCCAGTACCACGCAATCCGCTCCCGCCTCTATCATAGGATTGATGTATTTCTCTACAAGAGCCTCTGCCTCAGGCGATTCAGTATCTCCGGCCTCAACCAGTTCGACCAATCCGTCCCCCACCTCTTCAATGATCTGCACCTCCTTGCGACGGGCATATTTTTCCGAAGTAGCTTTATAGAGACTGCCTTGGAGTGTTCCGTGGGTTGCCAGTACTCCAATCACCCCTGTTTTGGTCAAGGCGGCAGCCGGCTTCACTGCCGGCTCCATCCCAACAAACGGAATATCAAAGGTTTGCCTCAGTCCTTCAATAGCTGCAGCAGTTGCTGTATTGCAGGCCACCACTATTATTTCAGCTCCCCTTTCAATAAGAAAACGGGATATCGCGGAGGCTCTTTTCAATATCATTTCCTTACTTTTTCGGCCATACGGGCAATAAGCCGCATCGGAAATATAGAAGTAATTCTCTGAGGGCATTATCTTTATGAGCTCCTTCCAAACTGAAAGGCCACCGGCCCCGGAATCAAATATACCTATCATATAAAAGCGGTTTTAGCAAACCTTGTGGCTGCATCCAGCACAAATATAACATAAATGTTGCATTTTTTCATTAAAAAATAAAAGCGTCTTTAATTAATTGCTTAAATGTTTTGTCAATTGAGATAAATTTCAGTATCTTGCACCCCTAAACTAAAGCCAACCGAACCAAAAATATTATTAACAAATAAACAACACTACTTAAAATTAACTAAAAATCAACCAAATGAAACGAATTACATTTGTTTTGGCGTTACTGTTGTTATGTGTTGGGCAACTTGCCTATGCACAGACAATTAAAGTAACAGGAACCGTTACCGACGCGGCCGACGGACAGCCTTTGACCGATGTTGGTGTTATGGTAAAGGGAACCACCAATGGTGTTGTCACTGATCTTAACGGACAGTATGTCATCAACGTAAGGAGAGATGCAGTACTGGTCTTCAAGATGCAGGGATATACAGACCAGGAGGTTGCCGTTAACGGCAGATCTGTCATCAACGTAGCTCTTTCAATGGATGCTGAACAGCTTGAGGACGTGATCGTCGTTGGTTACGGTACCGGTAGAAAGATCTCTACAGTGGTAGGTTCTGCCCAGACCGTTAAGGCAAAGGCCCTCAAGGACAAGCCGGTTATCAATGCCGCCGATGCTCTTCAGGGACAGGTTGCAGGTCTGCAGGTTTATACCTCTTCTGGAGACCCTTCCGCAACCGTATCAATGAGAATTAGAGGTGTGAACTCCCTCCAGGCTTCCACGACTCCTCTGTTCGTGCTTGACGGAACCCCAGTTCTCAGCGACATCTTCAACACTCTGAACCCTAACGACATCGAGAGCGTTACCATTCTGAAGGACGCTTCCTCTACCGCAATCTACGGTTCACGTGCTGCCAACGGAGTTGTTTACATCACAACCAAGAAGGGAACCACCGAGAAGCCAGTAGTAAAGCTTTCTGCTAACTACGGTATTTCCAACCTGGCTAGGAACCCTATCAAGCGCGTAAACTCTGAGGAGTGGTTCAGACTCGCCGAGATGGTTAACCCTGATTACATCACTGACCCAGACTTCCAGGCAAACAAGAAGTTCAGACTCGAGAACAAGATCGAGACCAACTGGATGAAGTGGGCTTTGAATCAGAATGTTCCTACAATGGGCGCTGACCTTTCAGTTTCCGGTAGAACAAAGGCTGTTGACTACTACATCTCCCTCGCTGCCAACAGGATGGAAGGTGTTGAGCCAATGACCGCCCACAACCGTTACGCTGCACGTATCAACATGAACGTTAAGGCTACTGACTGGTTCAAGATGGGTATCAGCATGGGTCTGGGATATCAGCAGTCAAGGGAAAACCCTTACAACTCTGACTATTCTTCCGGAAACCGTAATAACTGGAACAACCCTGTTAACTTCGCTCTGTGGGCACCTACATGGTGGACTCCTTACGAGATTCTCACAGACAGCGCAGGAAACTTCATCGGTTACGGTCCTGAGACTCCTTATATGAACGACTTCGGAGCATACAACCCTCACTACCGTTACAAATATCTGAAGGTAAAGGATAACACCGTAAGATTCAACGGCAGCCTCTACGAGGAATTCACTCCGCTGAAGGGTCTGACCATCAGATTCGCACAGGGTCTCGAGGGTTATGACTACAGATGGACAAGAAGAGACCTCCAGGACCCTGAGGACTGGATTCACATATACCACACAGATGGTCCATACGTAGGCCAGAGCTTCTCAAGGTACTATCGTCTGACCACCACCAATACTGCTGAGTACAAGTTCCAGCTTGGTGAGAAACACAACTTCACCGCCCTGATCGGTCAGGAGGCCATTATAAACAACAGCAGCGGATTCGGAGCTTCCGGTAGCGGTTTCTCTGACAACCGTATTCCTACTCTGGGCAATGTTGACAACTCACTTCCTAAGTCACTTTCCGAGAGCTGGTCTCAGTACAAGTTCAATTCCATCTTCTCAAGACTTTCTTATGACTTCGCAGGCAAGTACTATCTCGACGCTACTTTCCGTCGTGACGGTTCTTCCCTCTTCGGTATGAACAACAGATATGCAAACTTCTGGTCTATCGGTGGAATGTGGGATATCAAGAAGGAAAACTTCATGAAGGATGTTGACTGGATCAATAAACTGCAGATTTCCGCTAACTACGGTACTGTAGGTAACTCCGGTATCGACAACTACCTTGCACATGCAACAGTTTCTCAGGGAACCTATTATCTTGGAACTACCTACTATGTTTCCAACCCTGGTAACGAGTACCTGACTTGGGAGACCCTGGAGAACCTGAACATCGCTCTTGATTTCAGACTCTGGAACAAATTCGAGGCTAAGGTTGAGGTCTACAGAAAGATGACAAAGGACATGCTCCTCGAGATTCCTTGGTCATACGCTACCGGATTCTCCGGTGGTGAGGGTAACGTAGGTAACATGAAGAACGAAGGTATCGAGGCTACTCTTACCTATGACTGGATCCGCAACGAAAACATGTTCCTCCAGACCAGCCTGAACGTTGCCTACAACAAGGACAAGATCACCAAGCTGTTCGACGGACGTGACGAATTCCAGCTCCCTGACTATGGTCTGAACTACAAGGTAGGCCATTCAGCTGGTGAGCTCTGGTATGTAAAGAGCGCCGGTATCGACCCTGCAACAGGTCGTCCACTTTGGTATGACAAGGACGGCAACATCACAGACGTTTACTCTGATGATAACCGTATCCTCCTTGGCAAGTCCAGATACGCTCCTTGGTCAGCAGGTCTGCAGATCGACTTCACCTACAAGAATTTCGCTCTCCAGGCTCAGTTCTCCGGAATCTTCGGAAAATACCTGATCAACAACGACCGTTACTTCTACACCAACTCCAACTTCGCAGACAACCGTCTTGCAAGCGAGCTCCTTACAGAAATGTGGCAGTCTCCTGGTCAGAAGGCCAAGTATCCAAACCCTCTGTATGTGGTTAACGATGAGTGCTTCGACTCCCGTCTGGTTGAGAATGCTTCATTCGTAAGACTTAAGGGTGTGACCCTTTCTTACTCTCTTGGCAAGAACGCCATCAACAAGCTTGGCGGTATTCTTACAGGCGTAAGATTCTTCGTAACAGGACGTAACCTCCTTACTTGGACCAAGTACTCCGGTTGGGATCCTGAGCAGAACATTAACCTCCAGCTCGCTGTATATCCTAACAGTAAGCAGTATGCAGCAGGTGTTGAGTTAACCTTCTAAAATCGCAAAGAATATGAAAAAGATATTATTATCACTTGTAGTTTTGGCTTTCGCTTTTACAAGTTGCAACTTGGATGAGCAATCCCATACCACAATTCCACAGGACGGTATTAAGACTTTGGAAAATGCTGAAGGATGGATGAGGTATGAGTATGTATATATGAGAGCATACACAGCTGGCGCTTATATCTATACACAAGAGATTGCAGCCGACTTCTTCAACCCTTCTCTCGATTACGGTAACCGTGAAGGTTCCGAATACAGATGGGACTGGAACTCCGGAGCTCCTTTCGTTGACATCTGGGCCGGTGCTTATAGTGCTATCAATCACGCTTGCCTTGTTATTGAGGAGGTTGGTAAATGGGACATGTCAGTTTATGACGCTGACGAGACCAAACGCATTAACAAGATCCTCGGAGTAGCCCACTTCACCAAGGCTTACTTCGGACTTAAGCTTCTTGAGTTCTATGCACCTGTTTACAATGCTTCCAACAAGGACAAGTACGGAATAATGCTTGTTGACCTTGCCCGCCCTTCAGGCGATATCACCACCTACCCAGGAAGAAGCACCGTCGAGGAGTCCTACGCTTGGGTTCTCAATGAGGCCAACCAGGCAGAGTCTTTACTTAGTTCTTTCGCCGGTACGGTTGGTTCAGAAGAACTTACCGTTGACGCTGTTCGCGCTTTCAAGGCAAGACTCGCTCTGTACATGGGTAACTGGGACGATGCTATCTCCCTTTCAACCGCTCTGGTTGACGGTGGCAAATATCCTCTCTGCGAAACTGCAGCTGAGATGAAAGCTCTGTGGACCAACGACTCTGGTCAGGAGTGCATTGTTCAGCTTTTCGCAAATTCAGAATCCAGACCTAGCTCAAACGACCCTTCTTATGTAGGATACAATCCTTCAAACGATCAGTATCGTCCAGACTGGATTCCTAACAAGTGGGTTGCCCAGAGTCTCTTCTCTTCTGATGACTTGAGAGCTGCTACCTGGCTGAAGAAAGGCCTTAAGGTTACAGTAAGTATAGGTACTGCTTCCGGAATGACCCTTATCGACAAGTTCCCTGGCAACTCTACACTTGCTACTTCTGCTACCGCTCACATCAACAAGATTAAACTCTTCCGTGTCGCTGAGCAGTATCTGATCGCTGCAGAGGCTTTCGCAAAGAAGGGTGGTGCTGACGCTGCTGCTTGCTCTTATCTGAACAAGCTCGGAGCAAAGAGAATCCCTTCATTCCACGATATTGACCTTACCGGTACAGCCCTTATGGACTATATCAAGGAAGAAAGAGCCAAAGAGTTCATTTGCGAAGGTTTCAGATGGTTCGACCTCAAGAGATGGGGTGAAGGTATGGCAACAAGACCAGATCCTCAGCTTGCAGCAATTATTCACACTGGTGGTTCCAATGGTCCTGCTCTTAATCTCTCAGTTTCTGCAACTGACCATCGTTGGGTAGCACCTATCCCTGTTGATGAGCTTGCCGCCAACCCTCAGATCAGAAATCAGCAGAACCCAGGTTATTAATAGTTAACAATATTAAAATAAGATGAATATGAAACTCATTAAATACGGATTCGGAATATTGCTTTCTGTATTGATCGTAACATCTTGCGCTTCTAAATGGCCTGAGTATAAGGTAACGAACGAGGATGTTTCCTGGAACATGGATGCTTTCGGTTTCGGTATGGACGAGGCTGAGACTCCTGTTGTCGTTAAATTACAGAGAGGTGTTGCTACTGAGGCTTTGGAGGTTCCAATTACCCTCACAGATGAACACGGTGTTTACAGTGTTTCTCCTTCAAAGGTTAGCTTTGCTGCCGGTGAATATGAAAAGACTGTAACTTTGACCTATGACTATTCTGCCCTTGTACCTGGCGTAGAGTATATCTTCCAGCTTAGTTTCAACGAGAATCTTGCCGGACACGGAAGCTTCAGTACCATTGAAGGTAACGGAAAGATGCTCCTCCAGTATGAGGACTACAAGAGTGGTTACTATTCAGGACGTTGGGAAGTTGATCTATCTATTATGAATTTCGTTTGGATTGACGGACCTTATGTATCAGACCTGGATAGCGACGAGTGGATTCTTCAGAGAGCAAAAGGTACAACTGCTTACTACAAGATGATTCTTTATGACAAGAAGGCTTATATTGAGCTCAAGAATGTCGGTGACGGTACTATTTTGTGCGACAAGTACTCTGGATACAATGACTTTGCTACCAAGTGGTCCGGTGGTCAGCTTGACTGGGATTTCACCCACAAAGGCAATGCTTATCACCAGGAGACCAGAATGCCAAGAAGTGAGATTTCATGCAGCGGCGAGGAGCTCGTTGCAGGTGATTTCATCGAGCTTGAAGGCTGGAACTCAAAGAACAACTCTTGGTTCAGCGGTGGCTACAATATGTATGTAGACTACGACGTTCTCTAAAAGAGTACTCCTGATTAAAGTTAAGGCTGGCCTTCGGGTCAGCCTTTCTTTTTGTATTCGGAACAATTATTGCTATCTTTGTTTTATTGCAATAGAATATAAATTATACTAAAACCGATATGAATATGAGAAAATTCTTGACAATGCTGGTAGCATCGGGTATAATTTCCTTAGCTGCAACTTCTTGCGGAGGAGGAGATAAAGGAGGTACAACGCCGACACCAACACCAACACCAGATGTTACGGAGTCTTTAAGTGTATCCCCTACCACTTTGACTCTTGCAGGCGGGGCATCCGGCACCTTCAATATAACGTCCAATGTTGCTTGGACGGTAACCGCTTCTTCAGGATATACCGTATCTCCTGCCAGCGGAAGCAATAACGGAACCGTTACAGTTACTGCAGGAGCCTCAGCTACAGGAGGAACCGTTACTGTTAAAGGTAAGAGCAAGAGTGTTTCCGTTACGATAAGTTCTCCTGCAGCAGCTTCAATAACATTGACTCCGGAAACCATTTCCATTCCGGCCGTAGCAGGAAGCGGCACCTTTACGATCAACTGTAGCGGTGCATGGACAATTACCCTTCCAAATCCTAAACCAGCGTGGCTGACAAGCGTCACTCCGATGAGCGGAACCGGAAATGCAACCATTACCGTCAATACCGGTAATTATGTAGAAAAGACAAAGACCCAGACATTCCTTACCATTAAGAGCGGTGCCAATACCAAGTATTTCACCATCACTAAAGAAGCTGCCACCAATGCTGCTCCTACAAAGCCAACAGGCCTCAAGCCTACGGGAAGCAATGTGGAAACTATCACCACGTTCTCCTGGAATGCTTCTACAGACAGCAACAACGACAAGATCAAGTACACTGTAATGCTTTCCAAGGATAACAACAACTGGACTTCTTTTGACGCTACGGAAAAGACCTCTCTGATGAATAAGGAAGATCTGGCCAAGAACACCACCTATTACTATAAGGTTGTGGCCGATGACGGATATGAGGGAGGAAAGACTGAAAGCGACGTTGTTACCTTTACTACCGGTTCTACAAAGTCCTACTGGGCAGACGGGGAAGTCAAGCTGTACGAGGTGAATTCAGACGGTTCCATAACTGAAGTTACCACAACTGCCAAGCCTTTCAAGCTCATCTATACCGGAGACGGTTATACCCAGGATCTGTTCAAGTATGGCGGACAGTTCGACCAGGAAGTCGACAAGGGCATCAAGGCCTTGTTCCAGATTGAACCTTACAAGTTCTACTATAATTATTTTGCAATTTACAAGGTTGCCGCATATTCCAACGAGGCTGGCATGAGTTCCGGATCTACTGAATGGGATAACGCTAACAACAAGATAGATACCAAATTCAAATGCTCATGGCAGGGAGGAAATTCAACCGGTATAGGATGCGACACCAGAATGGTTGAAACATACGCTGCTAAGTGCTTTGGCGTTGAGTATGACGGAGGCAATGAAATAAGGACAAAGCTTAGCTGGTCTCCTATCAGCGTCATCATCAACGCAGACCAGTATGCTGGAACAAACATCTGGTCTTCTGGAATGGGTGGAATGAAGATGGTTTCCATAGCCCAGACCCCTGCAAGGCATCCTTCTTCCGGTTCATACGGAGGATTTGAATACACGCTTCGCCATGAGTATGGCGGGCACGGAATCGGTTTGCTCGGAGACGAGTATGTGTATTACAACACTACCGCCTATCCTTACGACAACCAGTCGACATTCCGTTACTGGCAGAATCTCGGAGCTTATGCAAACAGCTATCTTCCTGCCTGGGATGCAACAAACAGCATCTGGTACTCGGATTTCGACCATTGTAACGTCGGTCTGACACCAACCGTTGAAGGTGCCAACTGGAAGACCTTTGCAGATATGACCGAGACCTATGGAGCCTGCAACATTGGTCTCCATGCCGGCAGCGCTACTTACGGAGTTGGCATTTACCGTTCAGAGAACAGCAGCTGTATGATTAACAACATTCCTCACTTCAACACATTCAGCCGCTGGAAAATCTATTGCAGAATCAAGATCACCGCCGGAGAGACCCCTACCGTTGAGGATTTCATCTCTCACGATTTCGACAAGACGAACAGCTACGGTTCTGCAGCACCTAGCACTAAGGGTGCAACTCCTAACCAGAAGAGATGCGAGGGTCCTATCCTGATAGACCCATATCACAAGAAACCTTACAAGATGAGATAAATCTTGTGCACATAATTATTAAGGAGAGGCTCAGCGATGGACCTCTCCTTTTCCTTTATAAAAAATAAGGGGATGCTAGCGCATCCCCTATAATTATTTAATATCTAAGAAATTAAATAATACCCTGCTCCAGCATAGCGGTAGCAACCTTCATGAAGCCGGCGATGTTGGCACCCTTTACATAGTCTACGTGACCATCTGGCTGAGTACCATACTTAACGCACTGCTCGTGGATGCTCTTCATGATGAAGTGAAGCTTGTCGTCAACTTCTTTTGCATCCCAGCTGATATGCTCAGCATTCTGAGTCATCTCAAGACCTGAAGTAGCTACACCACCTGCGTTAACAGCCTTTCCAGGGGCAAAGAGAATGCCGTTGTTCTGGAAGAAGTGGATAGCGCCAGGCTGGCAACCCATGTTGGAAACC
The DNA here is from genome assembly GCA_017961175.1 of Bacteroidales bacterium. Classification (GTDB taxonomy): domain Bacteria; phylum Bacteroidota; class Bacteroidia; order Bacteroidales; family UBA932; genus Egerieousia. Next base: position 15,403 of record JAGCXV010000061.1, read on the forward strand.
TCGCAGCAGCACCAGCAACCGTTTGCCTTAAGCTCCTTAGCGTCGTCCTCAGAAAGCTCGTTCTGGAATGCGCAAGGCAGAGCGATGTCGCAAGGAATGCTCCAAGCCTTCTTACCAGCAGTGAATTTTGCCTTCTCAGGGAACTTTGTAGCCATATCCTCAACCTTGTTGCGGTTAGAAGCACGCATATCAAGCATGTAGGCGATCATTTCGTCTGTAATGCCGTCTGGAATCTCGCAAACTCCATCAGGACCGGAGATGGCAACAACCTTTGCGCCAAGCTCCTTAGCCTTTGTTGCGGCACCCCATGCAACGTTACCGAAGCCGGAGAGAGCAACCTTCTTGCCTACGATATCCTTTCCAGCCTTCTCGAGAAGGTGCTGGGTGAAATACAGGGCACCGAAACCGGTAGCCTCAGGACGAAGGATAGAACCTCCCCAAGTTGCGCCCTTTCCGGTAAGAACTCCGGTATTGTACTCTCTTGCGAGCTTCTTGTACATACCATAGAGGAAACCGATCTCGCGGCCGCCAACTCCAACGTCTCCTGCAGGAATATCCTGGTCAGGACCGATGCACTGCCAAAGTTCAGTCATGAAGGCCTGGCAGAAACGCATGATTTCATCATTTGACTTTCCTACTGGATCGAAGTCAGAACCACCCTTTGCACCACCCATAGGGAGAGTAGTCAGAGCGTTTTTGAAAGTCTGCTCGAAACCGAGGAATTTCAGCATTGAAGGAACCACTGCCTTGTGGAAACGGAGACCTCCCTTGTAAGGGCCGATAGCGCTGTTGAACTGGATACGATAACCGATGTTGGTCTGAACCTCACCCTTATCGTCAACCCAAGTTACGCGGAATGTGAAGATACGGTCTGGTTCAACCATTCTCTCGACAATCTTTGCCTTTTCAAATTCAGGATGCTGGTTATAAACCTCCTCGATGCTCTCGAGAACTTCCTGAACGGCCTGAAGGTACTCATTCTCACCAGGATGCTTTGCAGCCAGGTTAGCCATTATTTCAGCTGTTTTCATAAAATTATGATTTTAAAAAATTGGTTTTGTTATAGTGTGTTTGTTTAGTTTATTCTACTGTCCAGGTAGCGCCGCTGTGCAGCAGCTCGTCCATTGAGTGGATCTTTGCCTTAGCCTTGACCTCATCCATCTGGTAATAGATGCTGTCGTCATAGGTCTTGTCTTCTACATCGCGGATGACACCCAGTGCCACAGGGAAGTCAGGACCCTTCATATCCACCAGCATTGAGTGGATGCCGAAGTTGTCCTCCTTTGAATTGTGGACCAGAAGGTCTTTTTCCGTGATGCCGTTTTCTCCGATCTTTACAACCTTTAGCTTCAGACCGTCCAGGATTATTCCCTTATCACGGTCCTTGCCGAAGATCATTGGCTCTCCATCGCGGAGAATGATGGTGCGGTCTGCCCTTACGGCACGGTCGGAAATGTCTGCGTGAGTGCCGTTGTTGTAAATCATGCAGTTAACCAGCATCTCCATAACGGAGGTTCCGTCGTGCATTGCAGCCCTTACCATAATCTCCTGGTTGAGAGCGAGCTCGCTGTCCAGGCTTCTGGCAAAGAAAGTTCCCCTTGCTCCGAGAACTAGTTCTCCTGGAGTAAACGGATACTCAACGGTTCCATAAGGAGAAGTCTTGGTAACCATTCCGAACTTGGAAGTTGGGGAATACTGTCCCTTTGTAAGACCGTAAATCCTGTTGTTGAACAGAATGATGTTGACATCTATGTTACGGCGGATCTCGTGGATGAAGTGGTTTCCTCCGATAGCCAGGGCATCTCCGTCTCCGGTCATCTGCCAGACGGAAAGCTTAGGGTTTGCCACCTTCATACCGGTAGCCAATGCTCCTGCCCTGCCGTGGATTCCGTGGAAGCCGTAAGTGTTCATATAATAAGGGAAGCGGCTGGAGCAACCGATACCGGAAACGAATACGAATTGCTCTCTGGTATATCCCCTCTTCTCGCAGATCTCAGGCATTGCCCTGAGTACGGCTGCAAGTATTGCGTGGTCTCCGCAACCCGGACACCACTTTACTATCTGGTCGCTTTTGAAATCTTGCTGTGTGTATTTCATAACTTATCCTCCGCGATTAAAGGGTGTTTACTTTATCCACGATTTCGTGAACCATAAATGGCTGACCCTGTACTTTATTGAGCTGCAGATACTTGAACTGAGGAAGCTTTGCTCTCAGATAATCTGCAAACTGTCCGCTGTTAAGCTCGCATACAAGAATCTTCCTGTAGTGGCTGAACACCTCGGCGGTATTCTTCGGCAGCGGGTTGATATAGTCGAAATGGGCAAAGCCCACGCTCTTTCCTTCTTCAAGCAGCTGGGATGCTGCAGTGTAGAGATGGCCGTAAGTTCCGCCCCATCCGACAAGCAGGATATCTGCTTCCTTCTGGCCGAAAACTTCCAGTTCCGGAATGAAATCTGCCATCTTCTCGATCTTGGCGGCACGGTTCCTTACCATCATCTCGTGAACCTCAGGATCTGAGGAAACCGCTCCGGCAGGAGTCTTCTCCAGACCGCCTACCCTATGCTCCAGACCAGGTGTTCCAGGGATGGCCCACTTCCTTACGAAAGTCTCCGGATCCCTCTCGAACGGCTTGAACTTGCCATCGCATTCGGTAATGATCGGAGGATTGATTGCAGGATAATCGCTCATGGAAGGAATCTTCCAAGGCTCGCTTCCGTTTCCGAGGTAACCCTCTGAAAGGAAGACAACAGGCATCATATGCTCCATAGCGAACTTGGCGGCGTAGAAGGCAGCCCTGAAGCAGTCGCTCGGAGTCCTTGCGGCCATAACCATTACCGGGCACTCTCCGTTTCTTCCGTAAAGAGCCTGGCCGAGGTCTGTCTGCTCGGTCTTGGTAGGAATACCGGTGGAAGGACCGCTTCGCTGAACGTCAACCACAACAAGCGGAAGTTCGGCGATGCAGGCAAGTCCAAGGGCCTCGCTCTTGAGGCTAAGGCCAGGGCCGGAAGTCGTTGTCACCGCCATGTTGCCTGCGTAAGCGGCACCGATGGAAGTGCAGATTCCGGAAATCTCGTCCTCACACTGCATTGTCTTAACATTCAAGTTCTTGTGTATTGCAAGTTCTTCCAGGATAGCTGTTGCCGGGGTGATAGGATATGAACCTACGAACATAGGCCTTCCGCTCTTTTCGCAAGCGGCGATCAGTCCCCATGCAGTAGCCTGGTTTCCGTTTATGCTGCGGTAAACACCCTTCTCCAGCTTAGCCGGTTCTACGGTATAGGTGTTTCCTATAGCGTGAGTATTGTGAGCATAATTGTAACCGTCGTTGAGCACCTTGATATTAGGCTCGATAAGATCCGGTTTCTTGGCAAACTTCTTCCTCAGATACTCCTCGGTGAAGTGAAGCGGACGGTTGAACATGAAATAACACATTCCAAGGGTGAAGATGTTCTTGCACCTTACGATGGATTTGATGTCCATTCCGCTATCCTTCAGACTCTCCTTTGTAAGGGAGGTGATAGGAGCCCATATTACGTTGTAATCCTGGAGATTGAGTTCCTGCACCGGATCCATTGTCTTGAAGCCGGCCTTCAGAAGACCTTGTTCATCAAAGGAATCCTGGTCAAGGATAATGCTTCCTCCTGGCTTTGCGAACTTGGCGTTTGCCATAAGTGCAGCAGGGTTCATAGACACAAGGACATCTGCAAGATCTCCCGGAGTCTTTACATTGCTCTGACCGATATGCACTTGAAAACCGGACACACCGGAAACGGTGCCCTGTGGAGCTCTGATTTCAGCTGGATAATCCGGGAATGTGGAAATTTCATTTCCGTACAGCGCGGAAGCGTCTGCGAACAGAGTTCCCGTAAGCTGCATTCCGTCTCCGGAGTCACCGGTGAAGCGGATTACCACATCTTTTACGTCAACCACTTTACGTTCCATAAAATCTATTAACGATTCGAGTGTAGAAATACTTTCAATTATTCATTAAAATATTTCCAAATATAGGTATTCTTTCAACCTCAAGCAACAAAATCACGATAATTTTTAAACAAACGTATCAACACGAAAAAGCGCGGCCTGTTTTTCAAGCCGCGCCCTAAAGGTTATTTTAACTCTTTTACTGAATCTGAGTAGGTTGAGTCTTGCTTGCAGGAATGCCAAGCTCTGCCTTTACCAACGGAAGAAGGTTAACGGTGTTGGCATCGTCGATATATACAAGGGCTCCGGAAGCAAGGTCAATTACATAGGCAAGGCCCTGTGCCTTGGCAACCTTCTCGATTGCAGCGAAAGCCTTCTTCATCACAGGCTCCATAAGCGTGTTCTGGCGTGCGGTGAAATCCTGCTCTGCCTGCTCCTGGAACTGGCGGATGCGCTGGATGATGCTGTTGATCTCATCTTCCTTGGTCTTCTTTATGGACTCGTTCCAGGTAGAAGCCTTCTCGTTGTATTCCTTTACCTTTGCCTCATAGTCATTCTGCATGGAAGTAAGGGTTTCCTGGAGCTCCTTGCCAAAGGCCTGGAGTTTTGTATATGCCTCGTCTCTCTCAGACATGAGAGCTACCACTTCCTGTGAATTGATGTGACCGAGCTTCTGGGCCAAAACCTTGGTCGGCATCAGGGCTGCGCTTGCGATAACTGCTGCAGCCAGCAACATAATTGTTTTCTTCATAATTGTATCTACTTTTTTGTTTTGTTATTCTATTTGATTGTAGGATAGATGCTTATAACCTTGGAAGAAAGGTCTGCGGCACTGGCTGCATAAACAACGCCCTCGTTTGTGGCGATGTCGATGATCAGCATGTAGCCACCATCTTCAGCTACCTTGTCAATCGCTTTCTGAACCTTTTCCTTGATAGGATCCAGAAGCTCCTGGCTCTTCTTCTGCATCAGACCGTCCTGGCCGAAGTACTGCTGCTGCTTCTGTTTTGCAGCCTTCTCCTTGGAGATGATCTGCTCTTCCTTTGCCTGACGCTGAGCTGCGCTCATGGAAGCTTTCTGCTTCTGGTAATTGTTGTAAAGTGTCTCTATCTCGGAAAAGTCTTTCTTAACCGCTTCCTGATACTGCTTACCAAGAGCCTCAAGCTTGTCTGCGGCAACCTTGTACTCCGGGATTGCGGAAAGTATGGTTTCCGTATTCACATAACCGCATTTCTGCGGAACATTCTGCGCTGCTGCGCTGAGGCAGATCAGCGATGCCAATGCAAGAACCAATAACTTTTTCATATCCATTTCGTTTTAAGTGGTTGTCTTTATCTCTAGAACTGCTGTCCTATTACAAAGTGGAACTGGCTGCCTCCCTTCTTCTTCCCCTCGTTTGGAACTGAATCGAATCCGTAGCCCCAGTCTATACCCATCAGGCCTACCATCGGGAGCATGATTCTCACGCCGACTCCAGCACTTCTCTTTATATCGAACGGGTTGAATCCGCCAATTTCCTTCCAGCAGTTTCCGCCTTCAAGGAATGCAAGAGCAAATATCGTGCTCGACGGCTGGAGAATCAGAGGATATCTGAGTTCCAAAGTGAATTTATCGTAAACGTGGCCTACGTAAGCACCGTTCTCAAGAGGTGTCAGCGAGTAGTTAGGATAACCTCTAAGTGAAATAATGTCAGATCCGTAGGTGTTGTAGCCGCTCATACCGTCTCCACCGACCTCGAATCCCTCGAACGGAGAATATCCCAGGCTCTTCTTGTAATATCCCAGATAGCCCCAGTTGGCCGCTGCCCTGAACACGAGGTTCTTTACTATGGACAGATAAACGTCGCTCTTGAACTGCCACTTGTGGTACTCGATCCACTTGTACTTTTCCGTAGCGTCCATATGCTTGTAGTCGCGATGGCCTCTCATAAGAGAGTAAGGCGGGGTCAGCTGCAGGGTGAAGGAGAAGTCAGAACCGCCTCTAGGGAAGATCGGCTGGTCTGTGGAATTTCTCTCAAGACCGATGGTGTAGCTGAAGTTGTGGCTCTTTCCGGTGTCGAACAGGAAGTTGTAGTACCATTTCTGCAGTTTGTATGTCTGCCATGAGAGAGCGTGGAAGAGCACAAAGTAGTTGTCAGGCCAGTTGAGCCTGCTGCCAAGGCTTGCGCTCACACCGTAAACCTCCATATACTGGTCTGAATGCCTGTAGAAATATGTGGAGTTGGTCTGGCGTGTAAAGTATGTGGAAACACTCAGGCTGACAGGCTTGTTACCCAGAAGCCAAGGCTCTGCGAAGCTTGCGGAAAGCGCGGTATAGTATGTACCGCTGGTCTGGAACCTGATGGAAAGGTTCTGTCCGTCTCCCAGAGGAACAGGTCTCCAGGCTTTCTTCTTGAATACCCTCTTGATGGCGAAGTTGTTGAAACTCAATCCCAGGGTTCCTACAAAGGTATTGCCGCCCCAGCCTCCGGAAAGTTCCACGTGGCTGTCCGGTTTCTCTTCAAGATTGTATGCGATGTCAACCGTATTCTTGTTTGCATCAGGCATTACGTTATAACCCGTACCGTTCTGGAATACCTCCGGGTTGAAGTGACCGATGCTGGAAAGTTCCCTGACGGACCTCTCGAAATCGGTCTGGGAGAAAAGATAGCCCGGCTTGGTGAAGAGGGCTCTTCTGGCAATCTTCTCCGCGGTAATGTTGTTTCCGTTGATTATGATCTTGTTGAAGGTTGCAGGCTTGCCTTCGTAGATTCTCATTTCCACGTCCACGGAATCATTCTGGATACTCTTTTCCACAGGCATTACATTAAAGAAAAGATAGCCGTTGTCCGTGTACATTTTCTTTACATCCGGCTCCATCTGCTTAGGGTCGCCGTTAAGGCGCTTGTCCATAGTCACAAGGTCATAGACATCTCCTTTCTTGATCCTCAGCACCTGGTTGAGCTGATCGGTGGAATAGATACTGTTTCCTGTCCAGGATATGTCCCTGAAATAGTAGCGGTCTCCTTCCTCCAGAGTGAAATCGATTGCAAGGCGGTCGTCTTCAATGTAGTACATCGTATCCTTCAGGATGCGGGCATCACGGTATCCCTGCTCGTTGAAGGCGGAAATCATGTTAACCTTGTCCTCCGCATATTCCTTCTCCTTGAACTTCTTGGACTTGAAGAAGTTCATCAGCCTCTTGTCCCTGGTATGCTTCATGGACTTCACCAGTTTCTTCTCCGAGAGGTTCTTGTTGCCTTCGAAGGTGATCCTTCCGATTTTTACCCTCGGGCCGCGGTCTATGTCGAAAGTAACCCTTACAGCGTTCTGAACCACAGGATCCTCTTCCTGGAGAACCTTGACCTGGCACTTGAGGAAGCCTTTCTCGTGGAAATATTTCTTTATGATGTTGGTGGAAGACTCGATGATATAATCGGAAAGTTCAGATCCCCTCTTGAGTTTCAGTCTCTCGTTTAGGTCTGACTTCTGGCCGTTACGGATTCCGCTGAACAGCCAGCGGGAAACTCTTGGACGCTCTGCCAGACGCAATCCCAGCCATACTGTATCCTTCGCGGCGGAAAGGGAGTCGATATAGAATCCGGCATCGGAAAAATATCGCTGAGCCCAGACTCTCTTCAGGATGTCTGAAAGCTCTATGCTAGGGATAGTTATCTTGTCTCCCTTGTTGATTCCCGTTACGGAGAGAATCTGTTCCTCGCTAAGATATTTGATTCCTGAAACTCTGATTCCACCTACGACATACGTCTTTGGACTGGTGTAGTCAACGTCCTGGGCGGACAATGACAACGGCAGAATCATCAAAACGCAAGCAATGGTCAGCTTAAATATTTTCATCTGTCACTCATTATTCGATTTAACCTTGCCGAATCTGCGGTCCCTGCGGGCATACTCCTCAATGGCAAGACGGAACTCTTTTTTGCGAAAATCAGGCCAAAGAGTGTCCGTAAAGTAAAACTCCGTGTATGCGGTTTGCCAAAGCATGTAATTGCTGATCCTCTCTTCTCCGCTGGTGCGTATAAGAAGGTCTGGATCAGGAACTCCGGCTGTTATAAGATATTTGTCGAAATCTTCCGGAAGCATCTGCTTGCCAGGGTTTTCCTCAGCGAAGCGGTTGGCTGCCTGGACGATATCCCACTTTCCACTGTAGTTTATCATAACCACCAGAGTGGTTCCCTGGCCGCCGGAAGTGGCTTCCATAAGCCCCTCTATGGCCAGACGGAGATCCGGGTCCAGCTGCTGGAGATTGCCCAGCATCAGAACCCTCACCCTGTTCTTTATCAAATACTTGGTCTCTCTTTCTATCGCCTTTAGCATAAGAGCCCAAAGACCCTGTACCTCGTCTGAAGGACGGCCCCAGTTCTCGGTGGAGAAAGCAAAAAGGCTCAGATATTTGATTTTCATCTCCACAGCAAACTCCAGGCAGGCACGGACGCTCTCAACGCCCTCCTTGTGCCCCTCAAGACGCTCAAGCCCGCGGGACTTTGCCCACCGGCCGTTGCCGTCCATGATTATGGATACGTGCTGCGGTATTTTTGAAATCTCTTCCATAGAATGCGTATAGACGGCAAATATAAGAAATTTAATCCAACTCCTCTATAAAGAATTGCGCCAGTCCGCACCCCAATACAGTTTACTGCTTAGAGCTTCCATAAAGCTGTTGTCCGGACTGACTATTTCAAGATCTGTGGAAGATGCCGTGAAGACCGCCTTTTCCCCGTCAGGAATTGAGAACGAACGGTTGTCAGCGCTCAGTGTAGCGTCTTCGTATCTGGTGGAAAAGCCCACTTCTATTGTGGCTGAATCGGAAACCACAAGAGGGCGGATATTAAGGTTATGCGGAGCTATCGGCACGATTATCAGCACCTTGCACCCGGGCATCACAATAGGTCCGCCTGCACTCATGGAATAAGCGGTAGAACCCGTCGCCGATGCTATCAGCACACCATCTGCCATATATCGCGGAATAGGCTCCCCGTTAACTTTTATTTCCAGTTCCAGGACCGCCGGCCCCTTTCTCTGGAGGGTGAACTCGTTCAGGGCGTAAGGGCAGAAATCCGCCGGCATGCTGCTGCAGCTCATTTTAAGGAGAGTGCGTTTTTCTGTCTTGAATTGTCCCTTGAGAAGAGACTGGATTCCCTCAACCTTGGAAGTGGTAAGGAAGCCCAGCCTGCCGAAATTGATTCCGGCAACAGGGATTTCCCGCCCCACCACAAGAGGAACACTGGAAAGGAAGGTTCCGTCTCCGCCCAGAGACAGCAGCAGTCCGGTGTCTTCCGGAAGTTCTCCGGCAGAGGAAAATACTTCCGCTCCCTTGAAGCTGAAAGACGGGCATATCTGGGAAATATAACGGAAGAAAGGCTCGTAGAAATAGACCCGGGAAGAGGATTCTTCCACGATCTTCAGCACTTCCATAAGTTTAGGAAGGGATGTCCTGTAAACCGTTCTTCCGAAAATTGCAACTTTCATACGCATTAATTTTTCGCAAGTTAGGCATAATTTCATAAATTTGTCAAATATGGAAACAAGACTTAGCGTAAACATAAACAAAATAGCCACCCTGAGAAATGCCAGGGGAGGCAATATGCCCAATGTCCTTCAATGCGCTCTGGACTGCGAGAAGTTCGGAGCCCAGGGAATAACCGTCCACCCAAGGCCGGATGAAAGGCACATAAGGCGGCAGGATGTGCTTGACCTCAAGCCCGTCCTGACAACGGAATTCAACATAGAAGGCAACCCGAAGGATCCTTTCAACCAGCTGGTCCTTAGCGTGCTGCCCGCTCAGGTAACTCTCGTCCCCGATGCGGAAAACGTTCTAACCTCCAACGCCGGATGGGATACCATAGTCCACCGTGATTTCCTGAAAAAGACCTGCAAAATGTTCAAGGATGCCGGTATCAGGGTATCCATTTTCGTGGATCCCGTCGAGGATATGGTAAAAGGAGCCGCCGAATGCGGATGCGACCGGGTGGAGCTTTACACGGAGGGTTATGCCAAGAACTTCAAGGCTAACCGCGAGCAAGCAATCGAACCTTATTATAAGGCTGCCGTACAGGCTCAGAAATGCGGACTGGGACTTAACGCCGGGCACGACCTGAATCTGGACAACTTGAGATACTTTGCCCAGACCATACCGGGACTTCTGGAAGTTTCCATAGGTCACGCCCTGATCTGTGACGCCCTTTATCTTGGACTTGAAAACACAATCCGGGCTTACAGAAGGGAGTTGCTGTAATTTTTACTAAATTTGCAGCCTGCTTGACAGAAATCAATAAAACGTAACATACACAAATATGAAAATCAAGACACTTATTTGCATTGCACTTGCTGCTGCATTTGCAGTTTCCTGCAACCAGAAAACAAACAACAATACCGTATCAGAGGGACAGAGTTCAGCCCCTCAGGCAGGAAGCATAGTTTATATCCAGCTGGATTCCATCGTTGCCAAATACGATATGTTCAACGACCTGAAGAGCGAACTTGAGGAAAAGGTTCAGAAGATCCAGAACGAACTTCAATCAAAGGGAAGAGCCTTTGAGAGAGACGTAAAGGATTTCCAGAACAAGATACAGAAGGGACTCATGACCCAGTCTGAGGCTGAAGAGAAGAACCGCATCCTGGGTAACCGCCAGGCAGACCTGCAGAACCTCAGCGCACAGAAAGAGGCTGAAATCCAGGAGGAAAACACCGTTATGATGAACAAGGTGATGGATGCCATCGAGACCTTCGTAAAGAAGTATAACGAAGAGAAGAAATACTCTATGATCATTACCGGAGTATTCGAGGGAGACCCTAACCTGAACATCACCAACGACGTTATCGAAGGACTCAACGAGGAATACGTAAAGAACAAGAAAAAGGCTGTTTCTTCAGAGACTGAAACCGAAACCAAGACTGAGGAAGCACCGGCAAAGTAGCCGCCGATGAGGATTGCAATACTTTCTTGCTTTTACCCGTTCAGGGGTGGGATATCGCAGTTCAACACCTACTTGCTGAAGGAACTTTCCAAAAGGCACACCGTAAAGGCGTTCAACTTCAAAAGGCAGTATCCCGGCATCCTCTTTCCCGGCAAAACGCAGAAAGTTGCATCTGACGACACGGCTCTCCCTGTTGAGAGCCAAGCCGTTCTGGATAGCGCCAATCCCCTGACTTACAGGCGCACAGCTAAAGCAATCGCCGCTTTCTGTCCGGATGTCCTCATTACAAGGTACTGGATGAGCTACTTCGCCCCTTCTCTGGGAGGTGTCTGTGGCAAGACGGCAAAACTGCTCAGTAAACAGGGTTATGGAGAAAGCGGAAAATTCCGCACCGTAGCCATCGCCGACAACATAATTCCTCACGAAAAACATTTCTTCGACATCCCGCTCGCCCGCTATTTTGTTAAACGGCAGAGCGGGATTGTTACGCTAAGCCACGCCGTGGAGGAGCAGCTCAAGCAAATCTGCCCGGGCGTGAAAAGCACCACGATACCTCACCCACTCTACTCAAACTTCGGAGAGAGAATGGATACTCTCCAGGCCCGCCGTCAGCTGGGAATTCAGGGGACGGATGAGGAGATCCTTGGCCGCAAAGTCCTTCTATTCTTCGGGTTAATAAGGGATTACAAGGGTCTGGACATCCTTCTGGAAGCCCTGCCTCTGCTTGACCGCTCATATACGCTCATCGTTGCCGGAGAAGCCTACGGCAGCTTTGAGAAATATCGCCAGATCATCGAATCTGAAAGATTTGCTCCTGTCAGAGGCAATCTCATTCTCCACGACAGATACATCCCCGACGGGGACGTGAAAGTTTATTTCAGCGCCGCGGACCTCAGCGTATTGCCTTACCGGTCTGCTACCCAGAGCGGTATCAGTTCCATATCCTGGAACTTTGACGTTCCCCTTATCACCACTCCTGTAGGCGGACTTGTGGAAAGCGTGGGAAAGGCAGGAACCGGAATGCTCACAGACGGGCTTACTCCTCAAGATGTGGCCCGGAGCATCGAGAAATACTTTGCAGAAGACAAGAAAGAAGAGTATCTTCGCAACATATCCCGTCTGAAGGCTGAACTCGGATGGGAAGCCTTTGCAAACAAACTTGAAGATTTCATAAACACCTTATAGCTATATGGATTCCATTGTAAGAACCGATTTCGATTTCAAGGACCTTACCGGAAAATATACAGGAAAGGTCCGCGACGTGTACTTTATCAAGGACAAATACATGGTAATGGTGGCAACGGACAGAATCAGCGCCTTTGACGTTGTGCTGCCTCGCGGAATCCCTTACAAGGGACAGGTTCTCAACCAGATCGCTGCAAAGTTCCTGGACTCTACCCAGGACATCGTGCGCAACTGGAAGATCGCTTGCCCGGATCCTATGGTGACAGTCGGATACAAGTGCCAGCCGCTTCCAGTCGAGATGATTGTAAGAGGCTACCTTACCGGCAGCAGCTGGAGAAGCTACAAAGCCGGCTCAAGGCAGATATGCGGAGTGGATATTCCTGACGGAATGCGTGAGCACCAGAAGTTTGACCACCCTATCATAACCCCTACCACAAAGGCTGAAATCGGCGGTCACGACCAGGACATATCCAAGGAAGAAATCATTGCCAAGGGCCTGATTCCGGCAGACATTTACGCCAAGGTGGAAGAAGCAGCCCTGAAACTCTTTGAAAGGGGAACGGAGATAGCAGCCCAGAGAGGCCTGATACTTGTAGATACAAAGTACGAGTTCGGATTGCTGGACGGAGAGGTTTGCCTTATGGATGAAATCCACACCCCAGACTCTTCAAGATACTTCTATCTGGAAGGCTATCAGGACAGGTTCGACAAGGGCGAGCCTCAGAAGCAGCTGTCCAAGGAATTCGTCAGGGAGTGGCTGATGGACAACGGATTCCAGGGAAGGGCCGGAGAAAAGGTTCCAAAAATGACAGACGAGATCGTTGCCGGCATTTCCGACCGCTACATAGAACTCTACGAGGCAGTCACCGCGGAGAAATTCGTAAAGCAGCCTTACGACAGCCAGGTGTTTGAAAGGATAGAAGAAAACATAAAGAATATGCTTGCAAGACTATGAAGGCCAAAAGTATAATTCACCGATTAGCCCTGCGCTCCGCCATTGTCATTATTATGGCGGCAGCTCCGACGCTTGCGCTCTCGCAGGTGAAAATCACCATATCTGACCAGATAGTGAGCGTCAAGGGAGAGAAGATGTATGTGCACAACGTAAAGAAGGGAGAGACCATCTACTCTATCTGCAAGGCTTACAACATTACGGCTGATGAGCTCCAGAGGCGTAATCCGGTTATCAGCGGCGGGCTCAAGGAGGGCCAGCTGCTTTACATTCCGGTCAGCGCCCTCAATACCCCGAAGCAGGAAGAGACTCCGGTCAGCGCCCAGGAGGAGACCCCTCAGAACCCGGAGCCTCAGAATTATCTGGTCCATAAGGTTAAATGGTATGAGGACCTTGACGAAATCGCGGAGAAATACGGTGTGACTCCGGAAGAAATACTTGCTTTCAACAGCATAAAGAAGAAAAGGAAGGTTAAGACGGGCATGGAACTCAAGATTCCTCTCAAGCAGAAAACGGAACCTTACATCGTTGAAACTGACCCTTCCCAAAATACTGAGAATCCTGAGACAGACACTGACGTAACCGTTGTTGAAACGGACACCACCACTACTCCGGAATATACCTATGACAATTACACCATGCCGGAGGTGGACAAGACAAAGACAAGGACCGTCACCCTTCTTCTTCCGCTCAATTCCGAGGGCAAGGCAAACGCCAACTATATGGATTTCTACAGCGGAGCGCTTATGGCCCTGGAGCAGATCAAGCGCGACGGAGGAAACGTCCATCTTAATGTAATTGACTATGCCTCAGCGGATCTGTCTTCAATCGCAGAGTCCGGTAAAGTTCAGGATGCAGATATGATTATCGGCCCTATCCGTTACGATGCACTTAAGGAGTTTGTGGGTGTTGCCAACCGGCTCAGGATCCCTGTGATCTCTCCTCTTGACGCTGCAGCTGACTCGCTTCTGGAAGAGAGCCCTTATCTGTTCCAGGCAGCCCTTTCCAGGCAGAGGCAGGCAGAGGCTATGGCCGAGATGATCGCTGAGAAATACCGCACCTGCCAGAATCCTAATGTCATTCTGGTCTACAATTCTGAATCGTCGATGGGGCAGCAGGGAGATATGCTCAAGACCGCCCTGGAAGAAAGGGGTATATATGTTGACAACTCCGGCGGCATAGGAACCCTCTCAAATATGAGAAGAGACAGGGAAAACATTGTTGTAATCCTCACGACTGCAGAGTCATACGCCGCAGAGGCACTCAGGAACCTGGACATAAAGATGATTCCTCCGGAGAAGGTGATCCTGTTTGCAAACTCCAGATGGAAGAACTTCGAGACCCTGGACATGAACCTGTATTTCAAGTACAATCTCCAGATCTGCATGCCTTACAACGTGGACCTGGACAGGGATGAGGTCAAGCAATTTATCCGCCGCTACCGCTCTCTTTACAACAGGGAGCCGAGCGCCAACGCCTTCAGCGGATTCGACATCGTTTACCTGTTCTGCCGCAATTCCGTACTGGGAATGAGGGAATATGCTGAAAACCCTAATAACGCTACGGCTTCCGGCTATATGGAAAACAATCTGCTGCAACATAACATGCTGCAGCAGAAATTCAAGTTCGTCAAATATCCTGGAGGAGGATGGTTCAACACGGCGGCTACTCAGGTGTCTTTCAATCCTGACTACACCATCACGTCGCGCTAAAACTCTCCCTTTTCTATATCCTTGAAGTAATTGACGGTGCCTACCTTGAGTTCAACGGTAGCGGCATCGTCACATACTATTATACCCTTCTTGTGCATCTGGAGAATGGAAACCGTCCACATCTGGCTGATTCCCTCCTCGATGGCGTGGCGCAGGGCCCTTGCCTTGTTGTGGCCGTTAACCAGAATCAGAACTTCCTCGGCATCCATAATGGTTCCGACTCCCACGGTAAGGGCGGTCTTAGGCACCAGGTTGATGTCGTGGTTGAAGAATCTGGAGTTCGCGATGATGGTGTCTGTGGTAAGGCACTTCAGTCGGGTGCGGCTTGTCAGGGATGAACCAGGCTCGTTGAAAGCTATGTGACCGTCCGGTCCTATACCTCCCATGAACAGTTGTATTCCACCGTAGGACCTTATCTTTTCCTCATAGCGCGCGCATTCTGCAAGAAGGTCTTTTGCGTTACCGTCCAGAATGTTGATATTTTCCTCAGGGATGTCTATGTGGCGGAAGAAATTCTCCCTCATGAAAGTATGGTAGCTTTCAGGATGGTTCTCAGGTATTCCCACATACTCGTCCATGTTGAAAGTCACTACATTCTTGAAGGAAATCTTTCCTTCCCTGTAGAAATTGACCAGCTCCTTGTAGGTGCCGATAGGAGTGGATCCGGTAGGAAGTCCCAGTACAAAAGGACGTTCCGGCGTAGGATTGAAGTCTGTAATTCTTTTAAGAATCAGCGATGCAGCCCATTTGGACATATCTGCATACGACTTCTGGATAATTAGTCTCATAATATCTGGTTTTTATTTATTTGTTTCCAAAAGCACTTCAGCGTTTGCAACCGCCTGAGGTGTAGTCTTTTCTCCACTGAGAAGGCGGGCTATTTCCATTACCCTTTCCCTTCCCTGGAGATACTTCAGCCGGATGGCTGCGCGGCCATCTCTGTCAGCCTGCTTGTAAACCAGCAGATGGGCATTTCCCTTGGATGCCACCTGCGGCAGGTGGGTTATGGAAAACACCTGCATTATCTGCCCCATCTTCACTATCTGACGGCCCATCTTGTCAGCCACGCTTCCGCTCACCCCTACGTCTATCTCGTCGAAGAACATCGTAGGCATTTTCCTGTATGAAGCCATCAGGCTCTTGATGCAAAGCATGATGCGGGAGAGTTCCCCGCCGCTTGCAACCTTTTCCAGCGGCACCAGCTTTTCCTTCGGGTTCGCCGAGAAAAGAATCTGCACCCTGTCCTGTCCGGTCGGAGTGAATTCTTCTGATGATGCCAGATCTATGGAAAGGTCCGCAGCCGGCATCTCCAGATCCCTTATCATCCCCAGCAGAACCTTCTGCATCTTTGCCGCACCTTTCTTTCTTTTTTCCGAAAGCTCGGCAGAGAGTTTTTCTCTCTTTTCCCTATGGGCGGAAAGTGAGAGAAGTATCTCGTTTTTCCTGTCCGTAAGGTATTCAGTACCCAGGGCTGTCTTTGCAAGTTCATCCCTCAGGCTTATGAGAGCGCCCTCTTCCTTTACTCCGAATCTCTTCATAAGGGAATAAAGGTCCCCGAGCCTTTCCTCAACCTGGGAACGCCTTGCCGGAGAGGCGGATACGCCCTCTGCAAATGCCTCTATGTCAGAGGCTATGTCCTTGCACTCTATGCGGCAGCTTTCAAGCCTTCTTCTCAGGTCTTCCAGGTGCGGCGCATAGGCAGCGCATTTTTCCACGCTCTTTTCAGCCTCTCTCAGGTTATGGATTACGGAGCCATCCTCGCCGTCCAGGACAGAGGCCGCAAAGGAAGAATTTTCCTTCAGTGTCTCTGCGTTCTCCAGCAGCGAGAGCTCGCTTTCCAAAGCCTCGGTCTCACCTTCTTTCAGGGACGCGTCCTGAAGCTTTTTCAAGTCTGACAGCCTTCCGGAAGTGTCTTTTTCCGCCTCCTCGATTTGCCGCTCCACTTCCTCCAGGTCTTTTTCAAGGTCCTTGACAGCCTCGTGCTCAACCTTGTATTTCTGAAGAAGGGACTCGTTGCCGCTATAGCCGTCGATCAAGTCCAGCTGCCAGAGTCTGTCCGCAAGAAGGATATTATCCCTCTGACCGTGAATGTCCAGCAGTGCGGAAGCCTCTTCTTCCATCTCGGAAGCGCTTACCGGGCAGTCGTCCACAAAATAGCGGGAACGCATTCCGGAGGAAATCACCCTTCGGAGAATCTTCTCCTGCCCTTCATTTTCAAAGACTCCCTCCACCACACAGCTGCGGCTCTCGTCGCGGAGAATGGCCTTGTCTGCCTTGCCTCCCGATAAAAGAGAAACGGCGCCAAGCAAGACGGACTTGCCGGCACCTGTCTCTCCGGTCATAATCACCAGACCGTCAGGAAACTCGATGTCAAGGCCCTCTATGAGAGCATAGTTCTGTATGGTCAGTTTTTTAAGCACTAAGACTCGATCTTGCGCCAGTAAATTTCTCCATCCTGGAACTCCTTGACAGCCGTAAGTGTCGGCTTAGGGAGTTTCTCGTAATGACGTGATATTTCTATCTGCTCGCGGTTCTCGTAAGTCTCCTCAAGAGTGTCGGCAACATTGCTCTGGGAAAATTCCTCAAGCTTGTCGCTGAGCTCCTTCTTGAGCTCGGCAGCTATCTGGTTAGCCCTCTTTGCAATGATCACTACAGACTCGTAGATGTTTCCTGTAGGCTCGCTGAGCTTGATAACGTCTCTTGTTACGGTATTGTCAGGAACCTTTGTTGATTTCTTCTCTTCCATATTGTATTTTATTCTGTTTCAGATTATTTCTTTTCTTCTTCAGCTTTTTCCTTAGCCTTGGCCTTGGCCTGCTCGTAAATCTTCAGTGCCTCTTCCCTTTCCTTGCGGGCCTTGCGCCTTTCGTTCTGGCGCTGGGTTCCGGAAGTTTCCTCGTTCACCTTCCTTGCCACGGCACTGCGGTTTTCAGCTTCGCGGACAGCCTTCTTTGCTTCCTTGATGGCCTTCTTTGTATTCTTGCGGTCTGCCCTGATATTCTTTCCGGAACGAGGAGTTACCGCTTCTTCCTTGGCGAGCTGAGCCGCTGCCGCAACCTGTGCGGAATCCAGGCCTGCCTTCAGCCCCACAACCTTCTGGGCCCTGACAAACAGCTGGTCAAGTTCCTTGCGCTCGTTTACCCTTGGAAATTCTCCGATGAAGTTGTAATAGTCGTCGATAAAGGTCATGTACCTTTCCTTCTGCTTTTCCTTGATGCTGTTGAAAGCATATTTGTAGGAAGACATTGCAGTGTAGTAAAGGATTTCCTCACGGTAACGGTTTTCAGAATTGTCCCTGAGAACACTCCTCAACGCATAGTGGGAAGACTTGTAGTCCTTCATCGTGTAATAGAGCTTGGCTCCCTCGTAGGCCTTGCGGTCCAACCTTTCGTTGAACTCGTCCAGCATGGCCTTGCACACGTCATAATATTCGCTCTGAGGATTGTCATACATGAACTCGGCAATTGTTGCCATAGCCTTCTGGGTTGGAACCTGGTCCAGTTCCCATCGGTAAGTTCCCTCATACAAACATTTGATCCTCAAGAACCTGGCTTCCTCTGCCATTGCGCTTCTCGGGAAGACCTCGAGGAATTTGTTGAAGTTCTGCTCGGCTGTGATGTAGTCTCCGTAGCGGTAGTTGCTCATACCGTTATAGAACTGCACGCTGTCTTCCTTGTCCGTTCCCTGGCTAAGGAAAATCATGCTCTCGAACAGGGCGGCTGCCTTGCGATACTTGCCGTTTCCGTAGTAGTACATTGCTCCTCTGAATCTCTCGTCCAGATCCTGTGTCCTGAACAGTGACTCATAATAACTCTTGCACCCGGAAAGGGCGATCAGAGCTATCAGAGCAATGGAAGTAACTCTTATTTTTCTCATCTTCATATTCCGTTATTGGCCCTGCAGGAAGCGGTCCGCCTCAATGGCAGCCCGGCATCCGGAAGCAGCGGCCGTAATAGCCTGTTTATAATGCACATCCGCAACGTCTCCCGCAGCAAAAACGCCGGGGATATTGGTTGCAGGAGAATCCGGAAGGGTCTGTATGTAGCCTTCCTTGTCGGTATTTACCCAAGGGGCGAAAACTTCGGAATTCGGATGGTGTCCCACGGCCAGGAACACTCCGGTAACCGGAACCACCCTCGATTCTCCGCTAAACTTGTCTTCAATCTTTATGCCATTTACGCCCCTGAGATCTCCCACAACTTCCTTCGGAAGGCTGTTCCATAAAATCTCGATGTTTGGACGGGAGGCGACTTTCTCCTGCATAGCCTTGGAGGCCCTCATCTGGTCGCGGCGTATTATCATATACACCTTGTTGCACATACCTGCCAGATACACAGCCTCTTCGCAGGCCGTATCCCCTCCGCCTATCACTGCCACGTCCTGCTTGCGGTAGAAAAATCCGTCGCAGGTGGCGCAGGCGCTGACTCCGCTTCCGCGGAATTCCTGCTCTCCCGGAATGCCAAGGTACTTGGCACTGGCTCCGGTGGCGATTATCAGGGTTTCAGCTTCAACCTCAACGCTTCCGTCTACGGTCAGCCTGAACGGGCGGGAAGAAAGGTCGCATGAGGTAATGGTTCCGGTACGGATTTCCGTGCCCAGCCTTTCAGCCTGTCTTCTCATATTGTCCACAAGGACAGTACCGTCCACGCCTTCAGGGAAGCCCGGGAAATTCTCCACAACCGTTGTTGTCGTGAGCTGCCCTCCAAGCTCCATCCCGCTGTAAATTACAGGGGAAAGGTTTGCCCTTGCGGCATAGATAGCGGCAGTGTAGCCGGCCGGTCCGCTTCCGGCGATCAGAACCCTGATTCTCTCCATAAAACGTTACAAGTATAGTTAGCCTGCAAATTTAGTAAATCTGTCGCGAATATAAAACTCCAGCCTCTCCTCCCAGACCAGCACAATCGATCCGGCCCATCTGGCAAGAAGGATGATCCACCAGATTCCGCCAATTGAAGCAAAGAGTATAAGATCCTCTATATTGCTGTGAGAGATTGAAATATGCGTGTTGAGCAACTGGATTTCCCTGTCGTGGATCCTCCCCTTCTCCTTTTCCTGGAACATTACCGCGGCTCCATAGGCAAGGCCGAGGGTATTTGCCACAATCCACAAAAATGACGTGTCTTCCGGAAGACCGAAGAGTTTGAGCGGCCATCTGACCACTATCGTAAGGGCCTTCATTATCCCGAATTCGTTCAGTGCCTGCTGGACTATGGAAAGCAGGAGAATCAGGACCGCCATCTTGAGACAAAGCTTCAGAAGGGAGACGGCCCACGGAACAAAACTGTCTGCCAGGGTTATTTTTTCCTCAGCGACGGCACCCACCGCTCCCTGAGCCTCGAACTGCAGGATCCGGTTCAGGATAAATGCCAGTATCAGGCCGCTCAAAGTCCTGACCAGGACAATCCTCAGCGCTGAAGAACCTGTCTTTTTCTGCACGGCCGTTTCCACAATCATATTGTGGGAACACATCACCAGCACCGCCAGGATGGTAATGCTTCTGGCACTCAGGTTCAGAGACGCGCAGGCGGCTATCGCAGAGTAAACATTTACAAAATAACCGCTTACATAGGCCAGAGACGCCTCTCCCGGAAGCCCGAGGAAACTCATCACCGGTTCCAGGGTGCGTCCAAGAATCGGCAGGACACCCGTCAGGCGCAGGATGTAAATGACAATGGAAACGATGGCGGTGATTCTGATCACCCACCACATTGTCTTCAACGCCCCGGGCAGGGCCTCTTTAACGCAAGAGGAAAGCCGCCCGCCGAAACTTCTGGCAGATGGCTTTCCTGAAGAATCTTCTTTCAAAAGGTACTGGTTTAATAGTTTTCTCCCTTAACCTCAAAGTAAGCCTGAGGATGCTTGCAGGCCGGACACTCCTTAGGAGCGTTCTTTCCGCGGAACACATATCCGCAGTTGCGGCACTTCCATACGACAACCTCGTCTTTTGCGAATACCTTTCCGCTCTTGAGGTTCTTCAGAAGGGCGCGGTATCTCTTTTCGTGGGCCTTCTCAGCTACTGCTACCTCCTTGAAGCACTTGGCGATTTCAGGGAATCCCTCTTCCTTCGCGATCCTTGCGAATTCAGGATATGCAATCTTCCACTCCTCAAGTTCTCCCTCAGCTGCGGCAAGGAGGTTATCCTCAGTCTTTCCGATAATTCCTGCAGGGAATGAGGCTTTAATCTCAACCATTCCGCCCTCCAGGAACTTGAAGAACTTCTTGGCATGCTCCTTCTCGTTGTCTGCGGTCTCCGTGAAGAATGCGCTTATCTGCTCATAGCCCTCTTTCTTCGCTGCGCTTGCAAAGAAGGTGTAACGGTTCCTGGCCTGGCTTTCGCCTGCAAAAGCACAAAGCAGGTTCTTTTCGGTCTTTGTTCCTTTTAAACTTTTCATATCGGTGAATATTATTGTGGTTTCTTTATGGGACAAATTTAAGATTTTTCCGCACGCTTTTCCCTACTGCAGACTATTATTATGATGAATACCGCGGCAAAAACCAGAATCATTCCCAAAAGGGAGTTGGAAGTAAAGGCCTCGCCGAAGAAAATCACACCGCAGATCACCGCCACAAGAGGTTCCATGCAGCCGAGGATTGCGGTTATGGTGCTTCCCGCCAGCTGGATAGCGTAAATCAGGGCAAAATCGCTGACCAGGGTCGGGATAATTGCCAGGCAAAGGGCGTAAATCCAGTGTTCCCCGGTGGTAAGCGGCGTAAAGTGCGCCCCCTTAACCATCACGTTGATAAAGAATATGACGGCAGAGTAGCCAAGCACAAGGAGAGTCTGCTTCATCCCGTCCATCCTCATTACCACCGGAGTTCGGTTAACTCCCACCAGGTAAGCCGGATAGGTTATTACCGTAACCAGCACCAGGATCAGGCCCGTAAGGGAAATCTTCTCTCCGCTGACGCCTCCGGAAAGGAAGAAAACTCCGGCGACTCCTGCAGCTATGGCTATCACTTTCCAGACGGAGACCTTTTCCCTGAAGAAAAGCATCATCGCCAGGGCCACAACTACCGGATAGAAGAAATGTATGGTTGTTGCCGTTCCGCTGGAAATGTACTTGTAGGAAGCCGTGAGGAAGAAACTCGTGGCGGCGTAGAATATGCTCAGGACAGCCATAGCCCCCAGTTCCTTCCAGCTGTAATCCAGCTTTACGCGCTTGACCTTGCAGATCAGCCACATGAAGAAAGAGGCGAAGGCAAAACGGTAGAAGCATACGCTGTCCAGGTCTATGCCCCTGTTTAACAGAGGTATGGAGAACAGCGGTATGAAACCGAACGTGGCACTTGCCAGCATTGCCAGAAGCAGTCCCCTGAATTTTCTCATCCCGCAATTGTTTGAGGTGGCAAAGATAACACGCGGAGACGGATTTTTCAGTAAATTTGTTGGACATTTGAGATTTTACTCAGCGATGAAAACAGACAAGACACTTGGAGTTTTGGGCGGAATGGGCCCTGCAGCCACCGCCGACTTTCTTATGCTGCTGGCAAAGAAAGACCCCGCAGAATGTGACCAGGATCATCCGCGGATGATAGTTTACGAATATACCGAAACCCCGGACAGGACCACCTATCTTCTGGGCAAGGGCCCGGACCCGAGGCGTTATCTGAGGGAAGGCCTGGAAACCCTGATCGGATGGGGGGCGGACTATCTCTGCGTAACCTGCAACACAGCCCACTATTTCATAGACGAGTTCCGAAGCGAACTTTCCAAGCCGGTCATACATATTATTGACGAGACCATACGCAAGGTGAGCAAGGTTTCCCCTTCAGGAGCCTGGCTGACAGCCACCCTCGGAACAATGAAAACCGGCCTGTACCAAAGGCACGCCAAGGACAGCGGCTACAACTTCGATATCGCAGACTACCAGACACAGGTAGATATCCACGATGTAACCGACCTTGTGAAAGCCGGGAAAATCGAGGAGGCCGGAAAGAAATTCCGCCCGATTATCGAGGGCCTGTGGAAAATCAAGGAGCAGCCGATTGTGGGAGCCTGCACGGAAATCCCTATCGCCTATGCCGCTACCGGACTTGACCCGAAGATGCTCATAAGCAGCCTTGACGCCCTTGCAGACGGCTGCGTAAGAGAACTTTACGGAATAGAACTTTATTGATCGCGATGAAAAAGATAAGCATTGCCCTGCCTTGGCAGATATTGATCGGCCTTTTGCTCGGCGCCGTTTTCGGAATCCTCCTTCCGCAATATGCAGGATATATAGACTGGGCCGGCCAGATTTTCCTCAGGGCCCTGAAGATGATAATCATTCCACTGGTGTTCACTTCTCTGGTTGTGGGAGTGGCCAGCATCCAGTCTTCCAAAGACCTCGGAAGGATTGCCGGAAAGACCCTGCTCTACTATCTGGTTACAACAGCCATCGCCATTGCCATCGGCCTTGTGCTGGTTAACATCATCAAACCGGGAGTCGGGGCAAATCTTCCGATGCCCGAGAATGTGGACACCTCCACCATCGGCAAGAGCAACACATCCTTTGTGGACCAGATAATCCACATTGTCCCGGACAATATCTTCAAGGAAATGAGTGCTGGTAACATCCTGCCTGTCATCTTCTTTGCCATTATCTTCGGTTTCTTCATCACCCGAAGCGGAGAAAAGACGAAGACCACTCTCCTGGATATCTGCAACTCCATCAACGAGGTGATAATGAAGATCACGATGTTCGTCATCAAGCTCGCTCCTTACGGAGTGTTCGCCATCGTATCCAACATGCTGGCAAAGCAGATAAACGCAGGAAACTCCATCGTGGAACTGATCAGTTCCCTGGGTATATACCTGCTTGTCGTCTGGGCCGGAATGCTCATCCAGTTCTTCGGCGTGCTGCCGGGCGGAGTCTTCCTGCTCGCAAGGGAGCATCCATACCGCCACATGAAGAAAATGTCCACCGCAATATTGACTGCATTTTCCACCTGTTCTTCCGGAGCCGCCCTTCCTATTTCCATGCGTGACAGCGAAACCAAGTGCGGCATTTCCAACAAGATCACCAGTTTCGTCCTGCCTCTGGGAGCTACTGTCAACATGAACGGAACTGCTTTGTACGAGGGAGTTACGGTGCTGTTCATTGCACAGGTCTACGGAATCGACATGAGCATAATGCAGCAGCTGATAGTGCTTGGAACAGTCATGCTGTCCGCTATCGGAACCGCCGGTATCCCTATGGCCGGATTCGTGATGCTGAGCATCGCCCTCAGCGTTGCCGGACTGCCTCTGGAAGCGATGGGCTTGGTTCTTGCAATAGACCAGTTGTGCGATATGCCTAGAACCGCCACCAACTCCTACGGAGACGCCTGCGGAGCAGTCATCATCGCAAAGAGCGAAGGAGAAACACTTACGATATAAACATAATACATATAAATGAAAACCAGAATCATTCTAGCGGCAGCGCTTATATTCACGGCATCGCTGAGCCTAAACGGCCAGCCTTACAAGGGAAAGCAGACAAGCCCTGTCTATGCAGTCCCTGACTGGGAACAGGTTCAGGCTAACCCTAGCCTTGTGCTGAGCGACTACCAGCCTTATCCGGTGCTGGACCAGGATCCTGCTTCCATTCCGGCCCTGACCAAGGCTCCTAAAGGATACAAGCCTTTCTATATCAGTCACTACGGAAGGCACGGCTCCCGCTGGCTTATCAGTTCCGCCACTTACAAGGATCCGGTTGCTTTCCTGAAAAAGGCCAACGAGGAAGATATGCTAACGCCAAGGGGCAAGGATGTGCTCCGCCGCCTTGAACAGGTGGAAGAAGCAGCGCGCGGACGCTACGGAGAACTTACCCGCCTGGGAGCTGAGCAGCACCGTCAGATTGCAGGAAGGATGTTCAAGAATTTTCCTCAGGTTTTCAAGGGAGACGCAGCCGTTGACGCAAAGTCCACAGTCATAATCCGCTGCATCCTCAGCATGGAATCTTTCTGCATGAGGCTCAAGGAACTGAATCCAAAACTCAGGATCACCAACGACGCCTCTGCCCACGATATGTATTACATGAACAACCAGGATCCGGACAAGTTCTTCCACAAGATCACTTCAGACCCGAAGAACTCAGAAATCCTTAAGGCCTATGCCCGCAAAGTATTCAAGACGGACCGTCTGGTGATGTCTCTTGTAAAGGACACTTCCTGGTTTGCAACCTACAACGAGAAATTCGCCTTCAAGGACAACCCGGACAAGCTTCCGAAATATACAGCCAGCGGCCTTTTCTACGATGTTACGGAACTTTCCATCAGCCTCCCTAACACGGACCTGGACATCAGCCTGGACGATGTGGTTACCCTGGAAGACAAGCATCAGCTCAACCTCTACCGCAACCTCGGTTCCTACAGATATGCAGGTTTCTGCGACATGGGCCAGAAGGTTACTCCTTTCCGCCAGACCTATCTTCTGAAGAACATTATAGAGACTGCGGACAAGGCCATCGCCGAGGCGGGAACAGACGGAAAGAAGACTGCGGGTGCAACCCTGCGCTTCGGTCACGATTCCAACCTGATGCCTCTGTGCTCCCTTATGGACATAGACGGCGCTGGAGTTTACGAACCGGATAACGACAATGTTGCAAACGTCTGGAATATGGAGCATTACATTCCAAAGGCCGGCAACCTCCAGTTCATTTTCTACGGAAAGAAAAACGCCCCTGTGCTGATTAAGGTTCTCCTCAACGAGCACGAGGCCACCCTCCCGGTTGAAACCGACAAGTTCCCTTACTATGAATGGAACAAGGTCAGGGAGTTCTACCTGAACATTCTTGACAATTCTCCTATCAAGGAAAGATTTGAATAATCCCGACAAAAACAGACAATATGAAAAAGATTCTTGCCCTTATGACATCTGTGCTCCTTCTTGGTTGCCTTAATCAAGCCATCGCACAGGAAACCAGGAAAGACACGCTGGACTTTGAAATATTCTTCAGCCACCTTGACAAGGGCGACAGGCTGCCTTACAAATACATTTACCAGAAGGCGAAGGTGGGTCTGGACACAACAATAACCTGTGCTGTACAAAAGGACTTCGAGCTTGAAGTTGTGGAGAACAACAAGGAGGAATACTATGTAATTTTTGAAATTACCACCTCAAACTTCACCAAGAGCGGAGAAGAGTGCAACCAGTCTGATATGTACCGCACCACTTGCCTTGTGAATGACGGTTTTCCCGTTCAACTGAAGGTATGGTACTCTGGAGATGAACAGATTTTAGACTATCCTGACACTCTGAAAGAAAGGGCCCGCAAAAATATGCTTATGGTTGCAGACACCCTGCACAAGTACAACGAGGAAATGACCAAAGAGCAACTCGTGGAAGATCTGGATTATATGACCAGTGATAGATATGTGATTATTCAGGCCACAAGCGCTCTTGACCTGGCTGATATGTTCCGTTTCAGCGAACTCATATATGAGCCTGATTCTGTTTATTCCGATATTGACAGTATTTACAGCTATATAGACAAACAGTACCACAGCTACGAAAACCTGGTGTTCTGGGATGACGAGTTTTCAAGATCGGTTCCTGACTACAGCAATTTCTATGTTTTGAGATCTATTACCCAGGTTAATGATATAGCTGCTCTTACAGCAATGGATATCCAGCTCGACGAAGAAAGTCCTACGCTTCTTAAAAACGAAGCCAACAGAAAAAGATGTGTGTATGGCAAGGAGATAACTTTACTGGCAGACAAGGCAATGGGAGTCCCTTGCCTTATGGAGGTCACGATGGTAAGCGGTTTCTATGTAACAATAGGAGACCAGCATTTCAAGATGTAGAAGGTTATAATTTCTCTGGACTTAGATAAAATGAACCAGGAGGAAGATGAAGACGAGGAGAATGAGGACGAGCCGCGCTACGACGACTACGGTTTCATCAAAGTGAAGTAAAGTGAGTTTACCCAACAAAAAAAGGCCGAGAAATCGGCCTTTAATTTTGTGGTGTCACCGGGAATCGAACCAGGGACACAAGGTTTTTCAGTCCTTTGCTCTACCAACTGAGCTATGACACCATCGGTTTGGGAGTGCAAATATAGAGATTATTTTTATTTTTGCAACTATGGACGGGCAATTTGTTTTTTACGCTTGTGTGATACTCCCGATAAAATTCGGCGAGGAGATTTTCTATGGGGTAACTTCCCTGATGGAAGGAATCTCCACTGGAAGCTGGGTGGAGGTGGAGTTTGGGGGAAGAACCCTTCAGGGTGTGGTCAGAAGGACAGCCTCCTGGAGCGGCCTGCCCCAGAAAAGCAGGAGCGTAGAAATCAAATCCATCGGGAAGATTCTTGACAGGACTCCCGTTTCCACTTCCGAAATCCGTTTCTGGGATCTTATAGCAAGATATTACCTCTGCACGACGGGAGAGGTTTTCAAGGCCGCATACCCTATCCTCAGCGTAAGGCAGCAGGAAGTATCCTCCCACAAAAAGCCGGAGGACGTGCTTTCAAAACTGGAAGACGGATTTGAAGACATCACCCTGTCCGAGGCCCAGCAGAAGGCACTGGAGGAGATCCAGGCCGAGATTGAAAGGAAAAGCGTTCTGCTGGAAGGGGTAACCGGCAGTGGCAAGACAGAAATCTACATCAAGCTCATAGACAAGTGCCTCAAGGATGGAAAGGATGTCCTGTACCTTGTGCCTGAAATCGCGATGGGAAACCATCTTCACTCCAGACTCAGGAAGCATTACGGGGAAAGGCTGCTGATTTTCCATTCCGCTGTAACCCAGGCCGGGAAAAAGCTCATCCGCGATATCCTAACATTAAAGGGGAATGAAGGATGCCCGAGGAAGCCGGTTGTGGTGCTGGGAACCCGCAGTTCCATATTCCTTCCGATGGAAAACCTGGGCCTTGTTGTCATTGACGAGGAGCACGACCAGAGCTACAAGCAGGAAGACCCGGCACCGAGATACAACGGCCGGGATGCCGCCCTGCTGCTTGCCCAGATGCATGGCGCAAAGGTTATACTCGGAAGCGCAACACCATCTTTTGAAAGCCTTTACAACTGCTATACGAGAAAATTCGGAAGGGTACTGCTTCCAGAGAAATTCTTCCAGTCCCCTCCTCCGGAGGTTACGGTGATAGACACTATCTGGACAAGGAAGAGCCGCCAGATGAAGGGCAGTTTCTCACAGCAGCTGATCAACCTCATAGAGAAAACCATCGCGGAGAAAAAACAGGTTCTGGTATTCAGAAACATAAGGTCATACGCTCCTGTGGTGCAGTGCGCCGAGTGCGGAGAGATTGTAAAATGCCCTCACTGCAACGTTCCGCTGAGCTATCACCGCTACGACAACACACTCCGGTGCCACTGGTGCGAGCACAAGGCCCCGTTCTCCCCTGTCTGCCCTTCCTGCGGAAAACAGGCTCTGGAATGCCGCGGGGCGGGAACGGAAAAGATCGAGGAAGAACTCAGGGAACTGTTCCCTCAGGCCCGGATCGCCCGTTACGACGCGGACATAGCCAAAAGCAAGAAAGATGCTGAAAAGGTGCTTTCGGACTTTGAGAAAGGCAACACGGATATACTCGTCGGAACCCAGATGACAAGTAAAGGCTTCGACTTTGAGAACCTTGCGCTTGTAGCTGTAATCCAGGCGGATACTATTCTTTCCCAGCAAGATTTCCGCTCAGATGAGAAGGCTATGCAGCTATTTGTCCAGCTTCTTGGCAGAAGCGGAAGGAGAAATTCCAGGGGCCATCTGGTAATCCAGACCAATCAGAAAAACCATCCTGTCATAAACAACATAAAGGAGATGGCCAACCGGCTGAGCTGGGAATATGAAACCGGGGCACATAACGCCGCCAACTCCGAAGAAAGACCTAACGGAGACATGATGGCGGAAAGGAGCATGTACTGCTTCCCTCCTTTCGTAAGGCTCGTGAACGTGATTCTGAGGAACAAGAACTATCACAAACTTGAATCCGCGGCAAACTCGCTTTCCCACGTGCTCAAGAACACAAGGTCTTTCTCCGCGATGGAGGTAAGCGGCCCGTTTGCCCCGAGGATGGAAAAGCTCAGGGACGAGTATCAGCTGTGCTTCAGCATCAAGTTTGCCAAAGACAACCGCCTGCAGGCCAACAAGGATGCCCTGAATAAGGTAATATCGCTGATGAAACTCCCCGTCCAGACTATTATTGACGTGGATCCCGTATAACTACATCTTGTAGGTAGAACCTACCACAACCTTGATGCTCTTTGGAACAAGGGCGAACTTGAAAGGAGAAGTGCCCACGGCCTCTCCGTCTATCTCTATCCTGGTTTCCGGCTCCGTATGGATCTCTATGGTGCGGCACTGCTTGAAAAGAACCTCAGGCAGGCTGTATATCTTGCCTGAGAACAGCAGCTTGAACTTCCTCATAACCTTAAGCTTGGACATATCGGTTATGACCGTAAGGTCGAGCAGGCCGTCATCAATGGCGGCATTCGGCGTCTGCTGCATACCGCCTCCATTGAACCTTCCGATACCGACCGCACCTGAGAAGACCTGTCCGCTGTAGAAAGTCTCTCCGTCTGCAATGATGTCGAAATGGTTGTTCTTATAACCCAGAAGCGTGTTGAAAGTGCTTCTCAGATAAAGCCCCTTGCCGTACTTGCCCTGATCCTTTAGGTTATTGTACTTGAGGTTGACCACCGCGTCAAAGCCAAGACCGGCCACATTTGCCATATACCTGATATGAGGCACCCGGGTCTCGAAGAACTCGACTTTACCCACATCCTGAAGGACTGTCCTTTTCTGCACCAGGGCAGCAACGGCCTCGGAATAGGTTGTGGAAATACCGTACATCCTGATCCAGTCGTTGCCTGTACCGGTTGGAATTACAGCCAAGAAAATATCGGTGGTCGGAACTGCTTTCTGGATGAAAATCCCGTTCACGACCTCGTGGATCGTGCCGTCTCCACCCACAGCCACTATATGGCGGTAACCGTTGTTTATGGCGTTTACGGTAAGTTCTATGGCGTGGAATTTATGCTCGGTAAACACGCAGGTAAACTTCAACCCGCTGTTGTACATAAGGTTAGAAATCACAGGCCAGTCCTTGAGCCCGCGACCGCTTCCCGCCTTGGGATTAACTATCACCATCCAGCTTTCTGTAGTCATATCGGATACAAAAATAATAAAATCGACAATGCAAAGGAATACCCGATTTTTTTGCTATTTTTGTTGGGTTATGACGAAATGATATGGGTAAAGTAATTTCAATAGCGAATCAGAAGGGCGGAGTGGGCAAAACCACCACCGCGATCAACCTTGCCGCATCACTTGCCGTGCTGGAGAAAAAGACTCTGCTGATAGATGCGGATCCTCAGGCCAATGCCACCTCTGGACTGAATTTCAACCCTAACTCGACAGACAAGAAGACCATATACGAAGTTCTGATTGGAACCTGCCAGATTGAGGAAATCCTGCTGGAAACCGAGATCAAGAACCTCTATGTGGCTCCCTCCCACATCAATCTTGCGGGAGCGGAGATCGAGCTGGTAGAAGAAATCGAGTCTCAGGAAGACAGGGCCAATGTCCTGAAAAACTCAATAGCTCACATAAGGGACAAGTTTGATTTCATAATCATCGACTGCGCCCCTTCCCTGGCTACGGTAACCATAAACGCCCTGGTGGCGTCAGATTCCGTAATTATACCTATCCAGAGCGAATTCTTTGCCCTGGAGGGCCTTGGAAAGCTTCTCAACACCATAAAGCTCACCCAGATCGAGCTGAATCCGGACCTTACCATCGAGGGCTTCCTGCTGACTATGTTCGACTCCAGGCTCAGGCTCGCAAACCAGGTGGCCGAGGACGTGAGAAGGCATTTCGGGGCAATGGTGTTCGAGACTATAATCAACCGCAACGTAAGGCTCAGCGAAGCTCCGAGCCACGGAAAACCGGTTATACTGTACGATGCGATGAGCAACGGATCAAACAATTACCTTAACCTCGCCAAGGAGGTGATAGCCAAGAACCAGCAGATATGACAGCAAAGAACAACAAGGGTCTTGGAAGAGGGCTCGGCAGAGGTCTGGACTCACTGATTCCGGGAGCGGGACAGGAAAAGACCCTGCAGCCGGAAGGGCCGTCCCATCTTACATCCGTAAGGGAACTGGATCTGGAGCAGATATCTCCAAACCCTTTCCAGCCACGCAGCGAATTTGACAGGGAAAAGCTCCAGGAACTCACTGATTCCATCGCGAGGATGGGTTTGATCCAGCCGATAACAGTTAAGAAAGTTTCCATCGGAAGATATCAGATAATCAGCGGAGAAAGAAGGTTCAGGGCAGCAAAGGCCGCCGGTTTGAAGACCATACCGGCATACGTGAAGGATGCGGATGAGAACGCGATGCTGGAAATGGCGCTTGTGGAAAATATCCAGAGGGAAGACCTGGACCCGATAGATATAGCCATAAGTTTCCAGAGACTGATAGACGAGTGCAACCTCACCCAGGAAGCCCTTTCTCC
Source organism: Bacteroidales bacterium (assembly GCA_017961175.1). Lineage (GTDB taxonomy): Bacteria > Bacteroidota > Bacteroidia > Bacteroidales > UBA932 > Egerieousia. The sequence goes on from JAGCXV010000061.1 coordinate 46,525, forward strand.
GAGAGTCGGGAAAAACAGGGCAACCATTGCCAACTACCTCAGGCTTCTTAAGCTCCAGCCGGAAATCCAGTTGGCCGTTAAAAGCGGCGCTATTTCGATGGGGCACGCCAAGGCTCTGCTGGCGGTGGAAGACGCAAATCTCCAGAAGAGAATTGTTGACAATATAATCGCCGATGACCTTTCCGTAAGGCAGACCGAGGAAATCGCGAGGAAACTTTCCGCACCAAAGGCGGCAAAGCCGGCTAAGGCATCTTTCAAGCCGGGGCAGGCGGGCGTTTCCGCAGAAAAGCTGCTTGCAAAGTACTTTGGAGGAAAGGTTACGGTAAAAGCTAAGGAAAAGGGAGGAGAGGTCATCCTCAAATACAAGGATGAGGAACAGCTTATTTCCTTCCTGAATGTGCTTAAGGAACATAATTTGCAGTAAAACAGAGCCGTGAGCATCAGAAGACACATATCCGGATTTATAGCTGCCCTGATGGCGGTATTGCTAAGCGGTACAGTCTCCCACGCACAGTTTAATCCGAATGCCAACGCCGCCGGTACCATGAAATCCACCATCGACAACATGGTGGATACCACTGAATACGAAATAGACTCCACCGTAAGGCAGTTTACCATTAAGAGGTTCGTAAAGTCCTTGGCCCACAAGGATTCCATGACCCTTTCCAACACTTTCTTCGGGGCGATGGTCCTGCCGGGAACCGGCCAGATCTACAACCGCGACTACTGGAAGCTCCCGATAGTCTACGGAACCCTTGGAGGATGCATCGGCGGAGCAGTGGCTTTCAACCAGAAGTGGAAGAAAAACGGCCTGAACAAGGACAGGGAAACACGTAACCTCTTCATCTGGGGTGCCGTGGCAAGCTACTGGGGCCAGCTCATGGACGTAACCGTCAGCTACAAGTCCTACGAGAAGCCGCTTCCGGCAAGGGCTTCTTTCTACGCCTCCCTGCTTCCGGGCCTCGGCCAGGCTTATAACGGAGACTACTGGCATATCCCTATTTATTATGCCGGCTTTACGATCAGCGGCTACTGCTGGGCATTCAACCAGAAGCAGTACAAGCGCTACCGCAAGATGTACCGCGAATACGGGGAGGGAACCTACACGGGGCATATGACTCCCGAGAATATGGTCTGGTTCAGAGACTATTACCGCCGCAACAGAGACTATTCCGTGCTGTCCACAGCGCTTATCTACATACTGAATGTGATAGACGCCAACGTGTTTGCGCATTTCTCGCATTTCGACATTTCGGATGACATTACCTTCAATGTCCATCCGGATGTAATTACGCCTGAACTGCCGACCACCGGGCTGTATACTTATGACCCGGCCTACAGCAACGCCAAGGTGGGATTCACCGTGGATATAACTTTTTAGAAATTTGAAAAACTGAACAATATGAGAATGAGAAGACTTGCCGTTTTGGTGCTTTTGGGCGCCTTTCTTGCACTGGGGTTCTGTCAGCAATCCTACGGACAGACCAGAAAAGAACTTTTGAAGGAGAACCAGAAGCTCAAGAGAAGCATTGACTCCCTCCAGAGACTTCTGGAAGACAGCGAGATAGAATTGACAGACACATCCACTGCCGGAGATACCATCAATCCTGGCAATATAGGTTTTCTAAACTCTGAACTATACGAAAACCTGAACCCGGGAGAGAATCCTGACAGTCTTCTCAGCATATACTATCTGCAGAGGCAGATGGCTACCGCCAACATGCCGGCTGTGGAAGATGTGGAAAATGCAAACTACACCAGCAACATTCCGGATGAGGTATATATCGAGAACCTGAAGAAGATGAATTCGTTCATCTCGCTGCCTTACAACAGCGTGGTCAAGAACTACATCATCCTCTACACGGAAAGGATGCCTAAGAGCGCCGCCAGCATGCTTGGCCTGGCATCATACTACCTGCCGATTTTCGAGAACATTTTCGACTCCTACGGCCTTCCTAAAGAGCTGGCAGCAATGGCTATCATTGAGTCCGCACTTAATCCGTTCGCCGTTTCAAGCGCCAACGCCAAGGGTCTCTGGCAGTTCATCTATTCCGCTGCCAAACAGTATAACCTTCAGGTTGACTCATACATAGACGAAAGGTTCGACCCGGAAAAGAGCTGCGATGCCGCCGCAAGGTTCCTCAAGGATTCCTATACTATTTTCGGAGACTGGGCCCTTGCTATTTCATCCTACAACTGCGGGCCTGGAAACGTGAACAAGGCTATCAAGAGAGCCGGAAGCCGGGACTTCTGGTCTATCTATCCTTACCTTCCTAAGGAGACCAGAGGCTATATGCCATCCTTTGTCGGAGCCCTTTACATGCTCAAATACTACCAGAACTACAACATTGTTCCGGACAAGCCTTCGATGCCGGCTCACGTAGACACTTTCATGATCCACAAGAACCTGCACTTCGAGCAGATTTCCGAGGTCATCGGTATTCCGGTCCCTGAACTTCGCCAGCTCAACCCTCAGTATCTGAGAGACATCATTCCTGGAGACAGCAAGGGAATGCTCCTGAGGCTTCCTTATAATTACACTGCAGCTTTCGTTGACAACGAGAAGACTATTTACAACTATAAGGACAGCATTTTCTTCAACCCGATAGTTTACAGCCGCTACAAGAGCGGTGACGAGGGTGGTGGAAGCACGAGAATCTACCACAAGGTCAGAAAGGGACAGACTCTGGCCTCGATCGCAAAAAGATATGGCGTAACCGTATCGCAGATCAAAGACTGGAATAATATTTCAGCCAAGACAAAAACCGTAAAGACCGGCCGTACTCTTATCATCTACCGTAACGCCGTGTCAAATCCGCCTCGTTCTTCTTCTGCCTCAAGCAGTTCCGGCAGTTCTTCTTCCAAGTCCAACAACAGTTCTGCAAAGAGTTCTGGTGGAGCAAAGTACTATACCGTAAAGAAGGGCGACACACTCTACGGCGTGGCTAAGAAAAACAATATAAGCCTGAATGAACTGCTGAAACTCAATGGCCTGACCGCCAAGTCAACCATTCACGCAGGCAAGAAGCTTAGAGTAAAATAAAATCATCATACCGTTTTTATGCTTAGAAGAGTCCGCGTTATTCTCGCCTCCATCTTCTTCATCTTGATAACGCTGCTGTTCCTGGACTTTACGGGAACATTGCAAAAGATCTTCGGATGGATGGCGCAAATCCAGTTCCTGCCGGCAGTGCTGGCTGTGAACGTGGTAATTATCTGCTTACTCCTTCTTCTCACACTGTTTTTCGGAAGGATATACTGCTCGGTTATCTGTCCTCTTGGAGTTCTCCAGGATGTATTCGGCTGGATGGGCAAGAAAGCCAGGAAAAACCGCTACACCTATTCCAAGGCTAAGAACTGGCTGAGGTATACGGTGCTGGGTATTTTCATACTCGCGATTGTTTTCGGCATTGCCAGCCTGGTTGCACTTCTGGCTCCGTACAGTTCATTCGGAAGAATAGCCCAGAACCTGTTTTCTCCAGTTTACCTGTGGGGCAACAACATTCTCGCCCACTTCGCGGAGAAGGCAGACAGCTACACTTTCTATCACAAAGATATCTGGATCAGGGCCCTGCCTACATTCATAGTTGCCGCGGTAACTTTTGTTGTGCTTTTGGTTCTTGCCTGGAGGAACGGAAGGACATACTGCAACACGATCTGCCCGGTTGGAACAGTCCTTAGTTTCTTTGCCCGCTTCTCTATCTTCCGTCCGGTGATAGACAAGAGCAAGTGCGTTAACTGCAATCTTTGCGTAAAGAACTGCAAGGCTTCCTGCATAGACATCAAAAACCACAAGATAGACTATTCCAGATGCGTTGTCTGCGGAGACTGCATCTCGAAATGCAAGAAAGACGCAATCACCTATACTTCAAGGAGATTCAAGGAAGAAACCGTTGAGGGAACTCCTAAGGCTGGAATGGAAAGAAGGTCGTTTATCGCGACAGCTTCCGTCCTTGCAGCCAGTGCGGCCGTTGCCAGAGCTCAGGAGAAGCTCACCGATGGCGGACTTGCCCCTGTGGTTCCGAAGGAAGTCCTGAAAAGGGATACTGAGATAACCCCTCCGGGCTCCGTAGGAATGAACCATCTGACAAGGCATTGCACCGGTTGCCAGCTCTGCGTTGCAGCCTGCCCGAATAATGTCCTCAGGCCTTCTTCAGACCTTATGACTCTGATGCAGCCAAGGTCCTCTTACGAGAAAGGTTTCTGCCGTCCTGAATGTACCAGATGCTCCGAGGTCTGCCCTGCGGGAGCAATCAAGAAAATAAGCCGCGAGGAAAAATCCTCCATCCAGATAGGACACGCCGTTTGGGACGCAGGTCTCTGCCTCCCGATGACAGAAGGAGTGAATTGCGGTAACTGCGCAAGGCACTGTCCAACAGGTGCCATCACACTTGTGGAGGTGGATCCTCTGGAAGAAAAGGGGCCAAAATTCCCGGTTGTGGACGAGGCCAAGTGCATCGGCTGCGGAGCATGCGAATATGTTTGCCCGGTACGCCCGATAAGCGCAATTTACGTGGAAGGACATCAGCAGCATAAACTAATCTAAGAGCCAACAGTCATGGAAAAGAAAAACATCAGCAGAAGAAGCTTCGTGAAGAAGGCTGGTATTGGCTCTGCGATTCTGGGAGCCGCCGCCCTTTCAGGAGGAATCATTTCCTGCAAAAGCAAAAAGGAAGAAACCGTCGAAGCCGGACCATTAGGCCCGATACCTACAGACAAGATGACATACCGCACCAACCCCAAGACAGGAGAGAAAGTCTCCCTTCTCGGGTACGGCTGCATGAGGATACCGAGCATAGACAACACCAGCACCAGAGAATCGGACAGCGCAATTGACCAGGAAACATGGAACAAGCTGGTAGACTATGCGATAGAGCACGGAGTCACCTACTTTGACACATCCCCGGCCTACTGCAAGGGGAAGAGCGAGGAGGCTACCGGAATAGCCCTCGCAAGGCATAAGAGAGAAGAATTCACCATCGCGACAAAACTATCCAACTTCGCCCCTTCAACCTGGACCCGCGAGGCCTCGATAGAAATGTACCGGAATTCCTTCAAGAAACTGCAGGTGGACTACATAGACTACTACCTGCTCCACAGCGTTGGAAACGGAGATTTCGAGACCTTCGAGAACCGTTACCTTAAGAACGGAGTCCTGGACTTCCTTCTTAAGGAAAGGGAGGCCGGAAAGATCCGCAACCTCGGATTCTCCTACCACGGAGACGTGAAGGTGTTCGACTATCTGCTTGAAAACCACGACAAATATCACTGGGACTTTGTGCAGATCCAGATGAACTATCTGGACTGGAAACACGCCAACGAGCTCAACAAGAGGAATCAGGATGCGGAATATCTCTATAATGAACTTCAGAAAAGAGGCATACCTGTCGTGATAATGGAACCACTGCTGGGCGGAAGGCTTGCCAATGTTCACCAGCATATCGCGGAAACCCTTAAAAGCCGCAGGCCTCAAAACAGCGTGGCTTCCTGGGCTTTCCGCTGGGTAGGATCATTCCCTGGAGTGCTGACCGTCCTCAGCGGAATGACCTATATGGAGCACCTCCAGGACAATCTGCGCAGCTACTGCCCGCTTGAGCCGGTAACGGAAGAAGACAAGGAGTTTCTGGAGAAGACAGCCCAGATGCTTCTCAAGTATCCTACAATTCCATGCAACGACTGCCAGTATTGCATGCCTTGCCCTTACGGCATAGACATTCCGGGCAATCTGCTGCACTACAACAAATGCATCAACGAGGGCAATATGCCGGCTTCCAAGCAGGATCCTATCTACAAAAAGGCAAGGAAAGCCTTCCTTGTGGGCTATGCCAGAAAGCTTGCTCCGGAAAGGATGGCAGACCACTGTATCGGATGCCGCCACTGCGTATCCCACTGCCCGCAGAATATAGACATCCCGGCACAGCTCCAGAAGATAGACCTCTACTACGAGAAACTGATGAGGGAAGACGAACTCTAGAGTTCAAGCCTCAGGGCGGCTTTTGCCGTAGAGACTCCCCTCCTGTACTGGTATTTCAGATAAAGGCTCAGCCACCGGCTGGGCCTTATGCTTACTAGGCAGCAAAAGTCCATCCCTTGACCGTAAAGAAGATGTGAGGAAAATGAATACGGCAGCTCCGCCTCAGGAAAGTATATCCTTGCCGTCCAGTCTCTTACATGGAACAGCGCAGCCCCGACCGTGCCTCCGACCATCCTTTTCTCCAGCTTCAGGTAAGAGGAAAAGGCCCTGCCTCCAAGAGAGTTATACTCACCCCTCAAAACCAGGCTCAGGCCGCTGAAAAGCATCATCTTTCCCCCTGTCTTCAGGCTAAGTATCCTGTCCTTTTCCACCGGTGTGGAATACCTTGTGTCTGTCTTTGAGTAACCCTTTAGCCAGAACTCGTTGCGCGCGGGGCTTCCGAAGGAGGAATCGTCCCAGGATAGTTTCACATACGCCTTGAAAGTAGAAGACGGATCCTTGACATGATATCTAGGAGCGGGATAGGCTGAATAGTCTGCCCCTACCGCGTAACTTGTTTTACCGTAGAGAGTTCCCGTCATCCTCAGCGATGCTCCCTGCTGGTTATTCAGCTTGCTCAGCGACGAGTAGGCACCACCCGCCGGAGAGGAAAAGTCCTTGCCGTAACCCCTGAGGATAAAATGGAGCGTAACCTTCTCCAGTTCCAGACTCGCTCCCCCAACAGCGGCGAAGGATTCCGTCTCAGGATTCCAGGCCCCTTCCGCAAACACCACCGTCCCGGGCAGACCGGCCAGAAAGTCAGCAGCCACCACACTTCCAACCTGCTCTTTCCTGTAGTACGAAAGCCCGTACCTTGACCTTCTTCCCGTATAGGTCAAACCGCATACGCTCTCCATCCCCCTGAAGGAATAGCCGGCACTTACCCGAAACCTACCGACTGATACAGACAGCGCTCCGCCTCTAAGAAGTTTTGTAGTGTCTGAACTTGTGTAAAGCGATAGCGGCTCCGCGTTTTTGACAAAGCCCGATGCTTCTCCCGCACCTGAAAACGAAAAGCCGTTCCAGGCTGCAAGCCCCTGGCCCATACGGGCGTAGAAATCTCCCAACACCAGTTTATCCAGTTTAAGCTTTCCAACCTTTAACCCTGAATACGATATTCCTCCCGTAGCAAAATTATCGCTGGCAGTTTCCGTAGAAGATCCCTTCCAGACTACAGACATATCCACCCTGTCCAGATATGAAGACCTTAATCTTACAAGATGCTGCTCCAATGCCGGAGAAAACGTTCTCTGGTAACGCGTATAAAAATCCGTCTTCTCGTCTTTCCAGAAATTCTCCGGACGCCGCAGCGCTTCTCCCAAGGTAACATACGGGCGGATTCTTTCCACCGTTTTTTCATCAAATCCGTAGAGCAGTCCTAGCTCCGCAAACGAAAGGATAGGTCCGCTGGAAGCGATCCTGCTCAATATTGATTCTATCTGGAAAGGGGTCAGCAGCATCAGGGATTCCATTGCCCCTTTTGAGGCGGAGTTAAGGTTCAGCGGATGCCTCCTCAGCCGCTGCAGATGGGAAAGGATATCCTCTCCGGACATGGCCGCTTCTTCTTCCTCCAAAGTTGTCAGCTGTTCCACCACATCTTCCTCATTCTGAGCCCTCAATCCCAGGGGCAGAGCCACCAGAACGCACACAAGGGCAATCCGCATCCATCTTTCCATACGGGCAAAAATAACATCCCGCCCATAGGGCAGGATGCCAAACCGTACAATTGACTATGTCCGCAAAACGGACAAGAAGCGGACAATTGCCGACTATGCGTTTTATCCGTTTACCTTGAACTTGAAATCCAGATGTTTAAGTTCCTCGTTAGCCTTTAAAATCTTCCCGGCAAGCTCGCTTTTGAAACGGGCTGACCTTTCAGCTATGACCGGGTCAGAGAGGGCGAGTATCTGGGTTGCGAAGATAGCGGCGTTCTTGGCTCCGTCCATAGCCATAGTGGCTACAGGAATTCCGCCCGGCATCTGGAGGATGGACAGAATGGAATCCAGCCCCTCGATGGAATTGGAACTCTTGATCGGTACTCCTATAACCGGAAGGTTGGTGGAAGCGGCAATGACTCCAGGCAGGTGGGCAGCTCCGCCCGCGCCGGCAATTATCACCTTGATTCCGCGTCCGGCGGCTCCCTTTGCGAATTCCGCCACCATTTCCGGTGTGCGGTGAGCGGACAGTGCGTTTACCTCAAAAGGTATCTCCATTTCTTCCAGGAACTTTGCTGCAGCCTCCATAACCTTAAGGTCTGAGGTGCTTCCCATAATGATGCTTACCAATGGTTTCATCTCTGACATTTGTTGCGTTTATTTTTGCAAAAATATCTAAATTTGGAACTCAATACAACACACACCGCCATGAAAAACGTCCAACTATACGACAAGAGCTTCAAGCCCTACATGTCTTATGAAGAAATCCAGAAGGCCATAGACGCAGTCGCCGAGAAAATCAACAACGACCTCAAAGATGAGCACACCCCTATCTTTCTGGGAGTTCTGACCGGCAGTTTCATGTTCTTCGGAGACCTTCTCAAACGAATCAACCTGGAATGCGAGACCTGCTTCATCCGCCTTGCCTCTTATGAGGGAACCTCCTCCACGGGAGATGTCAAACAGGTTCTTGGTCTCACCCAGAGCGTAAAAGACCGCAACGTAGTTGTAGTTGAGGATATAGTGGACACCGGCGGCACCATCACAGAGCTTTACAACATTCTCCATGAGAACGGGGCTAAGAGCATCCGTATCGCCACCCTGATGTACAAGCCGGGCAGCTACAAGGGCACGATAAAGATAGACTATCCGGCCTGCTCCATCCCTAACGACTTCATCGTGGGCTTCGGCCTTGACTACGACCAGATCGGCCGTAACCTTAAAGACATATATGTGCTTGATCCTGAAGAGACAGCAAAGCGCAAGGCAATAAACGTAAGATAATTATGAAATACTATATTCTGTTCGGGCCTCCTGGTGCCGGAAAAGGTACCCAGGCCAAATTCATCGCAGAGAAATACAACCTGATGCATATTTCCACTGGAGATCTTCTCAGGAAGGAAATGGCTGCCGGAACTCCGCTGGGGCTTCAGGCAAAGCAGCTCATCGAGGGCGGAAACCTTGTTCCTGACGAGGTTGTCGTGGGAATGATACGTTCAACATTTGCAAACAACACCGAGGTTGCCGGCTTTTTGCTGGACGGTTTTCCGCGCACCATCGCCCAGGCACAGATGCTGGACGAAATGCTCGCCGGGCAGGACAGCAAGGTGGACAAGGTTCTTTCTCTGGTCATCAAGGACGAGACTATCTTTGAAAGGATTGCAAAAAGAGCCCAGATCGAGGGAAGGAAGGATGATGCCGATCCTGCAACCATCCAGAACAGGATAGACACCTACCACGCCAAGACCGAGCCGCTTATAGATTACTACAAGAATGCCGGAAACTACTGCGAGATTCCTGGAGAGCAGAGCATTGAAGAAGTATTCCAGAGCATCTGCGAGGTAATCGGATGAAGAAAACCTGCCAAACGCGCCAAAGCCATGCCTAACACTGATTTCGTCGATTATGTAAAGTTGCACCTTACTTCCGGAAACGGAGGCAACGGTTCTATGCATCTCCACAGGGAGAAGTTCATAGACAAGGGCGGTCCCGACGGCGGTGACGGCGGCAAGGGCGGCAGCGTCATCATGCAGGGCGACAGTCAGATGTGGACCCTGATCAGCCTCAAGTACCGCAAGCACATTTCTGCTGAAAACGGCGGAAACGGGGGCAGCAACCTCTGCACCGGGGCTGACGCAAAGGACGTAATCCTCAAGGTCCCGCTGGGAACGGTTGCCAAGAACGCTGAGACCGGAGAAATCATAGGAGAAGTAACCGAACACGGTGAGACTTGCACCCTGCTCAAGGGCGGAAGGGGCGGCAAGGGCAACGCTTTCTTCAAGACTGCCACCCGCCAGACCCCGAAGTTCGCACAGGAAGGAGAGCCGGGAAGTGAAGGCTGGTTCATCCTGGAAATGAAAGTGCTCGCCGATGTGGGGCTTGTAGGATTCCCTAACGCGGGAAAATCCACATTGCTTTCTGCAGTATCGGCCGCACATCCTAAAATCGCTGACTACGCTTTCACCACCCTGGAGCCAAGCATCGGAATCGTCCGTTACTACGACGACCAGTCATTTGTGATGGCGGATATCCCGGGCATCATAGAAGGAGCCCACGAAGGCCGTGGCCTGGGGCACCGCTTCCTCAGGCACATAGAGCGCAACTCCATCCTGCTGTTCCTGGTTTCAGCTGAAAACCTGGAGATTGCAAAGGAATACAAAATCCTTCTCAACGAACTGAAGATGTATAATCCGGAACTCCTGGACAAGGACAGGATCCTGGCGATAACCAAGTGCGACCTTCTTGGCGGAGACAAGGACCTGATCTCGTCGCTGAAGAGAAAAGTGCCTAAAAAAGTCCCTTACGTCTTCATCTCTTCCGTTACCGGAGAAGGTCTCCAGGAACTTAAAGACCTCATTTGGGAAACACTACACAAGTAATGATCGATATAGACAACATTCTGAACCTAGACAGGGCGCTGACTGCAACCATAAACAGCTGGCACTCCCCGCTGTTGGACAGCATTATGATTTTCCTGTCCGACAAATGGGCTCTGATTCCTGTTTATGTGATAGTCGCTCTCTATGCACTGTCCAGAAGAACCTACCGGTTCAGAAGGCGCAACTACTTCAACAGCTGGCCTATCTTCATTGTTATCCTGCTTGCCTGCGGAGCCACATTCTTCATTCTGGATATGACCGCGCACGATATCATAAAGCCTTATTTCCACCGCCTGAGGCCTGGATTCGATCTCTACACTTGGGATATCATCAGGACTCCGGACGGGAAAGGTGGAGCCTACGGCTTCATTTCAAACCACGCCGCCAACATAGCGGGGTTTGCAATGATAACCTCCCTGTTCTTCAAAAGGAAGTGGTACACGCTCCTCAGCTTCCTGCTTGCAATTGCAGTCAGCTATAGCCGCGTATACCTTGGCAGGCATTTCCTCGGCGATGTAATATGCGGATTCATTTACGGAATCATCGTTGCGTGGATTGTCTATGAGATTGCAGTTGCATTTATCGGATTCCTCAGAAGGAGGATGGTAATCCGTGAAATAAGATAGAGGCATCATCGCAATGCTTTATATCTCAGATAAATCTACAGACCCCTACTTCAACCTTGCAGAAGAGGAATTCCTTCTCAAGGAAATGACGGAAGACATTTTCCGCCTATGGAGGAATTCCCCTTCCATCATAGTCGGCAGATACCAGAACACCATCGCGGAGATAGATTCAGAATACACCAAAAGCCACAACATTCCGGTAGTCAGGAGGCTCAGCGGCGGAGGCGCTGTTTTTCACGATCTTGGCAATCTCAACTTCACTTTCATCCAGAATCTGGAGCAGAACCAGAACCTGGACACCTCCCGGATGTTCCGCTATTTTACATCTCCTATCCTGGAAGCCCTCCAAAGCCTGGGCGTAAACGCCGAGCTCCAGGGCCGTAACGACCTTGCCATAGACGGAATGAAATTCTCCGGCAACGCCATCTGCATACATAAGGACAGAATCCTCATGCACGGCACCCTGATGTTCAAGGTCAGCAAGGCAGACCTCTCCAAAGCCCTCAGGCCCAGACCGGAAAAATTCATCGGCAAGGCAGTCAAAAGCAATGTCAAACGCGTCACCAACATCAGCGACCACCTAAAGGACAAGGACCCGGACATCCTTTGGTTCACCGATTTCCTCGGGAAATACGTCTGCTCCCGGATAAAAGATATAACTCCGTACCGTTTCACGGAGGATCAGCTCAAAAAGATAAACCATCTTAAGGACTCCCGCTACGCCACAGATGAATGGAACTTCGGAAAATCTCCACAGTACACCTTCAGCAACATCAAAAGATTCCCGAAAGGAATCGTAGAACTTTACCTTAAGACAAAAAACGGCAGAATAACCGATCTCGACATCAGGGGAGATTATTTCTTTTCCCGCCCAACGGAAGAATTCACCCGGACAATCATCGGCACTCCCCACACAAGGGAAGATATACAAAAGAAAATAGGCACCCTGGATACAGGCGCCTATTTTGCGGGTATTGATTCAGAAGATATCGTAAGCTTGTTCTTCTGACAAGCTTACTCTTATCTGCCGAACTTCTTTTCCTTTAGCTTAACCAGCTGTCCTTTAAGCACATCTACACAATCTACAACTGCATCTTCAAAGCTCTTGGCGTTCCTTGTAACGATGATATCATCTGTAGGAACCTGCAATTTCACCTTGCACTCCTTGTTCAGCTGATCAGGGAGCAAACTCAGGGTGACATCTGCCTCCATAAAACCATCGAAGAACTTTTCCAGTTTCTCAACCTTCTTCTCTACAAATGCAAGAAGCTTCTCATCTGCATCAAACTTAACTGATTGGATTCTAATTTCCATAATAACCTCCTTAATTAATTGGTTAAACTGTATTGTAAATATACAAAAAAGAAGCCGAACAGCAAAACCTGGCACTATTTTTATACTTTTGTAGAGAGAACAAAAAAACACTGTCATGAAACGTCTGTCAATCTTTTATATTCTGATTCTTTTCTCAGCGATTTGCTATTCACAAAACAACGTGCAGACACTCCCTGCAAAAAGCGGCGGCAAATATGTGGGAGAAGTCTCCAACAACATACCAAACGGCAAGGGAATAATGTACTATGCCAACGGAAACAAGGAATATGAAGGCATGTTCAAAGACGGCCAGTTCCACGGCACCGGCACATCCTATTTCGAAAACGGGAAGCTGGAATACGCCGGCCAGTGGAAAGAGGGATATATGGACGGCTACGGAGAGGCGTACTGGGAAAATGGTTTCAAGTGCTATGAAGGCACTTTCAAGGATGGCTATTTTGAAGGAGTTGGAACCTCTTATCGTGAAGAAGACGGAACAAAAATTTACACCGGACAATGGATAGAAGACAGCCCGGAAGGTCAAGGAACGTATTATTACCCGGACGGCAAGGTTGAATATACAGGACAGGTTATGGACGACCAGCCAAATGGACCTGGAACATCCTATTACAAGAGCGGAAGCATAGAATATACCGGAACCTTCTCCAACGGCTATAGATTGGACGGCCACGGAACAGAGTATTTTGACGGCGGCGGCAAAATGTATGAAGGAGACTTTGTGAATGGCATTTGGGAAGGCCAGGGCGTATGGTATTACCAAAACGGAAATATCCGCGCCAAAGGAGATTTTTCAAAAGACCTTCCTTGCGGACAGGTAGTCAGATACTATGAAAACGGCGTCAAGAAATTTGAAGGCACCGTTGCGCTTTTCACAGACGAAGAAGGCAAGACTGTGAGCTCTGCTCAAGGCTACGGAGTATGGTATGACGAGAATGGCAAGCTTATCTACAAAGGCAACTTCAAAGCAGGAAAGTTTGACGGCCAAGGCACCTCATACAAGGAAGACGGTGTAACAATAGAACACCAAGGGCAGTGGAAAAATGGCGATTTTATAGGAAAATAGACACAAGTAAATAGTAAAACAAAAAACAGATAGATATTATGAAAAGATTCTTGAGAACAACCGGAATGTGCCTTGCAGCAATATTGGGCGCCTTTGTGCTGCTGAGCATGGATAAAGTCTGCGAAAGGTGCAAAGGCACCGGAATGGACCGCAATGAATGCTACTCCTGCAAAGGCCTGGGCTACACACAGTGCCTTACCTGCAACGGCAACAAGATGATCAGATGCACCTTCTGCGGAGGCGGCCGCACCATTGTCTGCCCTCACTGCCACGGTATAAACCCTAACTGCGTCAAGTGCGGCGGAAAGGGCTACTTTGACTGTGAAAGATGCAAGGCTACCGGCCAGATCACCTGCACTGTCTGCAACGGTGAAGGCCATAACCGCTGCATGACCTGCGACAAGAAAGGCTACATAGAATTCCGCTGCCCGGACTGCAACGGCACAGGCCAGCTCCCGGACGACGAAACCGACACGTACTCCTCTCCCAATTCTTTGATTTTCTGAAGAATCAGTTTCTCCCTTTCTTTAGAAGGAGTCTTGAAGCCATTAATATAGTTTCTTAGCATGGTTGCATTCAGCCCTGCTTTTTTTGCAAACTCAGCGACTTTGACGGCTCGGCGACAATCCTGGATGAGTCATCAGATATATTGTAACTCTTGGCAACAGAAAAAGAAGAATTGACCAAATCAAGGTCAAGAATAATCTCAAGGAGAGCTATCGTTTCAAGAGTCATATTTGCCTGGCCCTTAAGAAGCTTTGATACATATTGAGGAGAACAATTAAGATTCTTGGCAAGTGTCCTCTGCGTCATTTTCAGTTCGTCCAGCCTATGCAAGACCTTTAATGCTATGGCACGAGAATATCTCAGCCAAAACTTGTTGGTTCTCCTCCAGTCCGATCTTTTTCGCCAATCAGTATGAATCTCGTGCGCTTCAAGTATTTGTAACTGTTTGTCTGTCATCGTCGTTATTGTTATCTAAAAAAAACTTTAACAATTATAGCCCAAATATCAACCTATATGTTGACATATTTGCAGCGCAACAAAGAAAAGAAATTGCAAAAAGAGAATCCGAAACTTAAACGGTTATAAACGTTTATAATCGTTTAAATATTTTTGAAACGGCTTAAAGTGGGGTTAGATAGCAAAATCATGCCCAGACAACAATACAGTTTCTCTTTGCCATATTGTTATCAATCTTGATTCTACATCAAACCACAACTTAACAAAGTTTGCTACCTTTGCATTGTAAGATTCTACATCTTATCACAATAAGGCTATATGCCGAAGGTTTTTACCTAAACTCCCGCTTCGGTGGGAGTTCTTTATTTTTGAGGGCATTTAACTTTTCGGCTCAAAAATATAGCGGCATTTTGACAATTTCTGTCAAAAATCGAATTATATAAACGTTTATAAACGATTATATCCTGATAAAATGGGGGGTGTATGCTATAGGTTGACGGCCTTCGGGGTCCAGTTCTTGAAAAAGCGCATCACCTTTTCCTTGTTATAGCCTTCTCCTTCTTCCAGATAGCCGGAGTCCTGGATATGAATAACCTTGCCGTTCTTGTCAAGGACAATGAAGACAGGATATCCGAACCTTCCGGCATTGTCCAGGCGCTTCATAAGGGCAGCAGCCCTTTTGGCGACAGCCTCATCCTTGCTCTTGGCCATTCTAGGGTTGTAATTCACGTGGATATAGACAAAGTTGTCGTTGATGATCTTGGTAATGTCTGAATCTTTGGAAATATAGTCTGCAAACTTCAGGCACCAAGGGCACCAGTTGCCGCCAAGCTGGCAGATAACGAATTTGCCCTCTCTCTTGGCCTGGGCCACAGCCTTGTCTATCTGCTCAAGTTGGTTGATCTCTTCATTATAGACCTTCTTCAGACCGGTCTGGGCAGAAGCGGAGGCGGAAAACAAAGCCGCAATCATCGCGATAATAAGGAACCTTTTCATAATTATTTGAATATTAAGTTATTTCTTAGCCCTTGGATGGGCAGTCCTATAGATTTCCTTGAGTTTTTCAAAGGAGTTGTGGGTATAGACCTCGGTTGCCGCCAGGGACGAGTGCCCGAGAACTTCCTTTATGCTGTTAAGGTCAGCCCCTTCGTTGAGAAGGGAGGTGGCAAAGCTGTGGCGCAGGGTATGCGGGGTCTTCTTTCCGGAAAGACCGTTTGCTTTTGACAGTTCGGCTTTGACGGTGCGGTTGATGAATTCCGGATATGCGGGGCCACCTGCATCGGTGAGGAAAAAGCTATCCGACTCGCTGCCATTTAAAAATGCTTCGCGGAGTAAAAGATAATCCCCTATCTTCTCTACCAGGGAATCCACAAGTGGAATCATCCTTTGCTTGTTACCTTTACCTATGATGCTGATAGTGCGTCTTGAAAGGTCTATATCACTGAGCCTCAGCGATGCGGCCTCTGCCCTCCTGAGTCCGGTATCATAGAGAAGGGTTACTATCATGCGGTTGCGGACAGAAGGATAGTCATCTGCCACCGGAGTGTCAAAATACAGTTTCAGGGCTTCCGGAGAAAAGAAAGACGGAAGCCTCTTCTTTTCCTTTGGCCGCACGATTTCCTTGACGGGATTGGAAGCGAGCTTGTTCTGTTTGACCAGATAGGAGCAGAATGTGCTCAGGGCGCTAAGATGAAGATTCACCGTCCTCGGATCAAGCCCCCTGTCCATCAGGGAAGAAACATATCCCCTTATTACCTGGAACTTGAGGGCAGACAGGATATCCTCATCGCTGAGCTGGCTTTCAGGAACAGCCTGCCTCAAGAAATCTTCCACCGCCTCCCCGTAAAGCTTTACGGTCCGCGGAGAATACCTTCTCTTGACTTTCAGATAATCTATGAACTCAGCCTGGATGCCCATATGTGCAAATTTAAACAAATAGAATGAAAAAAAGGGCTGGCCTTTCGGTCAACCCTTTAAGCTTGGGGAGCAGTGCTCCTTATTCCTCGCTAGTCTGAAGGTGCTTTACATAGATAGCCTTCATCAGCTGCGCACGTCTCCTTACTGAAGGCTTCTCAAAAGTCTTGCGGTCGCGGAGCTCGCGGATGATGCCTGTCTTCTCGAACTTTCTCTTAAACTTCTTTAATGCTCTCTCTATGTTCTCGCCGTCCTTTATTGGAACGATAATCATGCTTTATACCACCTCCTTTTTCTTTAGCGGGGTGCAAAGATAGGAATTTTTCCTTCAACTCCAAATTCCAACTGAAAACAATGCAAAACAATAAAAAGGATTTTGGCCGCAAATTGCTTAAAGAATACAAGAATAAATGTTATATTTGTTGTCTATTATAAAGCCATTGGCAAAACATTAAACAATAATACA
Source organism: Bacteroidales bacterium (assembly GCA_017961175.1). Lineage (GTDB taxonomy): Bacteria > Bacteroidota > Bacteroidia > Bacteroidales > UBA932 > Egerieousia. The sequence goes on from JAGCXV010000061.1 coordinate 63,439, forward strand.
CCTATTCAAACAACAGTAATAATATGGCAGAGAAATTATTTACTGAGTTTCCTCCCGTTCCCAAGCAGGTATGGGAAGATGCTATAATCAAGGATTTGAAAGGTGCCGACTATCAGAAGAAGCTGGTATGGAGAACAATGGAAGGTTTCTCCGTACAGCCTTATTACCGCGCCGAGGACCTGAAGGGTCTGAAGGAATTGGGCGGAAAGGCCGGAGAGTTTCCTTTTGTAAGAGGCACCAAAGACGACAACAACTGGCTGATCCGTCAGGACTATCTTGTCGGCAAGGACTTCAAGGCAGCTAACGCCCTGGCACTTGACGGCATGATGAAGGGAGTCACCGCTCCGGGATTCGACCTCAGCCAGACCGAGAAAGTCCTCAAGGCAGACATGAAGGCTCTCCTGAAGGACATCGAGCTTAAGGCCGTAGAAGTTAACTTCAAGGGTTGCAAGGACTTGTCTATCCTGAAGAACTTCATCGCAGTGGCAAAGGAGAAGGGCACTAAAGCTTCCGCAATCAGAGCCTCTTTCGACTATGACCCTCTGAAGGAGCTGAACGCCACCGGAGTTTGGAGCAAGGCAGATGCTGCAAAGCTTCTGGTTAAGGCCATCGAGCTTGTAAAGGACTACCCTCACATAACGGTTGTCGGAGTTTATTCATATGCTTTCAACGATGCCGGCAGCACCATCACCCAGGAACTGGCATACGGAATGAACATGGGCAGCGAGTACCTGAATCTCCTGCAGGATGCCGGAGTTAAGGTTGACGAGGCCGCCAAGAGAATAAAGTTCACCGTATCCATCAGCGGCAACTACTTCATGGAGATTGCCAAGTTCAGGGCTGCAAGGCTTCTGTGGGCCAACATAGTTAAGGCTTACGGAGCAAAGAAGGAAGACAGCTGCAAGATCAAGGTTCACGCCGTTACAAGCGCATGGAACCAGACGGTTTACGATCCTTACGTAAATATGCTCAGAGACACTACCGAGGCCATGAGCGGTGCAATCGGAGGAGTTGACTCGATGGAAGTCCTTCCTTTCGACCACGCTTACAAGAAGCCGGGTGAGTTCTCCAACAGGATCGCCCGCAACGTGCAGAGCCTGCTTCTGGACGAGAGCCACTTCAACAAGGTAGTTGACCCGGGTGCAGGTTCCTACTATATCGAGGAGCTCACCGATGCAGTTGCAAAGGCTTCATGGGATCTGTTCAACACTATCGAGAAGGCCGGCGGATATGTCGAGGCTTTCAAGGCGGAGACCATCCAGAACAGCATCAAGGAAACATCGCTGAAGAGAGATTCCAACATCGCCACCAGAAGGGACACTCTTCTTGGAACCAACCAGTTCCCTAACTTCACGGAAGTTGTGGAGAAGGAAGTTACCAAGAAGACCGTTACCCGCAAGGCCGCTCCTAAGAAGAAGGCCGGAATGATCGGCCGTCCTCTGGAGGTTTACAGAGGCGCCATGGCATTCGAGGAACTCAGGTTCAAGACAGACAAAGCCAAGAAACGTCCGATGGCGTTTATGGTTACCTACGGAAACCTGGCTATGTGCCGCGCAAGGGCACAGTTCGCCTGCAACTTCTTTGCAGTAGCAGGATTCCAGGTAGTTGACAACAACCGCTTCAACTCTCCTGAGGAAGGAGCAAAGGCCGCCCTTAAGGCAAAGGCTGACATCATCGTAGCCTGCTCTTCAGATGACGAGTATGCAGCTGAGGTTCCTCAGATTGCCAAGATCGTCGGCAAGAAGGGAATCGTTGTTGTTGCCGGAGACCCTGAATGCAAGAACGATCTGATTGCAAAGGGTATCGAGAACTTCATCAGTGTACGCAGCAACGTGCTTGAGACACTGAAGGCTTATCAGGATAAACTTATCAAATAAGGGGAGGAAAAGTTATGCGTCCAAAATTCAACGATTTAGTATATAAGTCAGCTGCAAAGCCTGCAGCAAAGAAGGGTGCAGCAAAGAAGGAAGTTCTTTGGAATACCCCTGAGAAGATTGCGGTCAAGACCAACTACACCGCAAAAGACCTTGAGAAGATGGAGCATCTGCATTATGCAGCAGGTGTGGCTCCTTTCCTGAGAGGACCTTACAGCACAATGTATGTACAGAAACCTTGGACAGTACGCCAGTACGCAGGTTTCTCCACCGCTGAGGAATCCAACGCATTCTACAGAAGGAACCTGGCCGCCGGCCAGAAAGGTCTTTCCGTAGCGTTCGACCTTCCAACCCACAGAGGATACAATGCAGATAACCCAAGAGTTGTCGGCGATGTAGGAAAGGCTGGTGTAAGTATCTGCTCCGTTGAGGACATGAAGATCCTCTTCGACCAGATTCCTCTTGGAAAGATGTCCGTATCCATGACAATGAACGGAGCCGTTCTCCCTATCATGGCCTTCTACATCGTGGCAGGTCTGGAGCAGGGAGTGAAGCTCGAGGAAATGGCCGGTACAATCCAGAACGACATCCTCAAGGAGTTCATGGTGCGTAACACCTACATCTATCCTCCTGAGTTCAGTATGAGAATCATCGGCGACATCTTCGCCTACACTTCACAGTATATGCCTAAGTTCAACTCCATCTCAATTTCCGGTTACCACATGCAGGAAGCAGGTGCAACCAACGACATCGAGATGGCCTACACCCTTGCAGACGGTCTGGAATATCTCCGTACCGGTATCAAGGCCGGCATTCCTGTAGACAAGTTCGCTCCAAGACTTTCATTCTTCTGGGCAATCGGAACCAACCACTTTATGGAGATTGCAAAGATGAGGGCAGCCAGGATGCTCTGGGCAAAGATCGTGAAGCAGTTCAATCCTGAGAACCCTAAGAGCCTCAGCCTCAGAACCCACTGCCAGACTTCCGGATGGAGCCTTACAGAGCAGGATCCTTTCAACAACGTTGCAAGAACCTGTATCGAGGCAATGGGAGCAGCACTGGGCCACACCCAGAGCTTGCATACCAACGCTCTCGACGAGGCTATCGCCCTGCCAACCGACTTCTCTGCACGTATCGCGAGAAACACCCAGATCTACATCCAGCAGGAGACCCAGGTTTGCCGTTCAATCGACCCTTGGGCAGGTTCATACTACATCGAGAGCCTGACCAACGAACTGGCTCACAAGGCTTGGGGACATATCCAGGAAGTGGAGAAACTCGGAGGTATGGCAAAGGCTATCGAGACCGGTATTCCTAAGCTGAGAATCGAGGAGGCCGCTGCAAGAAAGCAGGCAAGAATCGACTCCGGCGAAGAGACCATCATCGGTCTGAACCGCTACCGTCTTGAGCACGAGGATCCTATCAAGATCCTGGATATCGACAACACCAAGGTTCGCCAGCAGCAGGTAGCCCGTCTGCAGAAACTGTACAAGACAAGGGACAACGAAAAAGTTAAACAGTGTCTGGCCGCTATCACCGAGTGCGTGAAGACCAAGAAGGGCAATCTCCTCGCTCTTGCAGTAGAGGCTGCAAAGGCAAGGGCTTCCCTCGGAGAAATCTCTGACGCATGCGAAGAGGTAGTAGGAAGATACACAGCAAAGATCCGTATGAATGTAGGTGTTTACTCATCTGAGGTCAAGAAGGATAGCGAGTTCGAAAAGGCAAAGAAGATGGTTGCCGAGTTCGCCAAGAAGGAAGGCCGCCAGCCTCGTATCATGGTTGCCAAGCTCGGACAGGACGGTCACGACCGCGGCGCAAAGGTTGTCGCCACCGGTTATGCAGACTGCGGATTCGACGTGGATATGGGACCTCTGTTCCAGACTCCGGCCGAGGCAGCAAAGCAAGCAGTGGAGAACGACGTCCACATCGTTGGCGTTTCCTCACTGGCAGCAGGCCACAAGACCCTGGTTCCTCAGATCATCAACGAACTGAAGAAACTCGGAAGAGAGGATATCATAGTAGTTGCCGGCGGAGTTATTCCAGCCCAGGACTACGATGCTCTCTACAAGGCCGGTGCAGCTGCAATCTTCGGCCCTGGTACAAGAATCTCCTATTCTGTTATCAAGATGATGGAGCTTCTCAACCAGAGGTTCGCATAGGCATCTGCCCAGACAAGAAAAAGGCGGTTCTTTTAGGACCGCCTTTTTTATTACAATTTGCTATCTTTGAACTGAAAAACATCTTAGCCATGAATCTGAAGAAATCAATATTGGCTTTAGCCTCAGCGATGATGCTGTGCCAAGCCTGGGGGCAGGGAAAGATAATATCTCTGGACTACAAGACAGACGGTGACCTGTATCCAGGAACCGAGAGAAACCTGCAGGTTTACATTCCTCAGCAATATGACGGTAACAAACCGGCTTGCCTCTATATCGGCCTGGACGGCATTCTCTGCAATGCTCCGAAAGTCTTTGACAAGCTGATCGCGGAGGGAAAAATGCCCGTTACCATCGGCATCTTCGTTCAGCCGGGAGTCATAAAGGGGAAAGACGGAAATGTCATCCGCTACAACCGTTCCAACGAGTTTGACTTTACAGACGGAAGATTCGCAGAGTTTCTTGAAACAGAGATAATTCCATTCGTTGAAAAAGAAGTTGGAGTCAGCATTTCCAAAGATCCGAACGACAGGTCCATCTTCGGACTTTCCAGCGGAGGTATCGCGGCTTTCAACGCTGCCTGGCAAAGGCCGGACCTCTTCCGCAGGGTGTTCAGCGGAGTGGGAACTTTCGTAAGTATGAGAGGCGGAAATGATCTTCAGATGTTTGTCAGGAAATGCGAGCCAAAGCCACTCAGGATTTTCCTCCAGGATGGAAGCAACGACGTCTGGAACGCCACATTCGGCCACTGGTACGAGGCCAACCAGATGCTGTCTACAGCCTTGGACTTTGCAGGCTATGACGCCAAGTACGACTGGAGCGACGGTAATCATTCCGTAAAGCGTTCTGCAGAAATCTTTGAGGATGTAATGGTCTGGCTCTGGAGAGATTACCCTAAACCTATCAAGGCCGGGATTACCAAGAATGATTTTCTGGACAAGTATCTGATTCCTGATAAAAAATGGGTAAAGGAAAAAGAAATAGACAAGACCTTACCTCATGTATTCGGAATCATTACCGAAACAAGTCGCAGAATGCCTTCGCAAGATATCATCGTATATGCTGCTTATTATCCGGATAATAGCTTCATGGTTCTTGAAAAGAGCCTCGATTTTACAGAGAAAGAAACCAATTGCCTCTGGCAGGCTATCTCCAATAATTCAGACAGCAACACCTCACGTTCTCCATATTTCAATAAACAGAGATTCTACTGGCTGCATTCATACGGCAACGCTCCTGTTTCTAAAGGTCCGATGGCTTTTGATTCAAAAGGCAATTTGTTTGTTCTCACCGATATAGGCATACAGGTCTGCGACCAGAACGGAAGAGTCAGGTTCATTCTGGAAATACCAGACGTGGTCAAGAACGCCCTCCTGGAAGACAACAGGCCTCACCTTCCCGAGCTGCTTAGAAACGGTGGAAAAAAGGAATACGAAAGAAAGCTTTTAACCCTTGTAATCAAGGAAGGGAAGATTGTCGTTTCTGACAGGGAAACTTTCACCTATAGCCGTACCCTGCACATATCCCCAGCTGTCAAGGGACAGACCCCGAAAAGCCAGGGACAAGGCTGACATCGTAATTGATTTCGACGTATGAACACTTTCAGATTATTACCTGTACTGACAGCTGCCGCTTGTCTTGCTTTGACTTCCTGCGGTGGCGGAAGTGGAAACAAAGGAGAAGAGAAACCTCTGGATCCGGATCCGGTAAAACCTGTTGAAGAGGTTGACCCTCCTATCAACGAGCCCATCGTGGCTCCTAAAGCCCGTATTGAGGACGGAAGGCATGTAACCGCTTACGTAACATGGTACGGGAGCCTTATTCCGGACGCCAGTGTTGTAACTCACATCAACTACGCCTTTGCCGAACTTTATATGGTTGACGGAGTTTACAAGAAATTCGACCTTTCGGGAAGCAAGAAGAGGTTCCAGAACATAGCGGATTTGAAAAAGACCTACCCTAATCTAAAAATAATCATTTGTTTCTCCCACGTTGTGGAGAATTCGGACAACAGGCAGGGGGGAAGCTTCTCAGCGCTTTGCAAGAGCGAGGAGAATATGCAGAAGTTCGCCGATGACTGCCTGCAATTCCTGCAGGATTACAATCTCGACGGAATTGACCTGGACTGGGAATTCCCGGGCCTGAGCTGGAGCGGAGCGGCCAGCGATAAAACTTGCGACACAGACAACTACGTTAAGCTTGTCAAGAAGTTAAGGGAGGTGCTTGGAAACAAATACACCATTTCATACTGCGGTTACTGCATGGACAAGTATCCTTCCAACGGCGGATACATTTTCAACGACATTGCGGCAATGGACCCTTATGTGGACTACGTCAACGTAATGACATACGACCTTGACGAGGCCCCTCATCACCAGTCAGCCCTGTCTGACTCAAGAGCTTACAGCGACTGCAACCGTGCCCTGAACGCCTACCTCAAGGCAGGAGTTTCGCCAAAGAAGATAGTTCTGGGAATTCCATTCTACGGAAGACACTCCTTCAGCACATCCCCGACTTCAGTTTCTTACAAGAACATCATTAAAATGGATCCCAAGAAGTACAGGAGAAACAAGTGGGATGTTACTGCAAACTGTGCCTATGTAGAAACTATGCAGGGAGTGTATTTTATGGGATACGACAACCCTAAGAGCATTGCTATTAAAGGAGACTGGATCCGCAAGAAAGGTCTTCTGGGCCTTATGTACTGGTCATATGACGAAGATGACGACAAGGGCACTCTGAGGACTGCCGTATGGAATGCCGTGATGACACCTTAGGAAGACATCGTAACTGATTCTTTAATATATTTGCGCCCGTTTTTAAATCAGACAGAAAATGGGCAGAGGATTGCTTACCATACTGCTGTTGATTATTTCCAACAGCTTCATGACTTTGGCCTGGTACGGCCAGCTTAAATTCAAGACCAACACTCTCCTCCCTAAGTGGGGGCTTTTCGGCATCATCCTGATCAGCTGGTGCATCGCGTTCTTCGAGTACTGCTTTATGATACCGGCCAACAGAATCGGCTTCAAGGACCTTGGAGGACCATTCTCCCTTGTCCAGTTGAAAGTGATCCAGGAAGTGGTGACAATTATGATATTCGTGATATTCTCGCTGATATTTTTCAAGACCCAGACTTTCAACTACAATCATCTGATTGCATTCTTCCTGCTGATCGGAGCGGTGTATTTCGTGTTCAGATAAAATCTTTGATTTTATTATTTGCGAAATAATTGCTATTTTTGACGGATATCATAAAATATTCAGACATGAAAAAGTTCAGATTTTGGGCATTTGCTTCAGTTATTGCATTGTTCACGACAGCCTGCGGAGGAGGCGGTGGAGGAAGTGAAAGTGAGAAACCGCTGGATCCAGAGCCAGTGAAACCGGTTGAAGAGGTTGACCCTCCTATCAATGAACCTTCAGTCGCTCCGAATGCCAGGATAGACGATGGCAGGCACGTAACCGCCTATGTCACCTATTACGGAAGCCTGATACCTGACGCAAGCGTGATAACCCATATCAACTATGCGTTTGCAGAACTTTATATGGTTGACGGAATCTACAAGAAGTTTGACCTTCAGGGAAACAAGGCAAGATTCCAGAACATCGTCAACCTGAAAAAGCTCTACCCTAACCTCAAGATATGCCTGAGTTTCACTCACGGAGTCACCAATTCCGACAACAGGCAGGGTGGAAGTTTTTCCGCTTTGTGCAAAAGCGAGGACAACATGAAGAGGTTCGCCGATGACTGCCTCAAGTTCCTCCAGGATTACGGCATTGACGGAATAGACCTGGACTGGGAATTCCCTGGACTGAGCTGGAGCGGTGCCGCCTGCGACGTAACCTGTGATACGGAAAACTACGTGAAGCTTGTCAAGCAACTAAGGGAAACCCTGGGAGACAAATATGAAATCTCTTACGCAGGCTACTGCTTTGACAAGCAGACCGTTTCCGGAGGCGGTTACAGATATGTCGACATCAAAGGCATGGACCAGTATGTGGACTATGTTAACATCATGGCCTATGACTTTGACGAAGCTCCCCATCACCATTCAGCCCTCGCAGACACAAGGGCCTACAGAGACTGTAACCGCGCTGTGAACTCCTATCTGAACGCCGGCGTGAATCCTAAGAAGCTCGTTCTCGGAATTCCGTTCTACGGCCGCCATTCATTCAGCACATCTCCTACAGCAGTCTCATACAAGAGCATCCTAAATCTCGACCCTAAGAAATACAGGAGGAACAAGTGGGACGCTACGGCCAGCTGCCCTTATGTTGAAACGATGCAGGGAGTGTTCTACATGGGATACGACAACCCGAAGAGTATCGCCGCCAAAGGAAACTGGATTCGCCAGAAGGGTATGCTCGGACTTATGTACTGGGAATATGACCAGGACGACTCCAAGGGAACTCTCCGCAAGGCAGTGTGGAACGCTGTAATGACCCCATAACAACTTTATTATATGGCATTTGCTAACAATGTGATGATAGTCCGCCAGGCACTTCTGGCAAAGCTGGTGGAACTGTGGAAGGAAGACAGGCTGGTGGAAGAGATAGACCGCCTTCCGATAAACCTCAGCCCTAAGAGAGGGCAGAAGGTGCTCGGAAGATGCTGCATCCACAAGGAAAGGGCTGTCTGGAGATACAAGAGCTTCCCTCTGATGGGATTCGACATGTACGACGAGGATGACGAACTCACTCCTCTGTCCCACTATGCCAAGGAAGCCCTGAAGAGAAAGGACCCTAACCGCAAGCCAAACCTTATGTGCGTCATTGACGAGGCCTGCTCCTCCTGCGTGAAGACAAACTACGAAGTCACAAACCTCTGCCGCGGATGCGTGGCCAGGACCTGCTATATGAACTGCCCGAAAGAGGCGATTTTCTTCAACAAGCAGGGCCAGGCCGAGATAGACCATGACTTGTGCATCAGCTGCGGCAAATGCCAGCAGAGCTGCCCTTATCACGCCATCGTCTACATACCCGTTCCTTGCGAGGACGCCTGCCCTCTTAAAGCCATATCCAAGGATGAGAACGGCATAGAGCACATAGATGAAAGCAAGTGTATATATTGCGGCAAGTGCCTGAATGCCTGCCCGTTCGGAGCAATCTTCGAGGTCAGCCAGATCTTCGACGTGCTCCAGGGTCTGAAAGAAGGCAAGGAAATGGTAGCCATCGTTGCGCCTGCCATCCTGTCGCAGTTCCAGGGAGTTCCAACCGAAAAGGTTTACGGGGCAATCAAGTCTCTTGGTTTCAAGGACGTGATAGAAGTGGCCCAGGGAGCGATGGAAACTACGGCAACCGAGGCCGCGGAACTTCAGGAAAAGATCGCCGAGGGCCAGCCTTTCATGACAACCAGCTGCTGCCCTTCCTGGATTGAGCTGGTCAGAAAGCATATTCCGGAAATGGCTCCTTATGTTTCTTCAACCGGTTCTCCGATGTATTATACGGCCAAGATCGCCAAGAAGAAATACCCGGATGCAAAGGTTGTGTTCATAGGTCCTTGCCTGGCAAAGAAGAAGGAAGTCAGAGATAATCCGGATACGGACATAGCTATTACATTTGAGGAAATCGGCAGCGTGTTTGCAGGCCTTCATATTGACTTCGGGACCATTCCGTCATTCACTCCGGAAGTCCAGAGCTACAAGGCAGCCCACGGATTCGCACAGAGCGGTGGAGTGATCGGAGCAGTCAAGTATATCCTCAAGGACGAGCAGCTCAAGGCCACGGCCATCGCCAACCTCGACAAGAAGAACATCGCCCTGCTCAGGGGCATCGCAAAGACCACCAAGGCCCCGTCTCCATTCCTGGAGGTTATGGCCTGCGAAAGCGGATGCGCAACCGGACCGCTTATCTACAATGATCCGGCCGCCGCACTTAGAAACCTTAATGCGGCACTTGCAAAAATGAAATAACGATATTTTTAGTCACCGATGAGTAAAGAAGAGAAGAAAAACAAGGGATACGGCAGTGAGGACATCCAGCACTGGGATTGGCACGAGCATCTGAGGAAAAGGCCGGGAATGTACCTGGGCAAGCTGGGGGACGGCAGCGAGAAGGATGACGGTATCTATGTGCTTTTCAAGGAGATAGTGGACAACGCCATAGACGAGTTCAACATGGGATTCGGAAAGACCGTGGACATTACCCTGGACGAGGAAACCAAGGAGGTTACGGTCAGGGACTATGGCCGAGGCATCCCTCTGGAAAGTCTTGTGGTTTCTGTGGGACAGATAAACACCAGCGGAAAGTACGGCTCTGACGCCTACGGAAAATCCGTGGGTCTGAACGGAGTTGGAGCAAAGGCGGTGAACGCCACATCCACAAAGTTCTACGCACAGAGCTGGAGAGACGGAAAGAGCAAATGGGCCTACTTCGAGGAAGGAGAGCTCAAGAAGGAGGGAGACCTCAAGAACTGTGACGAAAAGAACGGAACGCTGATCAGATACACGGCAGACCCGAAACTGTACGAGAACTACTCCTACAAGCTGGAGTACATAGACAGCATGCTCAAGAACTACGCGTACTTGAACACGGGGCTTACCATCCACTTCAACAAGACAACTTACTGCAGCAAGAACGGGCTTCTGGACCTTATCAACGACAACATGACCGAGGCTCCGCTCTATTCCCCTATCCACCTGAAAGGCCATGATATAGAAGTGGTTATCACTCACGGCAGCGAGGGCGGTGAGGATATTTATTCCTTCGTCAACGGCCAGAACACCTACCACGGCGGAACCCATCTGAGCGCCTTCAGGGAGGCTGTGGGAAAGACCGTAAAGGACTTCTTCAAGAAAGACTACGACCCTAAGGACGTAAGGGAAGGCATAGTTGCGGCCATCGCCATTAGAGTCGGCGAACCGGGCTTTGCAAACCAGACAAAAACATTCCTCAACTCCCGCCTTACTGATACAGAGGAAAGGGGCGGAATTCCTATCAAGACTTTCATAATGAACTTCCTGGCTTCAGAGCTGGACAACTATCTGCACAAGAATCCGCTGATTGCGGACGCGATGCAGAAGAAGATCAACGCCAGCGAGAAGGAGAGGAAGGAGATTGCAGACATTCTCAAGAGCAAGCGCCGCAAAAGAGGAATGATCAGCAACGAAAAGCTCAGGGACTGCAAGGTTCACTATACAGACAAGAACAACCCTCTCGCAGAGAAGACCACCATCTTCATCACCGAGGGTAATTCCGCTAGCGGAACCGTATCCAAGGCAAGGAATGCGGACACCCAGGCAGTGTTCTCCCTCAGGGGAAAGCCAATGAATACCTACGGCAGTTCAAAGAAAGTCATCTACGACAATAACAATAAGGAGCTCAACCTGTTGCAGGCGGCGCTGGACATTGAGGAAGACATCGAGAACCTGCGTTACAACAGGGTTGTTATCGCAACTGATGCCGATGTGGACGGAATGCATATCAGGATGCTGATGCTCACTTTCTTCATCCAGTATTTCCCTGAACTGATCAGAAGAGGCCACCTGTTCATACTCCAGACCCCTCTGTTCAGGGTACGCAGGAAGAGGAAGGACAACTCATTCGACGTGCGCTACTGCTACAGCGAGGCAGAAAAGCTGGAGGGCATCGAGGAGTTCGGAAAGAGCGCGGAAGTCACCAGGTTCAAGGGACTTGGAGAAATCTCAGATAAAGAGTTCGAGAATTTCATCGGCGACGACATGCGTCTGGACACCGTGCACATCTACAAGGAAGACCCTACCCACGAGATACTTGAGTTCTACATGGGTAACAACACCCCGTTCCGCCAGGACTTCATAATGAAGAACCTCAGGGAAGAGGTGATAATGGAAGACCGGGCCGCAGCAGACGCCTAGAAAATTTTTCCGATTATGAGCTTCAAGCAGAGATTCAGCAAAAGGCTTCTGAAATGGATGGGCTGGACTGCAGAAGGAAGCGCCGCCCCCGAGGACAAATGCATTGTCCTTGGAGTTCCGCATACTTCCGTGATGGACTTTGTTGTTGCCTGGGCCTACTACACCTCTGCAGGTGGCACTCCCAACATAATGATAAAGAAAGAGTTCTTCTTCTGGCCCCTTGGATGGCTGCTTAGGAAAATGGGAGCAATACCCGTAGACCGCAGCAAAGGCGCAAATGTGGCGCTCCACAACATCCAGGTCCTCAAGAACGCCGATAAAATGCACCTTGCAATTGCCCCGGAAGGAACGCGCAAGAAGACAGACAAGTGGAAGATGGGCTTTCTGACAATTGCCAAAGCGTGCGACGTTCCGGTATATCTCGGTTATTTCAACTACAGGACCAAGAGAGTCGGAACTGGAATAAGATTTGTGGTTTCCGATAATCCGAAAGAAGATTTGAAAAGGATTCAGGCCCACTATGCTGCGCTAAATCTTGAAGGGCGGCATAAGGACTGTTTCAGCTGCGGTGATGTTACTCCAAAGCTAATAGAAAATAACTGACTGTCATGAAAAAATGCATATCGGTTGCGCTCTGCCTGCTGGTGGCAGCATCCCTCTGGGGGCAGACATACACGCTTAAGGAATATGAGGAGTTCGCTCTCCAGAACTCCAAAAGCCTGAAAGTATCCCAGGAAAGGATCAATGCAGCGGAGAACTTGCGCAAGGCTGCTTTCACGCAGTTCCTGCCTAGTTTCCAGGCAGTGGGAACCTACACCTGGAATCAGAAGAATATTTCCCTTCTCAGCGAAGACGCCCTGCTTCCCGTAGGCACCAAGATGGCTGACGGAAGCTTCGGCTTTACTGCAGACCAGATTTCCAACAGCTGGACCGTGATAGACGGGCAGCCTGTTCCCCTGGATGCTGACGGAGTTCCTTTCAATCCCAAGACCAACCCGGAGAAAATCCAGTGGAAGCAGTACGCCTATCTGCCTAAGAGCGAGCTTACCTACGATGTACACAACATATTTGCGGCAGGCATCGGTTTTACCCAGCCTATCTATCTTGGCGGAAAAATCAGGGAACTCTACAACATAGCCAAGACAACGGAAGAAATGGCACGTCTGCAGACAGACAACCGCCAGGAAGAACTCATCATTTCCGTAGATCAGGCATACTGGACAACGGTATCGCTGATAAACAAAAAGAAACTTGCGGAAAAATACGTGGAACTTCTGTCCAAGCTGGAGAAGAATATCCAGGCTTCCATAGACCAGGGAGTCGCCACCAAGGGAGACCTCCTGAACGTAAAGGTAAAGCTCAACGAAGCCAACCTTGCCCTTACAAGAGCAACTGACGGTGTTGCCCTTTCCAAGATGTCGCTCTTCAGGGTGTGCGGACTGGATCTGGACGGAGACTTCGGCCTTGCGGACGAAGACATTTCCCAGGGCCAGGCTCAGGAACTCGACCCTGCATACAACAGAGCCCAGGCCATAGACAACCGCTTTGAAATCAGAGAGCTGGAAAACCTCAGCAAGATAAGCCACAGTCAGGTTAACATAGCCCGCAGCCGCTTCCTTCCAAACATTGCGGCCTCCGCAAATTACCTTACCACCAACCCGAACACCTTCAACGGATTCGAAAACAAATTCAAGGGAATGTTCACGGCCGGAGTGGCCATCACAATACCTATCTTCCATTTCGGAGACAGGATATACACATTAAGGGCAGCGCAGAGCGAGGAGAAAATGGTCCGTCACCGCATCGACGAGGCAAAGGAACTGATCAACCTCCAGGTTACCCAGGCCAACTTCAAGGTAAGGGAAGCCAACAAGAAACTTGAGGCCGCCCTGAGCAACATAAGCGCAGCGGAGGAAAACCTCCGCCTTGCTGAACTCTCCTACAAGGAAGGCCTTATCAGCGTCACCGACCTGCTTGCCGCACAGACCGCCTGGATAAGCGCCAACTCAGACAAGATAGACGCCGGAATAGACGCCCGCCTGTGCGAACTTTACCTCCGCAAGGCCGTGGGAATTAGCAACATCAAGAAAGATTAAAAATTTACAGATATGAAGAAGTTAGAGCAAAGCACGATTAGTCTGCTGGTAGGACTGGCAGCACTGCTTCTTGTAATCATCGTTTTGGTAGTTATCGGATGGCTCACGTCCTCCACCCAGAAACTGACTATCCAGGGTACCGTGGAAGCCCGCGAATACAGGGTTTCAGGCAAGGTTGCCGGAAGGGTAGAAGAACTCATATTCCAGGAAGGAGATACGGTAAGCAAGGGCCAGATAGTAGTCCGTCTGGACAGCCCTGAACTTCAAGCCAAAATCGTACAGGCAAATGCCCAGAGCCGTGCCGCAAGAGCCCAGAGGGCAAAGGCCAGCGGAAGTGCCAGAAGCGAACTCGTGGAGGGAGCTTTCGAGCAGTGGCAGAAGGCCAAGGTGGGAGTGGACATTGCCCGCAAGTCTTACGAGAGGGTTGAAAACCTCTACCGCCAGGAAGTTGTTTCCGCCCAGAAGAGAGACGAGGCCAAGGCTCAGTATGACGCGGCCGTAGCTACTGAAAAGGCTGCTTTCAGCCAGTACAACCTGGCCAAGAACGGAGCCCAGGCGGAAGACCGTATGGCAGCCCAGGCAGCCGTGGATGCAGCCAACGCAAGTGTAGACCAGGTTAACTCTTACATAGACGAAATCAACCTTGTATCCCCTATCAGCGGAGTAATCACTGAAGTATTCCCTAAGGTGGGAGAGCTTGTCGGACAAGGCGCTCCTATAATGACGGTTACAGATACGGAAGATGTCTGGTTCTCCTTCAATATCAGGGAAGATATGCTCAAGGGCATCACTATGGGAAGCAAGCTTAAGGTCAAGATTCCGGCTCTCGGAGACAACACATACGAGGCAGAAGTCTATTTTATAAATGTTATGGCATCCTACGCCACATGGAAGCCAACCAAGGCATCCGGAGAATTTGACGCAAAGACCTTTGAGGTAAGGGCAAGGCCTCTTGCCAAGATTCCTCACCTGAGGGCAGGCATGAGCGCCATCGTTAAATAATCGCTGAGACAGAATAAAGGCTCTATGAGAAAGAGTTCCAATATGCTCAATTGCATCCTCAATGTATTTGTCAGAGAGGGCAATATAATGCTGAACAGGCCTATCTACCTGTACGGCACCATATTGGTACTTGCGTTCTGCGCCATTTTCTTCGTGAGCCTGATGTACCAGGGCCTGCCGCAAAGGGTTCCGGTTGGCGTCGTGGATATGGATGACTCCTATCTTTCCCGCACTGCCATCAAGAATATGGAGGCGATGCAGGGCATAGATGTTTCCCGCCGCTTCGGCAGCTACCATGATGCCAGGCTTGCTATGCAGAGGGGAGAAATCTACGGCTTCATAGAGTTTCCGGAAGACCTGTATGTGAATGTTGTCAACGGCCTCAGGCCAACCGTTCCGGTTTATTACACAGAGGCTTATATGGTTCCTGGCACATTGGCCTACAGGAACTTCATGCAGATTGCCAATGTGCTGAACGGCGGCGTCAGAAGAACCACGATGAGAGCCAAGGGAGTTCCCGAGGCTGATATAATGCCTCAGCTCCAGCCTATCACAATAGACACGCACAGCATCTGCAACCCGTGGAGCAGTTATGCCATATACCTGATATCCATTATCTGGCCGGGTATCCTTTCCCTTTGCATCATCGTGATGACAGTATTCACGATAGGATATGAGCTCAAGCAGAAAACCACTCCGGAACTACTGGAAAAAGCCGGAGGCAGTATAATTAACGCCCTTATAGGCAAGCTGTTACCATATTTTATCATTTATCTCCTGATGGGCCTGTCGTTTGTTGTGCTGGCATACAGGATATTCGGATTCCCTCTTCTCGGGCCGGCCTGGGTAATGGCACTCAACATCACGATGCTGGTTTTGGCTTCTCACGCCGTGGGACTGTTCTTCATAGGGCTTTTCCCTGTCCTCAGGGATGCCCTCAGCGCCGCATCGCTTTACTCCATACTTGCCTTGAGCATGTGCGGAATGACCTACCCTGTTGAGATGATGATCGCCCCTATGCAGGGGTTCGCCCAGCTATTCCCTCTCAGGCAATATTACTTGATTTACGTCAAGTGGGCGATGCTGGATTCAGGCATCGGCGATGTGTGGATCAATATGCTGGGAATGTGCGTGTTCTTCTTCCTTCCTTTCCTGATTCTCGGAAGACTCAAGGACGCTATGGTCAAACTTAACTACCCTACCAAGTGATGAAGTTCTTCTCTCATATCAAGGAAGTGCTCGCGGAGCTTATCTCCATCACCAGGAGGGAGATGAAGACTATCTTTACCGATAGCGGCGTGCTGCTCATCCTGATCATCGCAGGATTCGGCTATCCACTGCTTTACAGCACGGTATATCTCAACGAAAGTGTAGACGAAATTCCGGTTGGAATCATTGACGAGTGCGGTACTTCCTACAGCCGCAGCTTTGCCTCAAAGATAAACGCCACAAGGGAAGTGACTCTGGAATCCTGTGTAAATATGGAGGATGCCATTAACAGGATGAAGAGAAGGGAAATCCACGGAATTATCGTCATCCCTAAGGAATTCAGCAAAGACATCCAGACAGGAAAGCAAACCACGGTCTCCCTGTATGTTAACATGGCTACATTCTTTATCTACAAGAACATAGCCCTTGCCTGCAATATGGTGATGCTGGCGGAAGACAAGAACATTTCCCTTGCAAGGCTTCAGGCAGACGGCCTTACCGAGCAGGAAGCCCTCGCCAGCGCAGAACCTCTGAGAAACCAGATGAACATCCTCTTCAACGAGGGCAACGGCTTTGCAAGTTTCTTCGTTCCTGGAGTTCTGGTGCTGATCATCCACCAGCTTCTGTTCCTCGGAATCGGAATGGTATCCGGAACAAGAAGGGAGGAAAACGCCAACCATAAGCTCAGCGATGATGTAGCTCCTCACGAAAAGAAAGTCCATAGATTCATACTTGGCCAGGCGGTAGCCTATATGCTTATCTACTCTATTGTTTCCGCCTACATCCTAATTCTGGTTCCGAGGATGTTCGGCCTGCCGCATTATGCCTCGGCGTGGGATATCTACAGGCTGACGTTCCCGTTCCTTCTGGCCGTGATTTTCTTCTCCCAGACCTGGGCCATTTTCATCCGCAACCGCGAAACCGGAATGGTGATGTTCCTGTTCTTCAGCGTCATATTGCTCTTCCTCAGCGGCCTCACCTGGCCAGTGAGCAGTTTCCCGGCCTTCTGGAAGTATTTCTCCTACATCTTCCCGGGCACTTTCGGTGTTCAGGGCTACGTAAAGATCAACTGCATGGGAGCGGACTTCTCCGTAATCCGGACGGAATTCATCGCCCTCTGGATCCAGGCCATCATCTACTTCGTTACCGCCTGTTTCTCCTATCGCTACATAAATAAATAATTTTAACTATATTTGTTGTCTACCCGCAAGATTATAAGTAGAAACAAATCATATTTAATTTTTAAAAACATGGCAACAAAGAAATATAGAGTTGAATCAGACCTCCTGGGAGAACTCAAGGTTCCTGCAGAGGCATACTATGGCGTTCAGACTCAGAGAGCACTCAACAACTACAAGATTTCAGGCATCAGGATGTGCGACTATCCTGATTTCGTGGTAGCTATAGCTTATGTAAAGCTGGCCGCCATCCAGGCAAACAACGAACTCGGCGTTGTGGATAACACCATAACCAAGGCTGTCGTAAAGGCTTGCAAGGAAATCATCGCTGGCAAGATGCATTGTGACTTCCCTATCGACATGCTTCAGGGCGGTGCCGGAACTTCCGTTAACATGAACGCAAACGAGGTTATCGCAAACCGCGCCCTCGAGATCATGGGCAAGGAAAGAGGAGACTACAAGTTCTGCTCCCCTAACGACCATATCAACTGCGCTCAGAGCACCAACGACGCCTATCCTACAGCCCTCCACCTTACCATCGTGAGAATGAACAAGATGCTCATCGAGAGCCTCAAGGCACTCATAGCTTCATTCAGGGCAAAGGCAAAGGAATTTGACAAGATCATCAAGATGGGAAGAACCCAGCTTCAGGATGCAGTTCCTATGACTTTGGGACAGGAATTCAAGGCTTTCGCAGATTCTCTGGAAGAGGAAATCGAGAACCTCGAGTACAACAAGAAGAAGCTCTACGCCATCAACATGGGCGGAACAGCTATCGGAACCGGTATCAATGCAACTCCTGGCTTTACCAAGCTTTGCTGCAAGAAGCTCGCTGAACTTACCGGAGAGCCTTTCTTCGCTGCAAAGAACCTCGTTGCCGCAACTCCTGACACTGCAGGTTACGTAGGATATCACGGAGCAGTAAAGCGCCTGGCTGTAAAGCTCTCAAAGGTTGCCAACGACCTCCGTCTCCTGGCTTCCGGCCCAAGATGCGGACTGGGAGAAATCAACCTTCCTCCAAAGGCTCCTGGATCTTCCATCATGCCTGGCAAGGTTAACCCTGTCATCCCTGAAGTTACCAACCAGGTTTGCTTCAAGGTTATCGGTAACGACACCGCCGTTGCATTTGCAGCCGAGGCTGGTCAGCTCCAGCTCAACGTTATGGAGCCTGTAATCATCCAGTGCATCACAGAGAGCATCACCTGGATGAGCAACGTAATGAATACCCTCAGGGTAGAGTGCGTAGACGGAATCACCGCCAACCCAGAGCATTGCATGGATCTGGTAAAGAACTCCATCGGAATCGTTACCGCCCTCAATCCTTATATCGGATACAAGGCCAGCACCAAGATTGCCAAGGAGGCCCAGAAGACCGGACGCAGCGTTTACGACATCGTTCTCGAGCAGAAAGTAATGACCAAGGCCAAGCTCGACGAGGCCCTCAGTCCTAAGAACATGCTCGCTCCACGCGATTACAAGAAATAAAGATCAGAGCTTGCCCTCTGCCTTGAGGGCGGCGTTGAAACAGTGCCGGCAAAGCGGCTCGTACTTATCCATTTCACCAAGAAGTACCTGCTCGTCTTTGCCGGCTCCTTGTACTGTCGGCAGACGATGGGAATGCTGGGCAGGCTGGCCGCATTTTACGCAGATCGCGTGTACCTTGGTTATGTATTCGGCCCTTGCCAAAAGCGCCGGCATAGGCCCGAAAGGATTTGCCAGATAGTCCATGTCCAGGCCGGCCACGATCACCCTTATCCCCTTGTCGGCAAGTATATTGCAAACATCCACGATTCCATCGTCGAAGAACTGTACCTCATCTATTCCGACAACATCCACGTCAGTGGCATAGAGCAGAATATTCTGGGAAGAATCCACGGTGATTGACTGGATGGATCTGCCCTCATGGCTTACCACATCAGTCTCGGAATAGCGGACATCTATCCCGGGCTTGAATATCTGCACCCTCTGATGGGCGAAATTGGCCCTCTTAAGCCTTCGGATAAGCTCTTCCGTCTTGCCGGAGAACATACTTCCGCAGATAACCTCTAGCCAACCAGACTGTTTTGGACTTTCTAGAAACATTTTTCTTAAATTTGTGGGGTAGCCGAATTATATACACAAATTTAGTAAAAATATGGAAGAGAAAAAGGGACTGCTGAGTGCTCTTGCGGAAACGCTCAAGCAATATGAAATGAATCAGGCTGACAATAAGGAGAGTCTGGCCATCGCCCTGGAAGAAAAACTTGAAGAAATCGCCAAGATGATTTCTTCTCTCAGCGACAGGGTTGACCATCTTTCCGCCCGCCTGAACTCCATAGACAATAAAGTAGACTCCATAGCTGAGAGTGCTTCCGGCTTCGATACCGTAGCCTCAGCAGAGACGGGAGAAGTCCCTGAACCTATCTTCGAAACACTTGCAGAAGACACTTTTGAAGAAGAGGAGGAAGAGGAATTCAGCTACGATCCTGAGGAAGAAACCCCGGAAGAGCCAGTTGAAGAACCGGCAGAACAACCTGTCGAAGAACCTTCAGAAGAACCTGTAGTGGAGGAAGAGATTAAAGAGGAGGAAGCTGAGGAAGAAGTTGAAGAAGAGACAGAGGAAGAGGTTACAGAAGAACCTGAGGAAGAGGTTGTTGAGGAAAAGCAGCCTGAACCGGATCCGGAGAAAAAAGGCAAGGACTGGTACGACTGGGAATATGACTATCCCGCAGAATATGTAGACGATATACTGGGAACCATGGGCATCAACGACAAGCTTGAGTTTGTAAGGGAACTCTTCCATTCAGACCCTGCGCTTTTCAACGCTCAGATGACAGAAATCGACACTATGCCTAATTTCAAGGCCATAGTCCAGTACTTCCGCCAGGCCCATCCTGAATGGAAGGAAGACAGCGATACCGTTTACAGGCTGTATATGCACATCCGCCGCAAATTCCGCAACTGATGGAAACCGGAAAGCTATATCTTGTGCCCACTCCCGTGGGAAATCTTGAGGACATCACCCTAAGAGCCCTGCAAGTACTTAAAGACGTGGACGTAATCTATGCGGAAGACACCCGCACGAGCAGCGTCCTGCTGAAAAAGTACGGCATCACCACCCATATGGAGAGCTACCATAAGTTCAACGAGCACAAGAAGACCGGATCCATCTGCAGCAAGATACTCGAGGGACAGAACGCGGCTCTGATAACAGATGCAGGTTCTCCCGGCATTTCAGACCCGGGATTCCTGGTTACCAGAGAGTGCATCGAGAACGGCATAGAGGTGGAAGCCCTCCCGGGAGCCACCGCCTTTGTTCCGGCCCTTACCGTAAGCGGACTACCAAGCGACCGCTTCTGCTTCGAAGGCTTCCTGCCACAGAAGAAAGGCCGCCAGACAAGAATCCGCGAGATCGCGGAAAGCCCCGTAACTTCAATCATTTACGAATCCCCGTACAGGCTTCTCAAGCTCCTGGAATCCCTGAAGGAATTTGCAGGAGGAAGCAGAAAGGCAGCCGTGTGCAGGGAAATCAGCAAAATACACAACGAGTGCAGAAGAGGCACTCTGGATGAACTGGTAAACTGGTTCACAGCCAACGAGCCGAAAGGAGAAATTGTTGTAATTATAGAAGGGAAAGAAAATGGGAAAGATGAGGAGGGTCAGCGACTCAACGGCAAGGGGCGTCATCGCGATGATGGCCCTGGTGTTTGTTTTTCAGGCCGTAACATTCACAATCCATAAATGTTCTGAAGACGGGCCTCCACCGGAAGGCCGTCAGCCGGACACTTCACAGCACAAGGCGGAACGGGGGATTGAACTTTTTGCCTTTAACCCCAATACAATCAGCATAGACAGTCTGCAACTGCTGGGCTTCTCATATAAGCAAGCCCTGACAATCATCCATTACCGGGAAAAGGGCGGACGCTTCCGCAAGAAGGAAGATTTCTCAAAAATGTACACCGTAAGCCCTGAAAAATATCAGGAACTGGAACCATACATTGTTATTCCTTCCGCTAAAAAAAGACCCGAACCTAAGGCAAGGATCGTTGAGAAGCCAGGGGTAAAACCCGAAGAAAAGCCGGCGGACAAACCGGCCCCTAAAAAAGAAGAAGCCGGATGGAAAGCTCCAAAAGAAAAGGTTTATGTTGACCTAAACGATGCAGACAGCGCAGCGCTGATTTCCGTTAAGGGAATCGGCCCCTATTTCTGCAAGGCGATACTGTCATACCGAAACGCCCTGGGGAGTTTTGCGAGCATTGAGCAGCTGCTGGAAATCAAGGGAATGGACCAGGAAAAGTTCGACAGGATAAAAGATCAGGTATTCGTGCATCCCGGGGGTGTAAAAAAGTTTTCCATCGCCGATGCAGATGAAAATTTCCTGAGGCGCCATCCTTATATCGGAGCCTACAACGCCAGGGGCATCGCGCTTTTCATCCAGTCACAGGGAAAAGAACGCTGCACGCTGAAGGCTCTGTGCGAAAACAACATCCTCTCGGCGGAAGATACCCTCCGTCTTCATCCATACATAAAATAGCTCAATTTGCATTATCTTTACACCCGTTTTTAAGCAAGAAGAAAAAATGGGATTTATCAGTTGTGAAAATGTGGTCAAGAAGTTCGGCAAGTTCACCGCCCTGGACCACATAAACCTGGATATTCCTCAGGGCAAGATTTTCGGTTTCCTGGGCCCTAACGGCGCGGGAAAGACAACCCTGATAAGGATTATCAACCGCATCACCCTTCCTACCGAAGGCCAGGTGCTTTTCAACGGCAAGCCTCTACGTCTGGAGGATATTGAGAGAATCGGCTATCTGCCTGAAGAACGAGGACTTTACAAGAAAATGAAAGTCGGAGAGCAGGCAATATATCTGGCGATGCTGAAAGGCCTTTCCAGAGGAGAAGCCACAAGGGAACTCATGAAATGGTTCCAGAAGTTCGGCATCCAGCCTTGGTGGAACAAGAAGGTGGAGGAACTCAGCAAGGGAATGGCCCAGAAGGTCCAGTTCATAACAACGGTTCTCCACAAGCCTCAGCTGCTGATTCTGGACGAGCCGTTCTCCGGATTCGACCCTATCAACGTAAACCTTATCCGCGACGAGATACTGAGAATGAAAAACGAGGGATGCACCATCATCCTCTCCACCCACAATATGGAAAGCGTGGAAGAACTCTGCGATGAAATAGCCCTCATCAACAAGGCCAAGCTGGTCATCACCGGAAATGTGGAGCAGATCCGCAAGGACCACGGCCACAACAGGGTGGAAGTATGCTACGCCCCGTCTCAGGATGCTCCTGATCTCCAGAGCGTTGACGGACTGTTCTCCGTGGTTTCCACAGAGAATGTGAAGGATTATCTGAAGAGCACTCTGGATGTTGCTCCGGGAACAAGTTCAAGGGATCTTCTCAGAAGCATCGCGGATAAAACCGATATCATCTCGTTCCAGCCTCTGATGCCTAAGATGAGCGAGATATTCATCAAGCTCGTCGGAGAAAGCGGCGGTGCCACATCGCAGAGCATAGAAGATTACAGACAGGATTCTAAAACTGAAAGACTATGAGCAAGATTGGGATAATTATAGCAAGGGAATACTCAACCAGAGTAAAGAAAAAGTCCTTTATCATAGGAACGCTTTTGGTGCCGATACTGCTTGCATCGATGATTTTAATACCTATGCTGATAGCAATGTATTCATCTGACAACAAGGTGCGTACGATTGCAGTAAGCGATGCTTCCGGAGTTGTTGCCCAGAAACTGGAAGACAAGGAGAACATCAAGTACAGCATAGTGGACAACGCCATTGCAGACAAGATAAAGGAAGACCTCCCTTCTTCCGGAACCTACTACGCGCTGCTTCAGATTTCCGAGCTTGACTCTCTCAACAATGCCGATGTTGCCATCTATTGCAAGGAGCAGGTCAGCATGTCTCTGAAAGAGCAGATCCAAAGCCAGGTTAACGAGATACTGTCTGCAAACAAACTCGCATCTTACGACATTCCTAATCTGGAAAGCGTTATGGAGAACATCCGTAACACCTCCCACGTAAAGACCCTCCAGGTTGGAGATAATGACAAGGAAGGCAAGGAGACATCCGTAGGAGCCTATATGGCAATCGGTTACATTTCAAGCTTCATTATCTACATGTTCATTTTCATGTTCGGCAGCATGGTGATGCAGGGTGTGATCGAGGAGAAGAACAACAGGATTATCGAGGTGATCGTTTCTTCCGTCAAGCCGATGCAGCTTATGATCGGGAAGATCGTGGGAATCGCACTTGTGGCACTGACTCAGTTTGTGTGCTGGATAGTGCTTACGTTCCTTATTGTCACTGCAGTTTCTGTGGTTACCGGAAAGAGCACCTCTTCCATTGCACAGCAAAGCGCTCAGGCCCAGATGTCCCCTATGGGTATGGATGCCAGCACTGCAGACCTTACGGCTCTTGGAATAGACAACCAGGGAGTTACTGCAGATTCCGCAGCGGTTTCAGAGGCTTCCGGAGTTATAGAACCAATCCTCAACACCCTCAAGCAGATGAACATTCTGGGAATCATAGGAACGTTCCTGATCTACTTCATTCTCGGATATCTGCTGTACGCCAGCATGTTTGCGGCGGTTGGAGCCTGCGTGGACAACCAGGCCGACACCCAGCAGCTGCTATGGCCGATTACTATCCCGCTCATCATCGGACTGTTCATAATGATGAGCGCTTTCCAGAACCCGAACTCCACGATTGCC
Organism: Bacteroidales bacterium; assembly: GCA_017961175.1. Lineage (GTDB taxonomy): Bacteria > Bacteroidota > Bacteroidia > Bacteroidales > UBA932 > Egerieousia. The sequence goes on from JAGCXV010000061.1 coordinate 87,504, forward strand.
GTCTGGGGATCCATAATTCCTTTCACCTCCCCTATGGTTATGGTTGCAAGGTTCGCTTACGGAGTTCCTGCATGGCAATACATACTGTCCGTCGCGCTGCTGGTCGGAACCTTCCTGCTTATGGGATGGATCAGCGGAAAGATTTACCGCATAGGTATTCTCTCCTACGGCAAGAAAGCAGGCTGGAAGGAAATCTTCAAATGGTTAAAATTCAAGGATTAACACACACTATATGAAAAGAATTCTCCTGTGCGTTCTTGCCGTGGCCGCATCGCTGAGCATCCAGGCCCAGAGGGTGAAGAAGGCGGAATACACATCAGACCAGCTAAACAACAAGGGCTTCAGCAAGATTACCTGGACGACCGTCACCATAGACAAACGGTTTGAGGCATCCAAGGAAGATAATCTTGCAACCACCCCTGTGATAGCCAAGTACAAGCCTGAAGTGGACAGGTTCTGCGAGCCTATAGGCTTTTGCCCAACCGGCCTTATGAGAGGCTATCCTGTTGCTCCGATGTCTTCCTGGGCGGTTGATGCTTTAAGGGAATATGCCCAGAACTGGATAGACACTACCTCCAGGACGGATATTGGCAAAAATGTCAAGATTGACTTTGCTCTGATGAACTTTGGAGGAATCAGGACCGAGATGCCAAAGGGCGATGTCTCCAAGTACGACATCCTTTCCATATTCCCGTTCGACAACTTCCTGATCATTGAGGAAATGGACGGAGACAAGGTAAGGATGCTTATGGAGTTCTTTGCAAAGACAAGGGGACAGGTTATGTCCAACGTTAGTCTCCACATAGACGGAGACAGCGTAAAGGAGTGTCTTATAGGAGGAAAGCCACTTGACGACAACCGAAAGTACGTGGTTGCGACCATAGACTTCCTCTACCAGGGAGGAGACAACCTCTACCCTCTCAAATACAGCAACTGGATGGTGGAAACCAACAAGAAACTGATGGATATCTTTATAGAATACATACAGAACCTGACAGCCCAGGGAAAGAAAATCGAAAAATCCAAGGACAACAGGCTCGTCGTTGAAAACAAAAAGAAATGATTATGAAACAGACATTATTGCTTTTGGCTGCAGCTCTGCTCCTTTCTTTTTCCTCAGCGACGGGGCAGGATCTGGTAATTCTCCACACCAACGACACGCATAGCCAGATAGAGCCGCTTTCTGCCGGAACGTACAAGGGACGCGGCGGAGTGGACCGCAGGGAAAAATATATCCGAAGCGTTAGGGCGGAGAACAAGAACGTCATCCTCCTGGATGCCGGAGACTTCTCTCAGGGAACTCCGTATTTCACTCTGTTCAAGGGGAATGCTGAGGTGGAACTTATGTACGCAATGGGTTACGACGCCGTAACCTTCGGAAACCACGAGTTTGACAACGGGCTGGATGAACTGGCCCGCAGGATAAAGTTGATGGACTTCCCTCTCCTCAACGCCAACTACGATATGGACAAAACCCCGCTGAAGGGAATGATCGCTCCATATACAGTCATTGAGCGCGGAGGAAAGAGAATCGGAATCATCGGTCTCAGCGTAAGGCTTGCCGGCCTTGTCAGCCCGAGCCGCATCGAGGGAATGAAATACCTCCATCCTTACAAAATCGTGAACAACCTTGCCAGGAAGCTCCGCAAGAGGGAAAAGTGCGACCTTGTCATCCTTCTGAGCCACTGCGGATTATCAGGAGGAAAGGAGCAGAATCCGGATGACCAGATGATTGCAGCCAACACAGAAGGAGTAGACATTATCATCGGCGGACACTCGCACTCTTTCATCAAGCAGCCAGTTATCGTGGAAAGCAAAACCGGAAAGAAGGTGATGATTGTCCAGGCAGGATGCAAGGGAGAAGAAGTCGGAAGGATAGATATCTGGTTCTAGGCTTCCTTGTCCAGAGAATAAAGACTGAACTTGAATATGATGCCGCCTCCCCTTCTTTCGGAGGCGGTTATTGTTCCCTTATGGAACAGAACGGCATTCTTTACGATTGAAAGTCCCAGGCCGCTTCCTCCGGTGCGGCGGGTACGGCCTTCCTCAACTCTGTAAAACCTTTCGAAGATTCTTTCCAGGGCCTCAGCAGGAACTCCTTTTCCGGTATCGGTATAGGTGAAGTTTATCTTGTAGCGGCCCTCTCCGGAAACCTGCTCTATGCCGGCGACTAGGCTGATCTGGATACCTTCTCCACCGTGCTCTATAGAGTTGTCTATCAGGTTCTTGAATAGAGAATAAATGAGATTGTAGCTACCATTTATCTTAAGGCGGCTGCTTACTCTGGAGTTAAAGGTGATATTGCTTTTCTCCAGCTTGTAGCCGATTTCTTCAAGTATGTCGCCCAGGCAACTCTTGATGTTCACCTCCTCTATCTTGTAAAGAGCCTCGTCAGACTTGCCGAGCTCGGAAGACTCGTCCAGTTTGTTGAGGGTGGAAACTTCGTCCACAAGATCCGCCAGACGGGTTGTCTGGGAATATGCCTTCTCCACAAACTTGCGCATCTGCTGAGGATCCATATCCTCCGAGTTGATGATTGTCTCCAGATAAGCCTTGACTCCGGTAAGCGGGGTCTTGAGTTCGTGGGCTATGTTGTGGCTTAGCTGCTGCTTGTATTTCTTGGCCTTTTCCAGCTGGCTGAAAGTGGAGGCTATTTCCTTGCCCATATCTCCAAGCTCGTCATTTCCGAACTTTATCTCAGACAAGCGGTTGGCATTGTCCTTTTCCTTGATGGCCCCCACCAGTTCGCTGTAGGTGTGAAGCGGTTTGGACAGTCTTCTGAGCACATAGACAAATGTTGCGATAAGGGCAAAAAGAAGTATCGCGATAAGGATGAAAAAGGTGTTGTCCTTTTCAACCTCAGCCGGGCGGCTTATCTCGAATTTGGAGTAAGAGCGTATTATCTTGTCTTTGGACCTTCTGGCAAAATAAAGGTATTCCGTACCGGTTTCTCCAACAGAAGTTCTCAGGGCGCTTCCGTCCCCGGAAGACAAGGCGTTCGCCACTTCAGTGGCTCCGAGCACGTTGTCCGGAATCGAGATATCATTCTGGCGGGAGTCGTACAGTACCTCTCCCAAGGTGTCTATAATGGTAAAGCCCATACCGCCTTCCAGGATAATGCTTTCCGGGCGTCTTCCTATGGAAAGGCTGTCTTCCACCTTTGAAACGGCAGAACGGAGCTCGTTCTGGAGTGCTGAAATGCTGTAGCCGCGGCTCTGCCTGGACACATAGAGCAAAAAGAACAGTGCCAGCAGAGTCAGCAGAATAAGCAGGTAGATTACAAGCCTGTAACGGTATTTGAGCTTGAGTTTTGCCATTTGCCTTATGCGGAATGAGGCTTCTGGATGCAATAGCCGTAGCCGGAACGGTTCTGGATGAGTTCCCCTGCCTTTCCGAGTTTCTTCCTCAGGCGGGCTATGTGGACGTCAACGGTTCTCTGAAGGACAAAGCCGTCGTCTTTCCAGACTTTTTTCAGTATGTCTTCCCTGGAGAAAATCTTTCCGGCGGAGCGGGCAAGAAGGAGAAGGATGTCCATTTCCTTGCGTGTAAGGAACACCTCCGTCCCGTCTGCGATAACATGGTTTTCAGCGGCATCCACCTTAAGGCTGCCAAAGTCAAAGGTCGTCTCGGACGCCTCGTCGGCCACAACCGGCTGAGGAGCCGCAGTCCCTACATCCACCCTCTTCCAGGAAGAAGAAGATGTTTCCGTCTGGATTTTCCTGCCGCTGCGGGCAAGCACGGCACCAACCCTTGCAATCACCTCGTTTACGGAGAAAGGCTTGGAGATGTAATCGTCTCCGCCCGTGCTGAATCCCTTGAGGATATCGTCCTCGGTATCCAGAGCCGTAACGAAGATTATAGGAACAGTGCTCTTGTAATCTTCGCGGAGCAGCTTCGCCAGCTTCAGGCCGCTGATGCCGCCAAGCATAATGTCCAGCAGCAGAAGGTCGAACTTCTGCGCGGCAATTTCAGACAGGGCTTCTTCGGCACTCAGGACCGTCTTTACCTGATATCCGGCTCTTTCAAGATTGTACTGGAGTATCTCGCAGATATCCTCCTCATCGTCGATGACCAGTATTCTGGCTTTATTCTTTGACTCTTCCATAATTGCAAATATAATATAATTATTAACTTTATGCCCTGTTTGAAAAGAAGCGGTTTTATGACATACAAGAAAAAGGAAATCTTCACGCCGGAAACAACCCAAAAACTGGCAGAGCATTACAAGGCTATCCTCGATCTGATCGGCGAGGATTCTTCAAGGGAAGGACTTCTGAAAACCCCGGAAAGGGTGGCAAAGAGCATGCAGTTTCTGATGCAGGGCTACCAGACAGATCCTGTTGCAATCCTCAAGAGCGCAATGTTCAAGGAAGAGTACCAGCAGATAGTTCTGGTAAAGGATATAGAACTCTATTCCATGTGCGAACATCACCTTCTGCCATTCTACGGCAAGGCCCACGTTGCCTATATTCCAAACGGTTACATTACCGGTCTCAGCAAGATTCCAAGGGTGGTTGACGCTTTCGCCCGCCGTCTCCAGGTCCAGGAGAGGCTTACCGTGCAGATCAGAGACTGCATACAGAAAACCCTAAAGCCTCTGGGAGTTGCCGTTGTAATCGAGGCCGCCCACATGTGTATGCAGATCCGTGGTGTGCAGAAGCAGAACTCCGTAACCACCACTTCCGCCTTCACGGGAGCTTTCCTCAACAACCGCAAGACCAGGGAAGAGTTCCTCCGCCTGATAGGTTCTCCGCTTCACTGACAAACAAGAAACACGATAAGACTTCAATTATGAGAATTTTGATTTGTGCCGCCGAGCAGGAAGAGCTGGATTGCGCTATCCAGGCCCTCCGCCTGTATGAAAGCAAGATTGCCGGAAAATTCCAGGTAGATTTCATGCTCACCGGCATAGGAACCACATCCGCCTGTTACCGCACCACCAAGAAGATTGTGGAAGCCTCCACTGAGGGCAACCCTTACGCCCTGGCCATCAACATCGGCATTGCCGGAAGCTACGACCTCGAGGCCTTCCCAATTGGCAGCACCGCCCTTGTGGAGAAGGAATTCTTCGGCGACCTGGGCTTTATGACAGCGTCGGGATTCCAGACCCTGTTTGATTCCAAGACCCTGGACGCCAACCTGTTCCCGTTCAAGGACGGGGCTTTGGAAATGCTTCCTCTGCCTGAGTTCTTCGACAATATCGCAAAGTCTTACAAGAGGGCCACGGGCATTACCATCCAGACCATTACAGGAGAAGAGAAGACAATCAAAAGAATCGTAGACAAATACTCGCCTCAGATCGAGACTATGGAAGGAGCAGGCTTTTTCTATGTCTGCCTCAACGAATATGTAAAGTTTATGGAGATACGCAGTGTCTCCAACCGTGTGGGAGAGGAAGACACTTCCAAGTGGGACACCCCTAAGGCCCTTGAAGGCCTGAAGGAAGCCCTCAAGGAGTTCTTCCGCCAGTTAGCATAACAAGATGGAAGAAAACGGCACTCAAAGCGAGGTTATCAGAATCGAGGACCTTCACAAGATTTATTTCCTGGGTAACCAGCAGGTTAACGCTCTGGACGGAGTTTCCCTGTCCATAAAGAAAAACGACTACATCGCCATAATGGGCCCTTCCGGAAGCGGCAAGTCCACCATGATGAACATCCTGGGCTGCCTGGATACCCCTACTTCCGGCAAATACATCCTCGGCGGTACGGACGTCAGCCAGATGGAAGACTCCGAGCTTGCGGATGTCAGAAACCGCCAGATCGGCTTCGTGTTCCAGTCATTCAACCTCCTTCCGAGGTATTCCGCCCTTGAAAACGTGGCCCTGCCGCTGATTTACTGCGGAACTCCTGAAAGAGAAAGGATAGATCTTGGAACCAAGGCCCTCGAGGTTGTCGGCCTTTCAGACAGGATGGACCACAAGCCAAACGAGCTGTCCGGCGGACAGAGGCAGAGAGTAGCCATCGCCAGAGCCATCATCAATAACCCTACCATCATCCTGGCAGACGAGCCTACCGGCAACCTGGACACCAAGACCTCCATCGAGATCATGAACATCTTCGAGAAGATCTGGAGGAGCGGAAACACCATCATCATCGTTACCCACGAGGAAGACATCTCCCGCTTTGCAAGGAGAATTGTCCGTCTCCGCGACGGGAAAATCGAGAGTGACACCCAAAACCCTAACCCGACTTTAGCACAATAATATGAAGATATACACCAAAACCGGAGACCAGGGAACCACTTCACTGGTAGGAGGAAAAAGAGTTTTCAAAAACGATCCGAGAGTCGAGGCTTACGGAGATGCAGACGAGCTGATTTCCTACCTAGGCATCATCATCGCCGAGAGCGAGAATCCTGCAAATACCGCAGAAACCGCCAATCAGATCCGCAGAGACCTGCTCCGAATCCAGCAGACCCTTATGAAGGTTTCCGCCTTCTTCGCCATGCCTGAAGAGGGCACCGGCAAAGCCCTTCGGCCGATGGAAGAAGAGGAAACGCTTTTCCTGGAACAAAGCATCGACGAAATGACCGGCCAGATTCCTCCACAGAAAGCCTTCGTCATCCCGGGAGCCCCTATCCAGGCCGCCCATTGCCATGTTGCCCGAACAATCTGCCGCAGGGTGGAAAGAAGGGCCATCAATCTCCACTCCTCTGACCAGGATCTGGAAAACAATCTCGCAAAGTGCAAACAATACCTTAACCGCCTGAGTGACTATCTGTTCACTCTGGCACGATTTTTCAATGCCGTGACCAATACACCGGAAGTCTTCTGGCTGCCGTAAAAATTTTAGTTGCATTTTTGAAAATAGTATTTATATTTGCACCCCATTTTAGAAAAGTAGAGAAAAATGTATTGGACCTTAGAGCTTGCATCCAAACTGGAGGATGCTCCGTGGCCGGCCACCAAAAGCGAGCTTTTAGACTATGCGATGCGTTCCGGCGCTCCAGATGAGGTTATTGAGAACCTCAATGACATCGAAGACGAGGAAGAGGTGTTCGACAGCATTGAAGACCTTTGGCCTGACTACCCAAGCAAAGAAGACTTCTTCTTCAACGAGGACGAATACTAAGCTTTTTATTAAAGTCTTATTTAGTTTTTACCACCCAAGATTACTCTTTTGGGTGGTTTTTTTATTATTATTCGTATATTTGGAACATCATCCCTAATAAAACAAGTATGAAAAAGTTTGCTTTACTCATTGTGATGTTTCTGCTTACTGTAGCAGTTGCTGATGCCCAGGGCTTTTTCAAGAAAGTGGGCAAGGAAGCCAAGGACAAAACCGCAGACAGGACCGAATCCACCGTGGACAAAGCAGTGGACAAGGCTTTTGACGCTATAGATAACCTTCTTACGGGTAAAAAAGACAAGAAGGGAAAGAAAGGAAAGAAGGCCAGCAATCTGGATGAAGATGACGAAGATGAAGAAGAGGATGGAGAAGAGAGGCCTGACGCAGGAACGTGGGACTGTACCAATCCTGAATGTCTCCATAAGGGAAATACCGGCAAATTCTGTGCAGAATGTGGATCGAAACGCACGGTTGGATTTGACGCAGCACTGAACCTGTACGGAGTATATGCAAGCAAGAAAATTGCTTTCCTGCCGGGATCTGCAGAGCTTAAGTTCCAGAGTTTTAACGAGATACAGAAGATCGCCGAATATATCAAAAACACTCCTGGCACAAGACTCATAGTCCAGGTCCTGTACTACAATACAGCTGTTGATCCAAAGGAGGCTGCCCTGGCAGAAGACAGGGCTGAAAACATAGTGAAGGCTCTGGTTGAACTTGGTTGTGACGAATTCAGCCTCAAGGCGGAGGACCCAGATTACGGACCGGGCGTGCCGGAAAAGGATAGAGCCAATCTTAAAGGCCTCTACGTGGTCTTTACCAAGAAATAATCAGATAAGACCTTTTTCCTTGGCCTTGAATACAAGGTCTGCCGTATTGGATGCCTCAAATTTAATGAGGAGTTTTTTCCTGTACCATTTTATCGTTGGAAGCGAGAGATACATTTTCTCAGCGATTTGAGGGCTTGTCTTCCCCTGTGAAATAAACTGGAGGATCTGCCTCTCCCTGTCTGTGAGTTCCACATCGGGACTATCCGGGCTGTCTTCTGTTTTTTCCATATCGCTGATGGCTTCTTCTATCACCTCGTCCGCCACCGTGTTCTTACGCTTCAAAAGTACATTTCTCCTTACATAGAGCATCAGCACCACCATCAGCAAAACAAGGCACAACGCCCCCCAGAAAAGCCACCTGAGCTGCTTTTTCTGCTGAATGAGCACTTTTCTCATAACATCCAGAGTCTCCAGGCGGGCTCGGAACTCCTGGTCCTCGTGAAGAGAATAATACTTGTCCGCCTCCTCCAGGCACTTGAGGGCCCTGGATGTTTTCCCCTGCGCCAGATACAGAGCTCCGAGACCTTTCAGGGGAGAGGATATCTGAAGGGAATCTCCGCTTTCCCTGGCATAGCCAAGGGATTTGTTGTAGCATTCTTCCGCCTGAGACATATCTCCCTCTTCCAGCCAGGTTTCTCCCATATTGTACCAGAGAATGGCATTGCTTTCCTTCCATCCGTACTTGTCAAAAATAACCCCGGCCATCTTGTAATACTCCATCGCCCTGGGAATAGAATCCATAACATTGTACATATTACCCAAAGCACCGTACAAAGCGGATTTAGCATCGTCTATGGATTTCTGGTCATATATCTTGTCATTGTATCGAGTAGTGACCTTATCCTCCATCTTCCGTACCATCTCAAGGCTCTTGTTATAGAAGAAACTGGCAGAATCCCATTGCTCTGCAGCGTAATGGTGCATTCCCAGAACTCTTGACGCATCCTGAGCCGCATACCAGAAACCTCTTTCTGAACTTAACCGGAGAGCCGTCCTGGCATACTCCATACTCTTATCCCTGTTTGTCTGAAGATAGCCCCACATCAGATCTTTATATGCCGAGATCAAGCCGCTAACCTGGTCGGCAGAGGCTGACTCAATTCTCTCGCAGGTCCATCCGGCCACCACCCTCTCCAGCGAATCCGTATTACGCCCCCTGTGGTCAGAATACTGGGCATAGGATGAAACCCAGCCCAAGGCAGCAACCACAAATGTCAAGACAAACTTTCTCATAATCGAAAAGCTTAAAAACACTCACAAATTTACCAAACTGGGAGAAAGTGACGCTTAACTAACGAAAAACTACCCGAAAGGGTGGTGTTTTCTATCCTTTGGTATAGTGTTTTTGGTTTTTAGTTTCACGATTTTTGTATTGTTATGGAAACAAAAGTATCCCTGAAAGAAAAAGAGGTTCAGATCCTGCAAATGATAGCTGAAGGAAAGACAAGTCCTCAGATTGCACAGGCAATGTGTCTGAGCTTGAATACCATCAAGTGGTACCGCAAGAAACTCAAGGCCAAATTTGAGACTAACGGCACCATTCAGATGGTACGCAAGGCCATTGATATGGGCTGCATCGAATAGGAATTAATAATCAAAACATTATAGGTATGAAAAAGTTTGCTTTAATCATCGCGATGCTCCTGTTCGTTGCATCAGGTGCTGACGCCCAGGGCTTTCTGAAGAAAATAGGAAAGGCTGTAAAGGACAAGACCCAGAACAAGACCGAAGAGACGGTAGATAAGACCGTTGACAAGGTTTTTGACGGAATAGACGGCATTCTTGACGGTAAGAAAAAGAAAGACAAGAACAAAGACAA
>JAGCXV010000010.1 GCA_017961175.1 Bacteroidales bacterium
CTGGAGTAGTTGGAGAGGGCGGAGCGAATAGGCGGGGAATGATTAAGCAAGTCCCTCGGAGCGCAGCGGTGCTACGCACAACGGCGTGTGTTTGACGAGTGTTAGACAGTCCGTAGGGCTGGCTAAAAGGGAGGAGTTAGCCGTTGAGCAAGCGGAGAGGTAGACTTGCCATTCTCCGACGTCAGCGCTGCCCCTATATCACCTCCCTCCATCTTGGAAGACAATCATAAGCTGTCGTTATGGTCACAAATGGAAATTAGCGGCCGAAATAGACGAGGAGAACGGAGATGTCGGCGGGAGAAACGCCTGAAATACGCGACGCTTGAGCAATCGTTCGCGGAGCGTATCTCTTCAATTTCTGCCGACATTCAATAGTAAGACCGGACACCCTATCAAAATCAAAATCTTCAGGAATAGCCAAATCTTCCAACTTCTGGATTTTGGCCGCCATCTGCTTTTCACGGTCAATATAGCCCTTGTACTTGATGGAAATCTCTACAGATTCTATTACTTCTCTATCAAATGTTCCTCGTGGAACAATCTTCAAAAGTTCCTCAAGAGAAACCTCTGGACGCGCCGCAATCTCTTCCATTTTCTTGGAATCAGTCAAAGGAGCAGAGCCTACACTATCCAGGAAAGGATTGATCTTTTTAGCAGTAATTTTAGTCGTTGCTGCAATTTCAGACAACTTCTCTACCTGCTCGTATTTGTTCATTGTAAAAGCATAACGCTCTTCACTGGCAAGACCAATCATGTGAGAGAGTTCTGTAAGGCGCTGGTCAGCGTTATCCTGACGCAGAAGAATTCTGTACTCAGCACGCGAAGTAAACATTCTGTAAGGCTCATCAACGCCCTTTGTAATCAGATCATCAATAAGAACTCCGATATAGGAAGAATCCCTGCTGAGAATGAAAGGATCTTTCTCTGCAAGTTTAAGATGTGCGTTGATGCCGGCAATTATTCCTTGGGCGGCAGCTTCCTCGTATCCCGTAGTTCCATTGACCTGTCCGGCAAGATAGAGATTCTCTATATCTTTCAATTCAAGAGTTGCCTTCAACTGAGTAGGGTCGAAATAATCGTATTCCACAGCATAAGCAGGTCTGAAAATCTTGACGTGCTCAAGACCGGGAATAGCGTGTAAAGCCTTCAATTGGACTTCCAGAGGAAGCGATGAAGAAAAGCCCTGGAGATAATATTCAGAAGTATTGCGGCCTTCCGGCTCAAGGAACAACTGATGAGTATCCTTATCCGGAAATACTCGCAGTTTATCCTCGATGCTGGGACAGTAACGCGGACCCTTTCCGTGAATCATTCCAGTGAACAACGGAGATTCGCTGAACCCGGACCGCAAGATATCGTGAACTTCTTCGGTTGTGTGAAGAATGTAACACTGCATCTGACTGCCAGATTTCTGAACTGCAGAAGGACGAGGCAGGAAAGAAAAACGCGCGGGATCAGAATCGCCGTATTGCAAAATCAAATTCGAAGTATCGACAGAATTTATGTCGATTCTCGGGGGAGTGCCGGTTTTCATTCTGGCGGTCTGGATTCCCATCGAAACCAGTTGTTCGGTCAGACCGTGAGAAGCGAGCTCTCCAATCCGTCCTCCTTCGAAAGAAGTACGACCGATGAAGAGCTTGCCGGAGAGGAAAGTTCCGGCCGTCAGAATAACCGCGCGAGAATTGAAAATTGCACCGGTAGTCGTACCCACCCCAACGATTTTTGAACCGTCGAACAGAAATTTGGTGACAGAATCTACGTAAATGTCTAATTTACAATGACTTTCGAGGATTTTACGCCATAATAGCGAGAATTGGATTTTGTCACACTGGGCGCGCGGGCTCCACATTGCAGGTCCCTTTGACTTGTTGAGCATCCGGAACTGGAGAGTGGCGTCGTCTGTGACCATTCCCATATAACCGCCGAGGGCGTCGATCTCCCGGACTATCTGTCCTTTGGCAATTCCTCCCACCGCCGGGTTGCAGGACATCTTGGCGAAACTCAGCATATCCATACTGACCAGCAGGACAGACGAACCGAGGTTCGCAGCCGCCATGGCAGCCTCGCATCCGGCGTGTCCGCCTCCAACTACTATTATATCGTAAGTGTCAGTCATCGGCTAAGCGAATCCGTACATTGCCTCCCTGAGGGAAAGGTAGTAGTCCTCTTTTGCCCTCATCTGGGCTTTCTGGGCTTTGGTATGGTCGTCGTACCCTATGAGATGAAGCAGGCCGTGAACTATTACTCTGTACAGTTCTTCCTGAAAATCAACATCATAGAGGCGGGCGTTCTCCCTTACGCTGTCAATGCTGATGAACAGGTCGCCGGAGAGTTTGTCCCCTTTGCAATAGTCGAAAGTGATGATGTCGGTGAAGTAGTCGTGCTGCAGATACTTCATATTTATATCCAGGATATAGTTGTCGGAACAGAAAATAATTGAAATCTGCCCCAGACGCCTGATCTCACTTTCGGCCACTACCTTAAGCCACTGATTGTTAGCGGCCTTATTTTTGAAAGTAAAGTCAATATCTTGCGTATAATACGAGACCATAGATGATAAAATTTCTTACAAATCTACAACTATTAAATTAAATATTGGATTTGAAATATTTTATTTCTATATTTGAAGGCCTAAATAGGAATATTAAAGTAACACAATATGGAAATTAAGAAATCAGAGAAAGCCAGCCTGGAGAACAAAAGACTGCTCTTCACGGAAATTGGTTTAATTTTGGCTCTCCTCATTGTATGGGGAGCATTCTCCTACAGTTCCAAGGAGAAGAAAGTTGCTGTTTTCGAAGACGTGGCAGAAGAAATCGCTGTCGAGGAGGAAATTCCTATCACCCAGGAGAACACCCCTCCGCCGCCGGAGACCCCTGATGTTCCCGTTCTTTCTGACCAGATTGATATCGTAGACGACGAAATCGTCGTTGATGACAGCATGTTCCTTAACCTGGAAGATGACTCGAGCATCGGTATCGAGATCGCTGACTATGTAGAAGCTGTCGTTGAAGAGGAAGAGGTTGAAGAGGAAGCCATTCCTTTCCAGCTCGTAGAGGAGAAACCTAAGTTCCAGGGCGGAGACGCCAACGACTTCACAAGGTGGGTGAACTCAAGGCTCCAGTATCCTGAAATTGCCAAGGAAAACGGCGTTCAGGGCCGTGTAACCCTTCAGTTCACTGTAAATGCTGACGGTTCTGTAGCAAACGTAAAGGTGCTCAGAGGTGTTGACCCTTCTCTTGACCAGGAGGCCGTGAGAGTTGTATCAAGCTCTCCTAAGTGGACCCCGGGACGTCAGAGGGACCGCGCAGTAAAGGTTACCTACACCTTCCCTGTTGTATTCCAGCTCCGATAATTAATTATCACACTATTAATAAGGCTGTCCATCAGGATGGCCTTTTTTTGATTGAATGGAAGAAAAAGCAGTATTCGTCGGCATAATAAGAAGGGAGGACGACCCCAGGAAAGTAGAGGAATATCTTGAAGAACTTCGCTTCCTGGCAGAAACGGCAGGAGTGGCAGGAGACAGGAGTTTCGTCCAGAAAGTAGACAAGCCCGACAACGCTACTTACATAAAAAGCGGAAAACTTCAGGAAATAGCTGACTATTGCGAAGAGAACTGCATCCAGTACGTGATCTTTGACGATGAGCTTACCGGAATGCAGCAGAGGAACATAGAAAAGATCATCAAGGTCAGCGCTGTTATAGACCGCACCAGCCTTATCCTGGAAATATTCGCACAGAGGGCTAAAACTTCCTACGCCAAGATGCAGGTGGAACTGGCCCGTTACAATTATATGCTGCCGCGACTGGCAGGAATGTGGACCCACCTTGAAAGGCAGCGCGGAGGTATGGGAACACGAGGCGGTATGGGTGAAACCCAGATAGAGATTGACCGCCGAATCGTAAAGGAACGCATAACCCGCCTGAAGGAGCAGCTCAAGAAGGTTGACCGCCAGATGGCCACACAAAGGAGCAATCGCGGCCAGATGGTCCGCCTTTCCCTCGTCGGCTATACAAATGTGGGTAAAAGCACGCTTATGAACCTGCTGGCAAAGTCTGACGTCTTTGCTGAAAACAAGCTCTTTGCAACCCTGGATACAACTGTGCGCAAGGTAGTCATAGAGAACGTGCCCTTCCTTCTAAGCGACACCGTAGGATTCATCCGCAAACTGCCCACGCAGCTGATAGAAGCTTTCAAGAGCACCCTTGACGAGGTTCGCGAAGCCGACATCCTGCTACACGTGGTGGACGTGTCGCATCCTGACTTCGAGGAACAGATGGCAACTGTGGAGAAGACCCTGCAGGACATAGGCGCCAAGAATAAGCCTATATATGTAATTTTCAATAAGATAGACGCATATACCTATCAGGAATACGATGAGTTTTCACTGGTACCCAAAGCAAAGGAGAACCAGACTTTGGACGAGCTGAAGAACAGCTGGATCGCAAAGGAGAAAACACCCTGCATCTTCATATCAGCCAAACAGAAACTTAACATAGAAAAACTCCGCAACGACATCTACAAGATGGTAGCGGAAATCCACGCCGGCCGTTATCCCTTCAATAATTTCCTTTGGTAACTAATCGCTGAATTTGGATTTGAGGAATTCGCGGTTCAGGCGGGCAATGTGAGAAACAGATATGCCCTTTGGGCATTCCATTTCACAGGCGCGCGTGTTGGTGCAGTTGCCGAAGCCGAGTTCGTCCATCTTGGCTACCATAGCCCTTGCACGCTTTCCTGACTCTATTTTTCCCTGCGGAAGCAGGGCGAGCGAACTCACTCTGGCAGCGACGAAGAGCATAGCGGAGCCGTTACGGCAGGTGGCCACGCAGGCACCGCAACCGACGCAGGAGGCTGCGTCCATACTGGCCTCGGCGTTATCGTGAGGAATGAGGATGGCGTTTGCGTCCTGCGCAGAGCCCGTGCGTACCGATATGAAACCTCCGGCCTGGAGTATCTTGTCGAAGGCGTTCCTGTCCACTACCAGATCCTTGATTATAGGGAAGGCGGCACTTCTGAAGGGCTCTACAGTTATGGTCTGGCCGTCCTTGAAATGACGCATAAACAGCTGGCAGGTGGTAACCCTGTCGTCCGGGCCGTGGGCCCTTCCGTTTATGTACAGGGAGCAGGCGCCGCAGATTCCTTCGCGGCAGTCGTGGTCGAATGCCACCGGCTCCTTACCTTCCATTATCAACTGCTCGTTCAGGATGTCAAGCATCTCCAGGAAAGAGGCATCAGGCTCTATTCCTGAAATATGATAGGTCTGGAAACAGCCCTTTTCGCGGGCGTTCTTCTGACGCCATATCTTAAGATCGAATTCCATAAGCCTTACTCCTTGTAATTTCTGGTTTTAACCTGGACAAACTGGTAGTCCAACATCTCCTTATGGAGTTCAGGGGCCGATTCCTCTCCCTTGCACTCCCAGGCCGCAACATACATATAGTTGGAATCGTCCCTCCTGGCCTCGCCTTCTTCAGTCTGGCTTTCCTCCCTGAAATGGCCTCCGCAGGATTCCTTTCTTTCAAGGGCGTCCATTGCCATCAACTTCCCTATTTCAAAGAAATCTTCCAGCCTCAGAGCCTTTTCAAGTTCCTGATTGAACTCATACTGGGTGCAGGGAACGTTCACTTCTCTATAGAACTCCTCCCTCAGTTTGTCTATCTCTTCAATGGCTTTTTTCAGACCCTGGGCATTGCGGGACATACCTACATATTCCCACATAATCTTACCCAGCCTTTTGTGGATAGAATCTACTGTCTGATTTCCTTTTATGGAGAACAGACGGTCCATCCTGTCCTGAACAGCCTTTTCTGCCGCGTCAAATTCAGGAGAACTGGTATCTGTCTTTGGCTCAGAAAACTTCTTTGAAAGGTAGTCGCCTATTGTTACAGGAAGGATAAAATATCCGTCTGCAAGGCCCTGCATCAAAGCTGAGGCACCGAGTCTGTTTCCGCCGTGGTCTGAGAAATTGGCCTCTCCAATGGCATATAGGCCCGGAATGGTTGTCTGAAGGTCATAATCAACCCATAATCCTCCCATTGTATAATGGATGGCGGGATATATCATCATAGGCTCTTGCCAAGGGTTGGAGTCGGTTATCTTCTGATACATCTCAAAGAGGTTGCCATACCTTTCAGCCACCTTTTCGCGCCCAAGACGGGCTATGGCATCCTTGAAATCCAGGAAGACGGCAAGTCCTGTCTCGTTTACGCCGAATCCAGCGTCGCACCTCTCCTTTGCAGCCCTGGAGGCTACATCTCTGGGAACAAGGTTGCCGAAGGCGGGATACCTGCGCTCCAGGTAGTAATCCCTGTCTTCTTCAGGTATCTGGGACGGTTTTATCTGATGATTGCGCAGTTTCTGGACATCCTCAAGTTTCTTTGGTACCCAAATACGACCGTCATTACGCAAAGATTCGGACATAATGGTGAGTTTGCTCTGCTGTTGGCCGTGAACAGGAATGCAGGTTGGATGAATCTGAGCAAAACAAGGATTGGCGAAGAAGGCGCCTTTTCTATAGCACTGCATTATTGCAGAGCCATTGCTGTTCATAGCGTTGGTTGAAAG
>JAGCXV010000062.1 GCA_017961175.1 Bacteroidales bacterium
GGCATTGGCGTAGTCAAGAATGTTCTTAATGGAGAAGACGGCAATCCTACTCTCGTTCAGGAACTTATCGGTATTGAATAGCAAGGCTTCCGTGATATGAAAAAGATTTATCTTATAATGTTGTTTGCCGTCTCAGCGATGATGATAGCAGCCTGTGGCGGAAAAAAGAATTCTTCCGGCCCTGAAGCTGCTGTGGAAGAAAAGGCAGCACCTTCAGAAAATGATGTGTTCACAGGATCCAAGGACAGCAAGGAGGCCGCGGAATTCTGCTTCAGGAAGAACTACGGAATCAACTTTAAAGACATTACCCCGGACTTTGCTTTGGGAGAAGGCGACAAGTATGACTTCTACGGAGATGACGGACACGTGGCTACCGCTACGTTTGCAATTGCAGAAGGCGAACTCTCCAAAGACGAGTACATCAAGTATGTGCGCAAGGTTTACGATGCTACAAAGAAGATTGCTGACAACGGAATAAACGTTTACGGTTTTGAGGAGAAGAACACCCTTGAAGAGGCATCCCAGGAGAAAGACTTCGACAAGATGATCGAGGACGGCAAGGGCGGAAGTCTGTTCGGAGTGGAATTCTATTCCGGAATGTACGGATGGTCCTATGTCAAGGACGGTGTTTTCTACCGTTGCTCAATGGAAAGAAAAGACAAGAAGGTAAACGGTGACGCCATTCCTTGCAAAGCCCGCGTACAGATTTACAAAGGTCTGCAGAAGAGCCTGGACGATTCTATGGCAGAAGCTGAAAAGATGCTGTCAGACCCAAAGGTACAGGAACAGATCAAGAAAAATGCAGACAAGGAGATAGAGAAAGCCCTCAAGGAGATATCCAAGTAAAGACTACTTGCTGTTCGCCTTATCGTA
Organism: Bacteroidales bacterium; assembly: GCA_017961175.1. GTDB lineage: Bacteria > Bacteroidota > Bacteroidia > Bacteroidales > UBA932 > Egerieousia. The sequence continues at coordinate 874 of JAGCXV010000062.1, forward strand.
GTTTTCATCCCACTTGCGGTAAAAGTCAAGCTTGGGGTCTTCAAACAGACTCATCTGCTCGGCGGCGTCTCTGGAGAGCTTGGAAAGGCCAAGGCCAACCTGCCTCAGAGGACGCTCTCCGTCCCAGATCTCTGTCAGAAGACCCCTTGCTGCGTTCAGTATCAGGGCCGTGATGTCTGTTGGCTGTGGAAGTGAGCACTGCTTCTGCAAAGTGGAGAAATCGGTGAACTTGATGAATATGGAGACGGTAGAGGCCTTGACCTTGTCTTTTCTGATTCTATGGCACACTATGCAGGCTACCTTGAAAAGAGCCCTGTCAATGTCCTTTGGCTCCGAAAGGTCTTTCGGGAAAGTACGCTCGGCGCTGTAGCTCTTTGCATCGGGATGCTCGGTCTCGACAGGTGAATTATCTATGCCGTTTGAAGTTTCGTGAAGCTGGAGCGCTCCCCTTTCCCCTACAATGCGCCTAAGATAGGATATATCAGTCTGAGCCAGTTGACCGATTGTCCGGATGCCGTAGGAAAGCAGTTTTTCCTCGGTTTTCCTGCCAACCCAGAGAAGGTCCCTGACTCCCAGAGGCCACATCTTTTCCCGGACTTCTTCCGTCCACAGAGTGTGGACCTTGTCCGGCTTCTCAAAGTCAGATGCCATCTTGGCCAGCAGCTTGTTGGACCCGACTCCCACATTGACCGTAAAACCAAGTTTGGCCTTGATCTCGTCCTTGAGGGCAGTTGCAACGCTTACAGGATCCTTTCCGAAAAGGCGGAATGTCATGTCCAGGAAGCATTCGTCTATGGAAAACTGCTCAAGCACGGGACTGTAACTGCGGCAGATGGCTATGAAACCTTTTGAGCATTTGCGGTACCAGTCAAAGTCCCCTCTCACGATTACAAGATTCGGAAAGGTCCTCAGGGCCATTGACACCGGCGTGGCTGCTTTTATGCCAAGTTTCTTTGCGGGGATGGAAGCGGCGGTGATGATGCTTCTTCTGTCTGAGGGATCTCCACTGACCACGGAAGGGATCGTGCGGATGTCCTGACCCGCACCTTCTTTCAGCATTTTAATGGCTGTCCAGCTGAGGAATGCAGAATTAACATCTATATGGAAGACAACCCTTTTCACTGGAATCTGAGCACATTGTCAGCAAAGCCGGCAACGGCCTCCCTGTGGGATATAAAGATTATCGTCTTTTTTCCGCGATAGGTGTTGCATATGTTCTCGAGCAGACGATGTTCTGTCTGACTGTCAAGCGCGGATGTGGCTTCATCCAGAAGAAGCACTCCACCTTTCTTCAGAAGCGCCCTTGCTATGGCGATTCTCTGGCACTGGCCCTCGGAAAGCCCTGATCCGTCTTCTCCGCACTTGGTGTCAAGCCCTTCCGGAAGATCCAGCACGAAAGAGGCTTCCGCCCTTTGGAGCACTTCCTTCAGCAGAGAGTCATCTGCCTGAGGATCAACAAGGAGAAGATTCTCCCGGATGGTTCCGGAAAGGAGAGTGTTACCCTGCGGAACATACATGAAGTTCTCCCTGGTGGCTGCGGAAATCTCCGCCTGGCTTTCCTTCCCGTCTTTCGTTCCTGACAGAATCGCTGAGCCTGCAGAAGGTTTAAGAAGTCCCATCACAATTCTAAGAAGGGTGCTCTTTCCGGCTCCGGTGGCTCCCATGATGGCAGTCAGACTGCCGGAAGGGAAACTCCAGGAGAAATCGTTGAGAACCTTCTCGTCAGAATCAGGATAAGAGAAGGATATGTTGCTCAGGGTAATCTGAGGAGCATTGTCGAAGATGATTGCATCTCCCTGTTCTTCCTGCTGGAGGTCTGTAAGTTCAGAAAGCCTCTCGATGGAAGTTACTGCATGGATGAATGCCGGGATGGCCCTGCCTATATCGGATATAGGACGCTGTACCTGCCCAACCAGCTGGAGCATGGCGGTCATCATACCGTAAGTCACGGTTCCGGCGGCGATTCCGAATACTCCCCAGAAGAACGCTGCGGCATATCCACCCATAAAGCCGACTCCCATGAAACCTCTGGCCACCACGTTAAGAAGCAAACGTTTGCGGGTAAGGACCTCAATGTCTTTCTGCTCCGAATCCAGCCTGCCCATAACCTTGGACGGGCCGAAGAGCATAAGCACCAGATCCCTCAGACGGAGGTTATCCTGGAAAAGCTGCTGAACGCGGCTGTCTTTCTTTCTGATATTGTCCGTAAGACGGCGGAGGCGGCGGAAGAAAAGGCGGGAACCCACGATGGCAACGATCATAAGTGCAATCACCATCCATATAAGGCCTGGAGCCAGAAGCACCGCATATATGGATGCCGCAACCAGTTGGCAAACGGTAACGAACACGTCCGGAATCCTCACGCACAGAAGTTCCGTAACAACCCTAATGTCTTCCTCAAGGCGGTTGACGGTATCCGCGCTGTGGAACATTTCCTTGCCCCTCCAAGTGCTGAAAAGAACGTGTGAGAAATGATTCCGGCGCAGGATATTCTGCGTCTTTACCACGTTCATCTTCTCCCACCAGGCGGCAAAAAGGCGAAGGATTATCTGGGCAAGCATGATGGACGCCATAAGGATGACATAAAACCACAAGGAACCGTTGCGGTCTCCCGTGGCCACATCCACAAGCGCCTTGCTTATCCAAACGAAAGACAGAGACGCCGCAATTTGTACGAGGCCGACCAGAAAACTGACCAACATCCTCCATCTTGCGGGACGGCTCATCCTTATGGCTGCCCTAAGGCAGTATCCTACGCTTTTCATTTGTCTGTTACTCGTCAATCAGGCCGGCTTCTTTCCAGGAGTCGGCAAGTTTTCTGGAATCCTCCAGAGCTGTCTCTTCAGAAACCTCATACTTGTCTGTAAGGAGTCTCGAAAGATCTTCCACGGAGAAATCCTTGTCCTGAACCTTCTCCCACAGATAAGCCGCGGTAGAATTCAGGGAAATAATCTTGTTGAAATTCACCCTCTCCAAACCTTCTCCGGTAACTACATACTCGCCGAGAAGTTGGCGGAGCACAAATCCTTTCTTAATCTTCATATCTGGAAATTTTGTTTTCAGCGATGGCAAATTCTGGTCCATATCCTCCGGTAAAAAGCCAGAAGATATCTCCTGACTGGGCGCAAAGTCTTCCAAAGCTTTCCTTTTGAAGGAATTACGTTTTTCCCTCCCGGACGGATGATTTTTATAACCGTACCCAGGACATCTTCTTTGGTGCAGCTTTCCGTTCCGAAAACATTGCCGTCTCCCATTAGCGTGAGAGCAGTCCCTACCACCTTATATACACGATGAAGGACAAACCGCCCTCCTGTCCGGGCAAGCACTATATCCCCTACTTCAACATTGTCTTTTTTGAGAAGGACAACACTATCCTTCTCCTGGCGGATGAAAGGTAGCATACTGTTCCCCTTGGGACGGAGCTCCACCTCACGGCCCTCTGCCAGAAGTTTTCCAATTTCAGGAATCAATATGTCGTTAGGAACCGTCTTCTTGTCCATAAACCGTATTGCAGCAAACTTTGGCAGCCTCCCCGTCCGGCAGGCAATGCATATTATAGCATGGAACACTGGTTACCAGAGCTACTATAGTGTTGTGTACCCCGTCCGCAATCTTTCTGTCCGGACGATAGGCAGACACGGAAGGGAAAATGCAGGCGTAACTCTGGGTAACGGAAAGCTTCTCCGTAAAGTTAGACGGAGCCCTTACTATGCGAACCAC
>JAGCXV010000063.1 GCA_017961175.1 Bacteroidales bacterium
GCTTGGATTATCCTCTGCATAGTTGCGGAATGACATTCTCTGCAGAGCCTCGTTCTGGGCGTCGGAAACCATTTCCATGTGCTTCTTGTAAGAGAAGTAAGACATGCTTGCGTTAGCCTTGAAGGTTGATACCATAGCTCCTTCCTTACCCTTCTTGGTAGTAATGAGAATGACACCGTTGGAAGCCCTTGATCCGTAAAGGGAAGCGGCAGCTGCGTCCTTCAAGATGGTGATGGACTCGATGTCGCTAGGGTTAAGGTAGTTCATTGCACTGGTGGAGATGTTTCCTGTAGACCAGTCTCCACTTGTTGCAGGAACACCGTCGATAACGTAGAGAGGCTTGTTGCTAGCGTTGAATGAGCCATAACCGCGGACGCTGATTTCAACTTCTGAACCAGGCTGTCCTGAATAAGACATTGCCTGAACACCGGCAGCCTTTCCTGCCAGAGCCTGCTCGAAGCTGACAACCGGAACGTCCTTGATTGCGTCTTGCTTTACAACTGCTGCGGATCCTGAATAGGAACCCTTCTTTGCAGTACCGTAAGCAACAACGATAGTCTCGTCCAGTCCGATAGCGTCAGATGCCATAACGGCATTTACAACGCTTCTTCCGTTAACCGGAACTTCTACTGTTGTGTATCCCACTGAAGTGAAGACGAGGGTGGCATTAGCTGGAGCATTGATGGAATACTTACCGTTCTCGTCTGTAAAGGAACCTGTACGGGTACCCTTAACCATAACGTTAACGCCAGGGATAGGGCCACCGTCTTCTTTAGAGGTTACCGTACCAGTAACCCGACTTTGAGCAAACGCCATCGTTGAAATGAGCGCTGCCAAAGCGAATAGTAAGACCTTTTTCATTGGATAATTTTTAGTTAGTAAATAGGTTTGCTGAACAAATATAATAAATATGTAACAAAGGCGTAACAAAAAACCAAAACTTTTTTTAATTTTTTTCAACTTTTTTATGCAACGTTTTTCTCAGCGATTGCATCGCTGGGAGGCATAAAGGGGCAAAAACAAAAGGCGGGAAACCAAAGTTCTCCGCCTTAGAAAATGAAACGTCTTTGTTTTTATTTCTCCTTGAAATAAATGTTTACAGGACATCCTGTAAAATTGAATCGTTCGCGTAACCTGTTCTCCAGGAAGCGTTTATAAGGGTCCTTGATGTACTGCGGAAGGTTGCAGAAGAAGGCGAATGACGGAACCTTTGTAGGAAGCTGTGTGATATATTTTATCCTGACTTCCTTTCCCTTGTACATAGGCGGCTGATGTTCTTCTATTTGCGGCATTAGTGCATCGTTGAGTTCTTTCCAGTCTACCTTCTGGGAGTAGTTCTTGTACACCTGCATTGCCTTTTCCAGCACATCGTGGATCCTCTGCTTGTTTATTACGGAGGTGAAAACCACGGGAACGTCAGTGAACGGAGCTGTCTTGGCGAGTATGTCTTCCGTAAAGTTTTTCATGGTCATCGTGTCCTTTTCTATAAGGTCCCACTTGTTGACCACGATCACACATCCCTTTCCGTTTTTCTGGATCAGGTAGAAGATGTTCAGGTCCTGTGCCTGGATGCCTTCCGTTGCGTCTATCATAAGGATGCAGACATCGGAATTCTCTATGCTTCGGATGGCCCTCATCACGGAGTAGAATTCCAGGTCTTCGCTTACCTTGGTTTTCTTCCTCATTCCGGCGGTGTCCACCAGAAGGAAGTCGTACCCGAACTTGTTGTAGCGGGTGGTGATGGAGTCCCTGGTCGTGCCCGCTACAGGGGTCACGATGTTTCTTTCCTCTCCAAGCAGTGCGTTTGTCATGGATGACTTGCCCACATTAGGCCTTCCCACGATGGTTATTCTCGGAAGATGGGCCAGGTCTTCGTTCTTTTCCCAGGAACCGGTTTTTTCCAGCTCCGCGACAAGGCGGTCCAGAAGGTCTCCAGTGCCGCCGCCGCTGGCGGATGCGATTACCATAGGCTCACCAAGCCCCAGGGCGTTGAATTCATATGTCCCGTAGATCTTTTCTCCGGAGTCTACCTTGTTGACAGCCAGGACTACAGGCTTCTTGCTGCGCCTCAGTATCTTGGCGATGGACTGGTCGTAATCCGTTATTCCCGTTCCCACGTCGCAGAGGAAAAGGATAACGTCCGCCTCTTCTATTGCAGACATTACCTGTTTCCTTATCTCGTTCTCGAAGACGTCGTCAGAGTTTGTCGTATATCCTCCGGTGTCTATTACGGAGAAAGTCTTTCCGCACCACTCGCACTTGCCATAGTGGCGGTCACGTGTTACGCCCGCGGTCTGGTCCACAATCGCTCTCCTCTGCCCGACCAGACGGTTGAACAGGGTAGATTTTCCCACGTTAGGGCGTCCTACTATAGCTACAATTCCCATATAAAATCCTTTTATTTCCTTATCAGACCCTTCAGGGCACATTCCTGCTCGCACGCGGAGCATTGCTCGTCGGGTACTGTCTTTATACGTTTATTCTTCTGCCCGGTTACTTTGATATGGGTGGACTTCCCCCATATCCTTTCATCCTCTTCCCTCATGCACACGATGCCTCTTTTCCTCATTTCCTTGTTGTGCCCGACTTCCGAGTCCGGAAACCGGCCGTCTTTCCTGAAGATGATGTTGAAGCACAATCCGAATACGCACAGTCCTACCAGGACCACGGAGGCCAGTATGACGGCAAGGGTGTTCATCGGTTATTTGATAAGCCATTTTTCCCTGTAAACCACAGGGGCGCTGCTTATGTTGAGGATCGGAGGAATCTGGTGGATCTTGAAGGCGGATTTTCCTGTCAGGGAGCTGATTCTGGCAATCAGTTCCTTGTCATAGCCTTCCTCTTCCAGCTGGGCGTAGGTCTTTCCTCCCTCGTTTACGGCATAGAGGATAGGGTCCAGAAGCTCGTAGTCCGGAAGGGAGTCAGAGTCTTTCTGTCCCGGGCGGAGTTCGGCGCTAGGAGCCTTGGTGAGGGTGGAAATGGGGATAATCTCCTCCTCGCGGTTTATGTCGTATGCAAGTTCATAGACATCTCCCTTGTAAAGATCCGCGATTACCATAATCGCTCCGGCAAGGTCTCCGTACAGGGTTCCATATCCGGTGCAGAGTTCGCTTTTGTTGGAGGTGTTCAGAAGCAGGGCGTTGAACTTGTTGGCGTATGCCATCAGTATGGTTCCCCTGATGCGGGCCTGGAGGTTTTCCTCCGCCACGCTCCATTCCCTCTTGTCCTTGAACACGTCCTCAAGCCCCTTCATGAACTTGTTGTAGATATCGGAGATAGGGATGACATTATAGCTGATTCCCAGGTTGTCCGCAAGATCCACGGCGTCCTGGATGGAATGCAGGGTGGAAAACTCGCTCGGCAGCAGGATTCCGTGCACGTTTTCCTTGCCCAAAGCCTCGACTGCCAATGCCGCAACCACAGCGGAATCTATGCCGCCGCTAAGGCCCAGGACGGCCTTTTCCATATGGCAGCCCCGGAAATAATCCCTGATGCCTTCTACCAGGCGGAAACGGATTTCTCCAATCGTGAATTCTTTGTGGATGAGCATGGCTTTGAAGTTTTGACTGTTAATACATCAGCGTGTTTCCAAAGGATTTGTCCCTGTAAACCTTGTCTATGACGTCTCCGAAGAGTTCTGCTACGGAGATAACCTTGATTTTGCTTGTATCCGCTCCTTCAGGTGCCCTGAGAGGAATGGTATCGGTTACGACCAGCTCTTCCAGAGGGGAGGATGCGATGTGCTCGTAGGCCGCTCCGGAAAGTACAGGGTGGGTAGCCAGGGCCCTTACGCTCTTTGCGCCCTTGTCTATAAGCATGCTGGCTGCCTTGCAGAGGGTGCCGGCGGTGTCCACCATATCGTCTACGATCACGATATTCCTTCCCTCAACGTCTCCGATGGCGGTCATCGATCCGACTACATTCGCCCTTTCCCTGCTCTTGTGGCAGATGATCATAGGGCATCCTACAATCCTGGAGTAGGCGTTGACTCTCTTTGCGCTGCCCATATCAGGAGCTGCGATGCTCAGGTCCTCAAGCTTGAGGCTTCTCAGATAAGGCAGGAATATGGAGCTTGCGTAGATGTGGTCAACCGGGAAGTCGAAGAATCCCTGGATCTGGTCTGCGTGAAGGTCTGCCGTCATAATGCGGTCGCAACCGGAAGCGGCCAGCAGGTTTGCCACCAGCTTGGCTCCGATAGATACCCTTGGACGGTCCTTGCGGTCCTGCCTTGCCCATCCGAAGTACGGCATTACAGCCACAACCTTGTAGGCTGAGGCCCTCTTTGCCGCGTCTATCATAAGCAGCAGTTCCATAAGGTTTTCCATTGGCGGGAAAGTGGAGCAGACAATAAACACCGCAACGCCTCTAACGCTCTCCAGGTAGATAGGCTGGAATTCCCCGTCGCTGAAGACCGTTACATCAGATTTGCCAAGTTCCAGATTAAGCGATTTTGAAATGCGCTCAGCCAGGTATCTGGAGTTTCTGGTTGAGAAAATCTTGATTGGATGTTCCATATTCTTGCTTTATGTTGTTCTAAATAAGTTCAGTACCTGCTCCATGTAAGCGATGATCTCCTCTTTTCCGGTCCCTTTCTCAGACGAACTGACAAATATCGGGGGCAGTTCCTCCCAATATTCTGACAGTGTTTTCTTTACGCTCTCGATATTCTTTTCCAGCTCGTTTTTTCTAGGCTTGTCTGATTTTGTAAAGATAATGGAAAAAGGAATACCTTCTTCACCCAGAGCCGTAATAAAGTCAAGATCTATCTGCTGGAGGGTGTGTCGGGAGTCCAGAAGGACAAACAGTGTGGCCAGTTCTTCTGACTCTCCTATGAATTCATTGTTCATCCTGGCCAGTTCATCCCTCATCTTGCCGGAAATCTTGGCGTAGCCGTATCCAGGCAGGTCCACAAGGTACCAGCTGTCGTTGATAAGGAAATGGTTTATGGAGATGGTTTTGCCTGGAGAAGAACTGGTGCGGGCCAGTTCCTTGCCCTTGGTTATCTTTTCGGCACCAGAGCACAGCATGTTTATCAGGGAAGACTTTCCCACGTTGGAGCGCCCTATGAATGCTATTTCCGGGAGCCTTTTGCCCGGCCTGCCTTTCAAGGTGGTGCTGCTTCCTGCGAATGCCGCCTTCTTGATTTTCATACCTGGAATGTTTGGCCGCAAATTTAAGATTTTTCCTATTTTTGCACAACAAAACACATCAGGAACACAATATTAATCAATAACAGCAATGAAAAAAGTTTTGACAAAATCCGTTTTGCTTTCATTGGTGGCTTTAGGTTTGGCTTTTGCCTCATGCACCAGCAAACCTAAAGAGCAGCCAGCTGAAGAGCCAGCAGCAATAACTATCGACACTGCCCTTGTAGCCGCAGCCGAGAACAACATCAAGGCACATCAGGAGGATATCCAGACTCTGTGGTATCTGGCTTATGGACAGGATAAGAAAATCGCCGGCTACTCTCTTGCCAACGACTATGTATATCTTGACTCCGAGGACGGCAAGGATGCATTGCTCCTTTCCTTCTACAAGGATCTTAAAGATGTTGATAATTTTGACGCTATCCCTATTACCGAGGGCCAGGAAGTATCATTCCAGGGCGACGCGGTTGTAGTTAACGGTTTCGGCCAGACTACCTATTTCCAGAAGACCGAATACGAGGGTTTCAGGCAACTCTTCACCGAGAGCGAGAAAGACGGAAAGAAGGTCTACACCAACGATCTCGGCGAGCCTTACGCAGAAGCTGACGCACAGGCTTTCATCGAGAATATCTCCAAGGAAGCCTCCACAAAGCTCTCCGACATCCTCAAGAAGTGGAAGACCGAATAATCAGTCTCGAAGCTGGAAAAAGAAAAGACCGATGCAATCGCACCGGTCTTTTTCTTTGCAGTGACTGTCCGTTAATACACATTGATATTGACAGTTTTGTTGTTATTGTTATTCTTATGCTGAGAGTTGGCAGGTGGAGGTAATTGTATCTTTACACTCCATGTTAAATAACTATTGTCTTTGGAAGTTTCTCTGAATCTGACAACAGAAACACTTCTTGGGAGAGCTTTGAATTGAACCTTGAATGTCGGGTTACCATGGTAAGCTTGATCGTTCTGGAAATTCAAAGGCTTAACCGCTTTATATACAGTTTCTGTATCATCGTCAACTAACGACATCTTAGCCGTATTCATTTTCAACGCATTATAGTTGCCCAAATTATAAGTGAAGTGTACGATGGTATATTCTTTGGTCCTTATGACTTTTACAACCCTGATACTTTTGTTGTTTGTTGTCTGTTTAGGGTTGTTGTAAGTCTTTGAAGAACCGCCAGAAGACGTCTGCTTCTTAGCGTTTGTCTGTGCGCTTTTCTTCTGCTGGCCATTGACCGGCAACGAAATATTGCTGACTATAAACGGATTCTCTACTCCGGCAGCCTCCCTGAATGTCACCCTGGAAGTACTTTTCGGCAGAGGAGGGAACTCGATCTTAAATGTTGTATTTCCGCCTTTATACTTTACTCCCCATTTGAAATTCAAGGCATCCGTGGCCTGGTATTTCTTTCCAGTGGCCTCGTCTTTCAGATAAGGATAAGCGTCAATACGGCTCCAGGCGTTAGCGCTATTAGAAGTATACTTCAAATAGACTATCGTGGCATCTGAAGTTCTTTCTACCTTGGTTATCTTAACTCTGCTGTCATTTGAATTTTGACTCGGGTTGTTATAAGTCTGGGCACCCGCAGTCAAAGCCACCAAAAACATGGCAGTCAATAAAAGGATCTTTTTCATTTTATTCTAGAGACTATTATTTATCGGCGATGAACTGGACAATGTACCATTTGTCGTTCTCATAGCCTTGCATCTGTTTCTCTTCCCCGGTATTCTTGCCGTCACCGGTAAACTCAATTGCCAGATCCTCTTCTCCTGTAAGGGTCTGCTTGTAAGCATCCGCTTTCTTCAGGAACTCGTTATAGTCTGCCTCGTTGCGGAAAGCGATGGTTCCGTAAGCTACAGACTCGGCTGTCAGGTGGATAACAACAGCATTGTCGTCATCTGAGGTAATGGCTACAGGCTGCCCCTCTTCGTTGAGTTCAACAGTAGCGCCCTTTCCGTAATAATACTGGAGATTGTCGCACTGTGCATCCTTTACTTCCTGCCTGAATGCTTTCAGGGTTTTCATTCCAACTGCATCGAGCAATTCCTGTGGAACAGCTTCCCAGTCACCGTTAATCAGCGTCACCAGATGTTCAGGGGCAAGGGTTGTTACGGCGTCTTTTGGCTGCTCTACATTCTCTGCCGGTTTTGCCTTGCAGGCGTAAATCATCACGGCAGCAGCCAATGCAATGATTGAGAAAATAGCATACTTTTTCATGATCTTTATTTTTAGAGTATTAGTTATCAATAGTCATAACGATGCGGAAGCCTCTGCTGCCGAATACATAGCCAGTGGTAAAGTGGCGCCTGGTAACACGGCATAATTCAGTTTCATCCGAGCAGAAACAACCGCCACGGACAACCTGGCCTTCCGAGTCATCTGATACCACCTTAGGGTCAGTCTGGCTCTCACTGCTGTAAGGAGCATAGTCATCAGCGCAATATTCATCTACGTTACCGCTCATGTCGTAAATGCCCAGTTCGTTTGGAGCCTTGCCTTTCACAGGGTGGGTTCCGCTGTCTATATCGTTGAACCAGGCCACATCTTCAAGATTGTCGCTTCCGGCAAATTTGAAGCCCTTGCTCTTGTTTCCTCCGCGGGCGGCATATTCCCACTCTGCTTCTGTAGGCAGGCGGAAAAACTTTCCTGTAAGTTCGCTGAGTTTATCGGTAAAGAAATCGCAGTCTGCTTCACTGACCGCTTCAACAGGCAGGTCATCCCCCTCATTGTCTGACGGGTTGTCTCCCATAACCGCTTTGAACAAGGCCTGGGTTACCTCAGTCTCACCGATGTAGAAGTCTGAAAGAGTGACTTCGTGAGCAGGTTTCTCGTCGTCCTCGGCATCATCGCCCTGCTCCTCGGTTGCTCCCATAGTGAATGTGCCGCCCTTAACAAGAATCATGTTGAAAGATACTCCATTGACTGTCAGGGTGACAACGCTGTCCTGAGGTGCCAGTCCAACCTCTTGCTCCTGGTTTGCAGCGCTGTTTGACTTGCATGACAAGACAGCGCAAGCTATAAGAGCTACAAGAAAATAGTAATGCAAATTTTTCATATGAGTTTTATTATTTATTACCTCATCCAACCTTCTACACGGTAAACCTTCTCCACAAGTTTCCTCTCCTGCTTTGTAGCAGCATCCCTGAACCATACTTCAACCCTGGCGGCGTAATAATCATCCCAGTCTCCTTCGTAGATGGTGAATCTCTGTTTGTCCACCAGTTGGGTAAATGATGCCGTTGAATCTATCCCGACCTTGCTGCGCTGGAGGATTCTTTCTGCCGAAAGCGGGATATTTTCAGTGGCCTCATAACACCTCAGGAATATTTCTCCGGCAGGAAGAGGCCCGTAATAGAAGTCATACTTGTATATACCACCCTGAATGTCATTCCAGAGAACCAGGCAGGCCTTGGAATCAAGAGTATCTGCCGGTGCCGTCAGATGGGATTTCCCGGTGAGCGGCAGGTTATATTCCATTCCGTCAGGAATAGGGTGTTTTTTCCCGAAACTGTCCGGACTTGCCTTGGCATAAAAAATCATTACCATTGCAAGTATTATCAAAATCAAGATAATAGGAAGTATGTACCTGAAAGTCTTCATAGAAAAATGTTTGTGCAAGTTACGATTTTTGACCTTAACGGCAAAAGATTCTTCAATTAATTATTCGTACCTTGCACTTCGTTATGCCAAATATATGCCATATAACTCTGTCAGCCTATCTGGCGCAGGTGAAAGATTTGATTGAGGATGCCGGGGGGCTTCCGGAGTGGGTGGTGTGCGAACTGGCCAACGTGAACTGGAACAGGGGGCATTGCTATCTGGAGCTTGTGGAAACCGATCCGGACGGCTCAGTGACGGCCAAGGCCAGGGGTACGATCTGGTCCTACAGGGCTGCTGCCCTCAGCCGGGCATTTGAGCTTAGCTGCGGGGCGCCGCTGAGGAAGGGAATCAAGGTAATGCTCTATGTACAAAGCCAGTTGAGCGAGCTTTACGGCTTCTCCCTGAATGTGCTGGATATTGACCCTTCTTATACTCTCGGCGATCTGGAGGCAAAGAAACAGGCCACCTTGAAAAGGCTGGCTGAGGAAGACCTCCTGGAGAGGAACAAGGAGCTGGAAGTGCCGACCCTGCCTTACAGGATAGCCATAGTTTCTGCCGAGGGAGCGGCAGGTTACGGAGACTTCATGAAGCACCTTGAGGATTCCGGGGTAGACTTTGAGGTTCAGCTGTTTGAAGCCGCTATGCAGGGAGAGACGGCCCCGGAAAGCATCAGTGCCGCGTTTGGAATGATTGAAGAACGGGCCGCCGATTTTGACGTGGTGGCTTTCATAAGGGGAGGAGGCAGCAACCTGGACCTTGCCTGCTTCGACGACTATCTGATAGCTAGAAGCATAGCGCTTTGCCCGCTGCCGGTAATCAGCGGTATCGGCCACGAGAGGGATAACCATATCTGCGATGATGTGGCCAGCGTCAGGGTAAAGACTCCGACCGGGGCGGCGGATTTCATAATAGGAAGATTCTCCGATGCTTATGAAGCCCTTCAGGATGTGTCCGGAAGGCTTTTTGCGGGACTGGAAGACACTTTGGCCGGCTATGATGATGCCCTGGAGAGGCTTTCCGCAAGATTCTCCTCAACCCTGAGGAATTACACCGAGGTGCGTGGGGAAAAGCTTTCAAATCTCAGGTACAGGCTGGAGAAGGCAGCCCAGGGAAACATTGAGGAGAGGCTTTACTGGCTGGACAGGGTGCTTACCCTGCTTCAGGGAGCGGACCCTTCAAGGATATTGGAACGCGGTTACGGAATAGTTACGATTGACGGGCAGAAGGTAACGGATATAGCTTCCGTCGCGGATGGAGTGCGGCTTACGATAATGATGAAGGACGGAAAGGTGAGCCTGACTGCAAGGGATGTAAAAATTGAAAAGAAAACAGAACAATAGATATGGAAGAACTGAAAGAAGACCTTACCTACGAGAAGGCGATAGCCGAACTCGAGGCAATCGTGGAGAGGGTGGAGGACAAGAACGCCCCGCTGGACAGGATTGAGGAGGACATCAAGAAGGGAATGGCGCTGATTGCATTCTGCAAGGGCCAGCTCAGGGGTTACAAGGAGAGAATCTCCGCGATTATGGACGAAAATACAGAAGAGCAATGAGCGTAGCTACAACCGGATTCTTCGATGGAATGCATCTGGGCCACCAGAAGGTGATCCTTACCGCAAGGCATATCGCTGAGGAAAAAGGCCTTAAGAGCCAGGTGGTGACATTCTGGCCCCATCCCCGCAGCGTGCTCCAGCAGGAGGCCTACAATCTGAGGCTGCTGACTTCCCTTGAGGAGAAGCGGGCGCTGATAAAGAGCCTCGGCATAGACGAGGTAACCGTGCTGGAGTTCAGCAAGGAGTTCAGCATGCTTTCCACGGAAGAATTCATAAAGGAATATCTTATAGGCAAATGCGGGGTGAAGATCCTGGTAATCGGCTATGACCACCACATTGGCCACGACAAGGGCAAGAGCCAGGAGGATATGATGGACATCTGCCGCCGCTGCGGACTGGAAGTAGTAAGGGTGGGGGAATTCACCCTGGACGGACTGGTGCCGTCATCCACCAAGATCCGCCATCTCCTGGAGAAGGGAGACGTGAAGAAGGCCGCTGACCTCCTGGGCAGGGAGTATGCCCTGAAAGGGGTGGTTGTCTCCGGAAACCATCTGGGAAGGACCATAGGATTCCCGACAGCGAACCTTAAGCTGTACGACCCTCTGAAACTGATTCCGGGGAACGGAGTATATGCAGTGGATGTAAGTCTGGGAAGACGCCGCTTCAAGGGAATCTGCAACATAGGAGTACGCCCTACGGTCAGCAACGCCGCCCATATTTCCATAGAGACTCATATACTTGATTTTGATGAGGATATCTATGGACTGGACCTGGGCCTGGAGTTTGCCGGAAGGATCAGGGACGAGATAAAGTTTTCCTCTTTGTCTGAACTTAAAATCCAGTTGGAGAAGGACAAGGAGAGCTGCTTAAAATATTTTTTGTAGATTTGCATTGTAAAAGACAAACGCAGGGGAGTCCCTTCCGGGATTCTTCTTAATTTTTATGTTATGGCAAAAGTACATTATGTAACAGCTGAAGGCCTGGAGAAACTCAGGGAGGAGCTCAACGATATGATTTCCGTCCAGAGGCCGGCTATATCAAGGGCAATCGCGGAGGCAAGAGACAAGGGAGATCTTTCCGAGAATGCGGAATATGATGCTGCTCGCGAGGCACAGGGGCTTCTTGAGCTGAAAATAAGCAAGATGCAGGATCTGATCGCCAACGCCAAGATCATAGATGAGTCTCAGATAAACACCGAGCAGGTGGGAATGCTCAACAAGGTTACGGTCAAGAACCTCAAGACCGGAGCCAAGATGGTATTCACCCTGGTTGGAGAGAGCGAGGCCAACCTGGCCCAGGGAAAACTGGCCGTTTCCACTCCTATCGGCAAGGCTCTGTTCGGAAGGAAGAAGGGAGAGGTCGTGGACGTTAACGCCCCTGCCGGAATCATCAAGTTCGAGATCCTGGACATTTCACTCTGACAATTTAAACTTTAGAAGATGGCTTCAATATTTTCAAGAATCATAGCGGGAGAGATTCCTTGCTACAAGATCGCCGAGACAGAAGACTACTTTGCATTCCTGGATATTTCTCCGGTTCAGCTGGGTCATACCCTGGTGGTTCCAAAGGACGAGAAGGACTATATCTTCGATTATGAAGACGAGTACTATGCCGGACTGTGGAAGTTTGCAAAGAAAATAGCAGAGGCCCAGAAAAGGGCTATCCCTTGCCGCAAGATAGGGGTTGCCGTAATCGGGCTGGAAGTGCCTCACGCACACATACATCTGGTGCCTATGAACAATGAGGGAGACCTCGATTTCGACGGCGCAAAGAAACTGCATCCATCCCCTGAACAGATGGAGGAGATTGCAGAAAAGATCAGAAAGGAACTTTAGTTTATTCAGCGACTGATTATGAAAAAACTTTTATACCTGGCCGTGCTGCTCTCATTCTGCGCCTGCAGCAGCGACAAGGCATCCATAAAGCTCAAGATAGACGGAGCGGCTAACAGGGATGTGGTGCTCAGCATCCTGAATGTCAATAAGGTGGATGTTGTAGACACCTTCAAGACCGACGCTGCGGGAAAAGCTTCTGCAAAGATTGATCTCCCTTACCAGTCTCCGAACTTCTACTATCTGGACTATAACGGAATCCGTATAGCCTCCTTGCTTCTTGCTCCGGGAGACAAGGCCAAGGTCGAGGCTGATTCCAACGGAAGGAGCGTCAAGGTTTCCGGCAGCAAGGAGAGCGAACTCCTCCAGAGCGTTGACCAGGCTATCGCCAAGAGCCAGAAGTCTTTCGACTCCCTTAGCGTTCAGCTCATTGCCTGCAACGAAATCGGCGATGTCGAGTCTGTCAAGAGGATCCGTGTGGAACTGGGCAAGCTCTATGTCAACCAGAAACAGGCTGCGGTTAAGCATCTTGTGAAGAACCCTTATTCCTTCACAAACCTGAGGAATCTTTACAGGCAGTTCAACGAGAATTTCCCGCTGTTCTCCGAACTGACGGACGGCGTGTATTTCCGCCAGCTTGCGGATTCCCTGCAGACAGTCTATCCTAACTCTCCTTATGTGGCAGCGCTGGACAAGGAAGCGATCAGCCTGTTCAACGAGATGGACCTTTCATACAGGATGAAGGATGCAAACCAGATCAATTTCCCTGAGATAGCCCTTCCGGACACCAATGCGGAAATCAGAAGCCTTACAGATCTTTCAGGTAAGCCGTTCCTCCTAATTTTCTGGGATCCGGCAGACAATAACCAGAAGATGTTCAACGCCGAGCTTGAAAAGATTTACAACCAGTTCAAGGGACGCGGACTGGAGATCTACTCAGTATGCGTTGGCACGGATAAGGCTTACTGGAACTCCATAGTAAACCGTTTCCCTTGGATTAACGTCTGCGACGGCAAGGGATCTGCAACACCGGGACTTGTACTGTACAATGTGACAAAGCTTCCGGCCATGTTCATTTTCAACAAGAACGGAGAAATAGTAGGTAAGGATATCTTCGACAACAAGGGGCTGGTTACAGCAGTTTCTTCTGTTTGCCAGGAATAAAATCCTTCAGATAGAAAGGCTGGAAATAGGCAAGGTCAGCAAACCTTCCTTCTTCCATAGCCTTAGAGGCATCGGTCCTGAGACCTGAGGCAATTGGAGCCTGGTCCAGGACCGTAGCGTTTTCAGGGAGGGCTCCAAACTTCTCTTCCAGAAGGCGTCCGAATTTAGGGGCTCCGCTTCCGGCAAAAAGGACTGGGCCTTCTTCAATGAGGCTTCTGAAACTGTTTTCGTCCAGGATCTTTGCCTCAGTCTTTTCAGTCTGGTTGCAATCTCCGTCAAAGACAGCGGTGTAGACTTCCATTCTTCCGGCATCGATCATAGGAATAATATGCCTGAACTTTCCGCCCGTCTCCTCAACGGCGCAGCGGGCGATAACGGCCAGGGTGCTGATTCCTATGAGATTGGTTTTGGCGGCGTAGGCAATTCCCTTTGCCAGGGAGACACCGATCCTAAGGCCCATATAGCTGCCTGGACCTTCGCTGACGGCAACGGCGGCAAGGTCTTCCGGTTTTACTCCATTTTCCTTAAGAATCCCGTCAACCAGCGGAGCCAGGACAGTATCATGGCTTCTGGCAATGCGGCAGACTTTCTGGGCAAGCAGAAGACTTCCGTCAGAAAGAGCTGCCGAACAGGTGTCTGTCGCCGATTCTATAAGAAGAATGAATTTGCCCATCGCTGAGGAAAATTATTTGGCTTTTTCCTGTGAGGTCTTGACTTTCATTCCGTCCCTGAGGGTCTTGCTGATTGCGTTGAAAGGCCCGGTTACAACTACGGAAGAGTCTGAAAGACCGTCTGTTATCTGAACGTGAGTCATATCCTGGAGACCGGTCTTGATGGCTACAGGATGAACTGTCTGGTCCTTGGCTGAATAGGTGAAGACAAAGGCTTTCCCGCTTTCTCCGAGGTCGCTTCTGGAAGTGATTGCGGAAACCGGAAGCGCGAGTGTGTTCTCGGCCCTGCTGGTCTGGATCTGGACGGAAGCGCTCATTCCGGGACGGAACGGAGCTGCGTTCTCGGAAAGAAGATCGATATAAGATTCAGGAGAAATCCTGACTTTCACCTCGAATGTGGTGGCCTGGTCAAGGGCGGTTGTCGTGGAACTCTTGGAAGAATTGGCAACCTCGGTAACCACTCCGTAGAAGGTGCGGTCCGTATAGGCGTCTACGGTAATCTTGGAGCTGTCTCCCGGGTTGAGGCGGATGATGTCATTCTCGTTAACGTCCACCAGCACCTCCATCTGGCTGAAGTCTGCCACGCGGAACATTTCCGTTCCTGCCATCTGGGAAGTTCCCACAACCCTTTCTCCCAGTTCCACGCTGAGCTTGGAAATTATGCCGTCCATAGGGGAGTAGATGGTGGTCTTCACCAGATTTTCCCTTGCTTCCTTCAGACGGGCTTCTGCACTGGAAATGTTGTACTTGGCACCGTCCAGCTGCTGCTGGGCCACATCCCACTCGGCACTAGCGCTCTCGTACTCGGCCTTGGAAACAGTCCTCAGTTCGTAGAGCTTGGCATAGCGGTCGTAATTCTGCTTTGCACGCAGCGTCTGAGCCTGCTGCTGCTTGTAGGAAGCTCTGGCCGCGTTGACGGAAGCCATTGCCTGGTCTACTGCAGAAAGGTAAATGTCCTGCTTGATCTTGATGATGAGGTCTCCCTTCTTCACCCTGTCTCCTTCCTTTACGTGAAGTTCCACGATCTCTCCTGAAACGTCAGGAGAAATTTTAACCTCCGTAACAGGCTGGATCTTGCCGTTTGCCGGTATGGTTTCCGTAATGGTCATTCTTTCCACCTTGGAAGTCTCCACTACAGGAGTCTTGTCTTTCTTGCATGTCTTTGATGCAATCATCAGGATCACGATCAGGACCGCTGCCGCTATCCACCAGATGCTCTTTTTCTTCTTTTTTGCCATTGGTCTCAGTTTATAAATTTATGGCCTTGCCTTTGTAGAAATCCAGGATCTTCAACTCGAACAGATACTGGTACTTTGCCTGGTAAAAGGCACTTACCGCCTTGAACAGGTTTGTCTTGGCGATGTTGTAGTCCGTGGCGTTCATCATTCCCACGTTGAACTTGTTTTCCGTATAAGTGAAAGATTCCTGTATGCTTCTCATGTTCTCCCTGGCGGCTTTCATCCTCTCCAGGGCATTGAAAGCCTCGTTGTAGGCAGTCTGGATTTCCTTGTAGAGAGACTGCTTCTGCACCTCAAGCATAATGGCGGTGTTCTCGGCCGCCAGTCTTGCGTTCCTGGATGCGATTCTTGCGGAAAGCCCGTTGAAAACAGGAATGCTCAGCGAGAATCCCAGCGACGGGTTCTTGTTATGCTCGAACTGGGTGAAGAACGCTCCGCTCTGGCCATCGGTATAGTAGGATCCGTAGCCCGCCTGCACGGAAAGCGAAGGCAGCATCCTTGCCCTTATAGCCTTGAAATCATATTTGCTTTTTTCGAGATTGTACTCGGCGATTTTTACCTGTGGAAGCTGGAGTGCCTGGCTGTAGATTCCGTCTACGGTTCCTTCCGGAAGAAGGCCTTCGTTCAGTGTGCTGTCCGGAGCCGCGATATCGAAATCCTTCTCCATTTCCACCGGAAGGTCCAGCAGCTGCATCAGGGTCAGAAGATTGGTTCTCACGTCAGATGAGGCGCTTACAAGTTGAGACTTTTCGTTGGCAAGCTGGGCCTGGACTTCCAGCAGGGTGCTGTAGGCCTGGCTTCCTGCATCCACCAGCTTGGCGGTGCGGTCCACCTGCTCTGCGGTGCTGTTGCAGCTCTCGATGGCACTGCGCTCGATCTCCCTTGCCAGCAGAAGCTGGAGGTAAGCCCTGGTTATCTGTATCGTGATATCGTTCTTTACCTTTTCTACCTGTTCCTTTGCTATCTGAAGAGATGTGTAATTGCTTTTTATGGAATTCAACTTGGAGAATCCTGAGAAAATGGTGGCGGAAGCGCTGAGGTTTCCGCTGGTGGACATGCTCCTTTTGTTCTTGATGATTTCCAGTGTCTGAAGGTTTACGCTCCTTCCCCAGCTCATGCTGTGGCTGAGGCCGGCGTTAACGCTCGGTGCCAGATCCCATTTTGATTGTGTAAGGTTTCCCTCCGCCTGCTCCACGCCTATCTCTTCCATCTTGACCTGCAGGTTGTTCTGCCTTGCATATTCTATGCACTGCTGGAGAGTCCAGACCTTGGAATTCTGAGCCTTGGCGCCTGTGCCCAAAGCAAGGGCGAGAACTGCGTATATGACCAAAAATTTTTTCATCGCGCAAATATAGTAAAAAGGAGGCTGACACAGGTCAGCCTCCTTTTTTGAATCCATACATTTCATTTTGCGTACAGTTTCAGGATTTCTGCAGGAATATTCTGCACATTCTGATGTTTCTGGATAAGGAGCTTGATGGCCCTGACCAGGGCTCCGATGCCGTATCCGAGAACTTCCATAAGCCGGGACACATCCGCATCCTTTCCACCGAATACCATAACCTGCTCGGAGGCAGACAGTTCAATGAATCCGTTCATATCCCGTCCTCCTTATCTGACATTAAACACAAACAGAGGCTTGCCTTCAACCCCTTTCTTGTAGCCCTTGTAGAAGTCTTCGCCATAGCTCATCACGAAGTCTACGATGATTCCGAGGATCTTTGCGATCTTCCTGATTGTGTCAGGGTTCATTCCCCCGCCCACGGCGAGCTCTTCGTCTGTTGCATCGACAAATCCGCTCACTTTCATTCTCATTTCTTCCATTTTGTCAACAGTGTTAGATTTCCGGCAGAGTTGGCGCGCCGGATTCCGCCTTTGATAGACCGGTCAATTCAATAATCTTGTCGCAGCAGGAGGCAATCCTCCTGTCGTGTGTAATCAGTATGATGCACTTGCCTTTTGCCTTGAGGGAGAGCATCAATTTCCTGAAATGTTCCAGGGTGTTTCCATCCATATTGGAGGCCGCCTCGTCAAAGACCATTACATCTGGGTCTGCGTACAGCATCCTGGCAATCAGCACCATCTGCTTCTCTCCGGAAGACAGTCTCAATCCGCCTTTTCCCAAGGAGGAAAGGATGCCCTTGTCTGTCTTGCGGATGAGTCCTTCTCCTCCTGCTGCAACCAGTGCGGCCGTTGCCCGTTCGGCTTCCGATATGTCTATGGCGGTGTCCCTTCTTCCGGGGGACATTGCTATGTTGTCAAAGATGGTGGCATTGAAAAGGTGAGAGTTTTGAGGAATAGATGTGATAATGCTCCTCCAGCAAGTAGAATAGATAAGTGAGATATCAATGCCACCATAGGTTATCTTTCCGCTGCCAGGATGATAGTCTCTGAGAATCAGCGATGCCAAGGTGCTCTTACCGCACCCGTTAGGGCCGGTGATTCCCGTAATGCTGCCGCTTGGGAAAGTGCAGCTGAATTTCTCTATCAGGTTTTTTCCTCCGCGATACCGGAAGCTTATGCTCTCCAGGACAAGGTCTTTTGCCTGGCCTTTCGGCATCCTTACGGTTCCGTTCGGATTATCATCGGAGAAAGAAGTTATCCCGTAGATCCTGTCCGATGCAACGAGCGCTTCGTTCATAAGCGAGTCAAAGTGTACCAGAGTGCTTGCCGGAGATATGAAAAATGCGCTCAGGCTCCAGAAGCTGACCAGTTCTCCAAGGCTCATTTTTCCTTTTAGGACGGCCGCTCCACCGATTATAAGCACTGCTCCCAATATAATCTGGTTCAGTGCGTTGGAAAATCCGCCCAGCAAGGCGGATGTCTTTCCGGCACGGAACCGTGCAAACAGAAGAGAGGAGAAACTGCTGTTGAACGCCAGGGCGGAAGTATCCGTTCCGAAATGCCGGATAGCAGCCTGCCCGTCTATGGAATCCATGACATCGCTTTCAAAATCCGCGGCGGCGCCCATAACCTTGCGGCTGAGGCGGCGGTTAACCTTGTCTGCAACCCCCACAAGGACAGCATACACCGGAATGCAGGCCATGAGCATCGCTGCAAGCCGGCTGTAGAAGGAAAACATCAGGGCGCAAACGCCAGCCAGCGTAATGGCGCAGACGCTGAAACTCACCAATCCTTCGCAGATGAAAAGCCTTATCTTGACGGTATCGGAAAGCCTGCTTTCCAGCTCCCCCTTGGAATAATCGCAGAAGAATCTCTCATCCATCCTGAGGATCCTTCTCATAAAGCCGATAATCAGCGAGTTGTCTATGGAAAGCCCTCCCTTTAGCATGTAAAGGTCCCTCAGATATCCTATAACCAGAGAAAGGGGTATCATAGCGATAATAACCCCAGCCAGGGCAATGAGATATGTCATGTTTCCGCTCGGTATTGCCCTGTCTATGAGCATCTGCATCAGCAGGGAATTGCATATTCCCATCGCTGAGAGAACAATGGATCCGGCCAGGGCAAGGATTATTTCTCTGCGATGCATATCCAGAAGACGCAGCAGCCTTAGCCTTCTGCCTTCCGTCCGGTCTACCTCACGATATCCCTCACCCGGGCCGGCAAGCACGGCATAACCGCTCCATCTTCCTGCAATATCCGCAATATTCACCCTCCCGATCCTTTCCCTGGCAGGGTCCATCACCTCCACACATTTCCTCCCCACTTTATAAATGACCATATAATGCAATAGCCCATTTTCTGAAAGCGTATGGATTATGACAGGGCTGCCTGCTTCCTTCAGATTCCTAAGGAGAGAGATTCTCCCGTCCAGGTCCAGCCTTTCAAAGTCCTTGGCCTTGACAGGCCTGGCATTCAGGCCAATGGCCGCCGCTCCATCCGCAATCCCCCTTAGTGTTATCCCGTCGCTGCAGCAGCCGCACTCCCGTCTGATGCGGGCTAGCGGAAGCCTTATTCCCCACCAGGCGGCCACAGCCGTCAGGCTCGCCGCCCCACAGTCGTAGGAATCAGTCTGTTTTATGTGGATTTTCCTTCTCATCCCATCAGCACTGCCAACGTTCCAAGACAAAGACAAATCCCGGCTATGATGAGAAAGATGTAAAGATAGAGAGCTCCTCTCCCCGGTCCGTCTGCCGCCCATTCCGGACAGCGCTCCAGGTCCTTGGCAAAGTCTTCAATAACACTGTCTTCCGCCCGGTTCCTTTTTCTTTTCATCGCCAGTTGTTTTTGACGATGCAAATATGCGGGCAGGAAGGAGGGTTTTCAAAACCATCCGGTAAAATTTACCTTGTACGATTCCGGAATCGTACGGAAATGAGCAACTTTTTTATGGTGAGGGGATTTAAGCTGCGTTGATCTTGCTGAACATCTCCTTGATGAAAGGCAAAATCTGTTCGGCAGCCTGGTTCAGCAGCCCGTAGAATTTGCTCTGGGAAAGATAGTCCGGAGTGGCAATCTGCATTGCCTCCAGGGTGCTCTTTGTCAGCGATGCAACTGCAATCAGCAGCAAGGCAACCTTCAGGAGGCAGAATAATGCGCCGAAGAACCTGTTCACCCCGCCCAGGACCGTAAGTCCGAGCACCTTCTCCAGGGCTTTGCCCAAAAGATGGCAGATGAGGATGATGACTATTACAAGCACGATGAATACAACCACTTTCACTACAGACTCATCCTGGCCTTCTCCCAGCCATCCGGATACAACGCCGGTAAGGTAAGGGGTGAACTTGGAAGCCCCCCAGATTCCTATGAAAATTCCGAGAATGGAAACCAGCTGGGCTATGAAGCCTTTAAAGGCTCCCCATATCAGTGCGACCACACCTAATACGATGATTGCAATGTCGACAATGTTCATACCGCAATGTTTTTTTGTACCTAAGTACAAATATAGTAAATTTGTCTCCTTAAAAAATCAGAGAGAATTATTGAATATGGGTTTTGCAGAGTACAAGAAATTCGATCCGGTAGAAATCGGAAGAGAAGTTCTCGCCAAATGGAAGGAAGAAAAGTGTTTCGAGAATGTAAACAAGGCCAGGGAGGGTGCCCCACGGTTCGTGTTCTTCGAGGGACCTCCTTCCGCTAACGGAAAGCCTGGTATCCACCACGTTATGGCAAGGAGCATCAAGGATGCTTATTGCCGTTACAAGACTCAGAGGGGCTTTATGGTTCCAAGAAAGGCCGGTTGGGATACCCATGGGCTTCCTGTGGAACTGGGTGTGGAGAAGATGCTTGGCATCACAAAGGAGGATATCGGGAAGAAGATATCCGTAGACGAATACAATAACGCCTGCCGCAAGGAGGTTATGAAATATACGGCGGAGTGGGTGGCCCTGACCGAGCAGATCGGCTACTGGGTGGATATGGACAATCCTTACATTACCTACGACAACCGCTACATAGAGACCCTGTGGTATCTCCTCAAAGACCTTTACAACAAGGGATTGCTGTACAAGGGATATACCATCCAGCCTTATTCTCCGGCTGCCGGCACCGGCCTCAGTTCCCACGAACTCAACCAGCCGGGCTGCTATCGCGATGTAAAGGATACCACCGCTACTGTCCAGTTCAAGGTCCGTAAAGACGAAAAGAGCGAGTTCCTTTTCAAGGGCCTGGAAGAAGGCCAGGTATTTTTCATTGCCTGGACGACCACTCCTTGGACCCTTCCGTCAAATGTGGCTTTGTGCGTTGGTCCGAACATCGAGTATGCAAGGGTTGAATCCTTCAACCCGTACAGCGGAAAACCTGCGGTTTACATTGTTGCCAAGGATCTTATTCCTGCTAACTTCAACCCTAAAGCCGCAAACATTCCTCTGGAAGATTACAAGCCAGGCGACAAGCTCGTGCCTTACAAGGTCCTGGATACCTTCAAGGGCAAGGAGATGGAAGGTGTAAGATACTATCAGCTTCTGCCTTGGATCCTTCCGGAAGAAAATACCATGAGAGTTATCTGCGGAGATTTCGTTTCCACGGAAGAAGGTACGGGAATCGTCCACATCGCTCCTACATTCGGTGCGGATGACGACCGTGTTGGAAAGCAGAACAACATAGCTCCGTTCACCCTCAGGGACAAGGAGGGAATCTGGCGCCCGATGGTAGACCGTACGGGTAAGTTCTTCAAGGTAGAAGACCTGGATGATGAGTTCGTGAAGACACGCGTTAAGGACGAGTATCTGAAATATGCCGGAAGGTATGTGAAGAACGCCTATGACTCAACGCTTGGCCCTGATGCCGAGACTCTTGACGTTGACATCTGTGTTCAGATGAAGATGGAGGGCAAGGCTTTCAAGATTGAAAAGCACGTCCACTCCTATCCTCATTGCTGGAGAACCGACAAGCCAGTTCTCTACTATCCTCTGGACAGCTGGTTCATCAAGGCCACTGCCGTAAGGGACGAAATGATAGAGCTTAACAAGCAGATCAACTGGAAGCCTGAAAGCACCGGAACCGGCCGCTTCGGCAAATGGCTGGAGAACCTCCAGGACTGGAACCTTTCCAGAAGCCGTTACTGGGGAACTCCGCTTCCGATCTGGAGAACCGAAGACAAGAAGGAAGAAAAGTGCATCGGCAGTGTCGCTGAGCTTTACAACGAGATAGAAAAGAGTGTGGATGCCGGAATAATGAAGAGCAATCCTCTGAAAGACAAGGGTTTTGTTCCGAATGACTTCAGCGATGCCAACTATGATAAGATAGACGTCCACAAGCCTTATATTGACGAAGTGGTTCTTGTCAGCGATGGCGGAAAGCCTATGTATCGCGAGTCAGACCTTATCGACGTGTGGTTTGATTCCGGAGCCATGCCTTATGCCCAGGAGACTCTGAAGGCTCTCGGCACTCCTGAGTTCGGACAGACTGCAGACTTCATCGCCGAGGGAGTTGACCAGACAAGAGGCTGGTTCTACACCCTTCACGCAATCCATACGATGGTTTCCCATACTCCTGCTTTCAAGACCGTGGTTTCCAACGGCCTGGTGCTGGACAAGAAGGGAGAGAAGATGAGCAAGAGGCTCGGCAACGCCGTGGATCCTTTCGACCAGCTGGACAAGTACGGAGCAGACGCTCTCCGCTGGTACATGCTCACCAACGCCCAGCCTTGGGATAACCTGAAGTTCGACGAGGCTGGTGTTGATGAAGTAAGGCGCAAATTCTTCGGAACGCTCTACAACACATATTCCTTCTTTGCCCTCTACAGCAATGTTGACGGCTTTACCGGAAGGGAGGAGGAAGTTCCTGTTGCCCAGCGTCCTGAGATTGACCGCTGGATTATGTCCTACCTCAACTCCCTGATCAGGGACGTAAAGGCCTGCTACGATGATTATGACGTTACCACCGCCGGCAGGAAGATCCAGGAATTTGTATGCGACCATCTCAGCAACTGGTATGTTCGCCTTAACCGCAAGAGATTCTGGGGCGGAACCATGAATACCGACAAGCTGGCGGCTTACCAGACACTTTACAGCTGCCTTGAGGCTGTTGCAATCCTGTCCGCTCCGATTGCACCGTTCTACACAGACCGCCTGTTCCTTGACCTGAACGCTGTTTCCGGCCGTCACAAGGAATCTTCCGTTCACCTGACCCTTATGCCGCAGGAGGACGAAAGCTTGATCGACAAGGATCTGGAAGACCGTATGGCACTTGCCCAGAAGAGCACATCCATGGTTCTCGCATTAAGGCGCAAGGTCAATATCAAGGTTCGCCAGCCA
>JAGCXV010000011.1 GCA_017961175.1 Bacteroidales bacterium
ACAGAACGTAAAGCAGTTCAAACGAATTCTCGACCCGAGGATCACGGCCATGAACGCAAAGGGAGTTGGAAAGGACTACGGAGTCCTGTACGAAAAGATCAGGATACTGGAAGCTGTCGGGAACCCGCCGCCAAAAGATGTCATTCCTATAACCCTGGAAGAAGCGAGGCTTGTCCTCAAGGAGCAGTACGGCACTACAGTAGAAAAAGTTGTGGAAGAATGTGCCGGAGCGATAAAGGAAGTGAACGAATACCTGTAAAAGACCCTGCCACATTGTGTTGCATTTGGCAGTAAATGGCTTTTTTTCGTAACTTGTGCTTTGTAACCTCAATTGTCACCTGTCATGAAAACGATTCTTGCTCTCTGCCAAGCCTACAACTGGATTGCAGTTGCTGTTTTGGTCTTGGCCTTGGTATTCATAGCCAGAATATTATCGCGGAGGAAAGACAGAAAGAACTGGCTTCTGATGCTCATCACATTTGTCCTTGCCACAGCCCTGCTGGTTTTTGTCCTGCTCGGCCTTCGGGGATGCGGAATAGACATTTCCTAGAAGTTTGAATAATCTTTAAAAAAACAATAACCGTATGAAATACTGCACAAACTGCGGAGCTCAGTTGCCAGATGATGCACAGTTCTGCACCTCCTGCGGTTCTCCTCAGGAAGTATCAGCCAAAGAAACCACGCCTGTTGAAAAACAGGAGGTCGCCCAAGAGCAGGATCCCGACAAGAACTACCAGGGTTCCGAGATAAAACTCTGCAACGACGGAGTTTACCGCTGGGTTTACAAGCTCAATATGATAACCAACCCTGTTATCATGCTGACAGTCATGAAGATATTTTTCTTTATCCTGGTGGGAATGATGCTGGTGTTTGGAGTGATTCCCGCTGCCATACACGGAGACTGGAACGATATACTGGGCATGGGAAAGGTCTTGCTGATAGTTCTGGCTATAATGTTTGGCCTGATCATAATCAGCGTCATCATTCTAAACTTCATTCACGGAGGCAGCTATTGCGTCCTGTTTGAGATGAGCGAAGACCAGATCAAGCATATCCAGGTTCCTAAACAATACAAGAAAGCCCAGATCCTGGGTATGATAACAGCCATGACAGGTGCCGCAACCGGAAATATCACAACCACCGGTATCGGATTGATTTCCGCCGGCAAGCAGGCCTCGATATCCACCTACAAGGTAGTGCGCAGGATCAAGCCTCTTAGATGGCTCCACTGCATCAAGGTTCACGAGCCTTTTGAGCACAACCAGATTTATGTGCCTGACAAAGACTTCGACTTTGTGTACAACTACATAAAGTCCCGCTGCCCTAAAGTCAAGAAGTAGAACAGACTGTTATGGATTCTCATATTAGGTCTCAGCGATATTTCCGGTTAAGGATTTCCGCTCTTCTGCTGTTTTTCTTCGCGACAGTTTCATACTCTTTCGCGGAAGAAGGCTACTGGGTGCTGGTAAAGACGGATATTCATGAGAACAGCGCCGGTATCTCCACAAACGGCAGCGGCAAGGCAAATAAAAGGCTGTGGGAGATCAGAAGGAACCATGCCCATACAACCAGCGGTGGTGTTACCATGACCTGGCAGGATCCGCCTTCAAAGATCAAGTTCGGAGAAGAGGACGATATAGCGATTCCTTATCAAAGGTCTTTCAACGGCGATTACTCTGATGCAGCGCTAAGAGCCGTAAAGGCTGTTTATCAGACTTCTGCCGTGATGTCATCGGGTTATGTTCAGGCCCATTTCCGTGGAGACGGCAGTTACCTTCGGCCTTATGAACACTTTGAATCGGAGAAGATCAATCCGGGAAAGAATTCCGTTCTTATCATAATGGTAACGTGCCGGTTTAACCAGGCTGTCGGCGATATTTCCGTTTACCAGACATATACCTATCAGTACCGCGGACCGGGACAGCTGACCGAAACGACAACCGTAGCCTCGGACACTGAGGGAGAAGAGGAAGAAGGAACGGATATCCCTTGGATATACATCGTTGGCGGAGGATTGGCGGTAGCCGGCGGAGCTGCACTGCTGGGCGGAAAAAAGAAGAAGAAAGCAAGTGGCGGAAAGAAAAAGAAAGAATCCAGGAAAGAGGAGAAAAAGGAAGATGAGGAAAAAGAACCGAGCCGCTACAGGATGCTTCTTTACAAGGATTTCGGAGACACTCTGGTTGTCGGCAACCCGCCTCAGACAATAGGAGCAAGAATAGAGGAAATCAATGTCTACGGAGAGAAGATAAACAGGCCTGACCTTACTGCCCAGATTTCAATATTCGCGGAGGAGAATTGCACTGTCGGCGATTCCGGAATGAACGGCAAGTATATGAGCTGCGGCATCGTGGCCAAACAGGCCCCTCCAGAGGGAGAAGAAGGCCGGGCCAAAGTCAGGTTTGTGTTTAACGGCCACGCCGGGACTCTCATCAACCACGTGGTGTTCAAGGTAGTAGCCGCTCCTGAAATCATAATCGGAGAAGCCCTCACCTTCGAAGCCGGAGGAGGAAAGACCCAGTTCATGGAGTTCGGTTTAAACAACTGCACTACAGAGGTTCTGGGAGTGGATGTATCTCTGGAAAAAGCCGGTGCCAAATTCTTCAGGGCGGAAACCGAGCAGGACAAGGAGATTCCTGTTAAGTTCAGGATAAACATCACCGAATGCGGAGTCCTCACCGAAGAAGAGAAGAAAAACGCCATTGCAGGAGATGCCGACCGTTTCACCTGCAACGTGTCTGTAACACTGGAAGGCCGAAAGGAGCCGCTGAAGTCCTCTTTCGATATTTACAGGATGAATCTCGGCCTTCAGATGAATATCTGGGCACTTAAGGCATACCTGGTGGATTACAACAGCACCCTGGAGAATGAAATCCTGGCCACCGACCCGAAGGCACGGAAGAAATGGGGAGAGAGCAAGATTACATTCAAGCTCATCGCCGAGGACAAGAAGACCGGGGATATCAGAGCCGTACTGCCTGACGCAGAGCCTGTTTTCACATTCGAAGACATTCCGGAAGGAAACGTGCTCTTCAGAGACAAGTTCGGGAATGACGTTCCGTCACCTTGCGCCCTGATGAACTTCAAGTTTGAGCTTCAGGACGTATATAAAGACAATACCGTAATGGGTGTCATACATTCCGGTGGCGGTGGATTTCTCCCTCCGAACAGGGCCAAGGCAAAGGTTACCCTGAAAGTATCCTACAACGGAAAGACCTATGAGAACACCGTCAATGTTCTGATAATCTCTCAGCCGTTCAGGGATATAGCAGACAATCAGGAATTTGCACGTGCGCTCAGGGAAGATGAGAAAAAGCTCGACCAGCTCGTAAACATGCGTTCCAAGATTGCCTTTGACCCAAGGTTCGCCTACCTGATGCCGTTCTACTACAAGGTGGACGCAATGGTAGAAGGATATGACAACAGATTCGGGTTCTATGAGCCGGACTACAAGAAGATGATGGACATCTTCGACAAGTACTGCTCGGGACAGATTGGATATTACTTCGTCAACGACGCGGCCTGGACTCCGGAGTGGACGGAAGCGGATGAAAACTTCAACGCCTTCGTGGCGACATTCGCCTCGATGGAGAAATCCATACCGGTCATCGGCCTGAGAATCGCCCTGGCATACTTCACCGCAGGAGCTTCAGAACTTGTGCTGATGCCGTACAGCGGACTTGTGGCAATGAAAAAGTACGTGGACAAGGGTGGAGACAGCGCATTCAAGGGATTCGTGGTGGCAAACGTCGAAGTGTTCTTCTGGGAAGGAGTATTCTATGTAGGAGGAAAGGCCTTCAAGTGGGCAAGGGGAACCCAGGTAGGACAGCAGGTTGAAAAGAAAGTGGTGGAAAAGGCCAAGGCGGGATGGGGAAAACTCAAGGATGGATACAAAAAGCTCAAGGAATATGTTTCCAAGACTAAGGAGGGAAAGGATGCATCCAAGAAGTTTGCAGACGGCAATGGCTTTAGCACCAACAAGATAGCGGATAAGGTAAAGGACGCCGGAAAGAAGACGACAAAGACAAAGAAGGTTTCCGTAAAGAATGCCAACGACGCAATCCGAAAGACAAGGATGAAAGGAGACGCCGTGTTTACAAATGATTCCAAGTTCGCCGAGGAATGTTCAAAGAGAGCACGGAAGGACGCACAGGAGATATACGACAAATTCAAGGAAGTGATGAACAACCCGAACGCCACGCCGGAGGAAGTAAGACGTGCTACACTGGCGCTCCAGGGAAACAAGAGCGCTCAGAACCTCCTGCGAAACAGCCCGTCAGACCTGCTCAGGGCAAACTACAACGCACAGATGCAGAAGATTTACTCCGAAGTGGATCCACCTACGATTAAGAAGCTGGCTGAGAGGCTGGGAGTTCCGGAAAAAGACATAAAGGTATGGAACGGGGCGACCGGTAACGCAGGGGACGACCTGTTCAAGGGAAGGAAGATTGGAGCCGACAGAGATGTCACTTTCCAGGTCAAAGGCAAAGACGGCAAATGGATTGACATCGATGAAGACCTTATGGAAGAATGCTATGCAGAAGCCTTCAATGAATACCACTACGGATTTGTGCCGGCAAACAAGCAGCATGCTCTCAAGACTTTGAAGAAGTTCGACCAGTCAACAGTACACGGGGAGCTCGGAAAGGAGTCATACGGAAAGGATCTTGAGAACATCATCAAGAAAGAGCTCCAGACAGCAAAACTCAATGACCCTGAAAGAGTGGCCAAAACATTCGAGTACAAGTGCAAGGAATGGATCGGACAGGGAAAGGCATGCCAGGACCAGGCAAAGCAGCTCTACGATATGGGACTGATAGACGAGGCGATGCACGTAAGGGGTTATGGAGAGGCTCTCATAGAAGAGGGAATACGACAGAACGTAAAGCAGTTCAAACGAATTCTCGACCCGAGGATCACGGCCATGAACGCAAAGGGAGTTGGAAAGGACTACGGAGTCCTGTACGAAAAGATTAGGATACTGGAAGCTGTCGGGAACCCGCCGCCAAAAGATGTCATTCCTATAACCCTGGAAGAAGCGAGGCTTGTCCTTAAGGAGCAGTACGGCACTACAGTAGAAAAAGTTGTGGAAGAATGTGCCGGAGCGATAAAGGAAGTGAACGAATACCTATAAGCCATGAAATACTGTACAAATTGTGGAACCCAGCTCAGCGACGACGCCAAATT
The DNA here is from genome assembly GCA_017961175.1 of Bacteroidales bacterium. GTDB lineage: Bacteria > Bacteroidota > Bacteroidia > Bacteroidales > UBA932 > Egerieousia. The sequence goes on from JAGCXV010000011.1 coordinate 5,185, forward strand.
CTGCTCTGTCTGCGGAACAAGACAGGAGGCCCCGAAAGCACCTGAGCCAAAGCCTGAAAAGCCAAAGAGACCGGCAGCTCCAAGAAAGCCGGCATCACAACAGGTTAAACCTGACAATAACGGTGAAGTGTTTTTCACCGCAACTGAAGAAGAAGGAGAAGTTGTGCTCTCCTCCTGGGGAAGTCCCAAGAACCAGCAACAGCAAGCTCCGCCACGGCAGCAACAAGCGCCACCACAGCAGCAGACACAGCCTAGACAACAGCAATACACGGTACCTCCAAAGCAACAATACACGGCTCCTCCTCAGAGACCCGTTGCTCCTCCACAGCAGCAACCCAAAAAGAAGAGAGGTTTTTTCAGCTGGCTGATAATCATCCTGCTGATTCTCATTACCCTTTACTTCCTTGGATCCATACTGGAAGGATGCAAGAACATCAACCTTCCACCGGATCCCGGAACGCCCGTGCCCGAGCCTCATGAAGGGGTTTTCGTCTGCGGGAATGACACACTGGTCTTCAATGGAGACGGAAAGACCGTCAGCTGGCATTTAACCTCTGACAGCAGTGTAAAGGATTTGGGAACTCAGGGTTCTGGAACTTATGCCTTCCTGTTCTCACACGGATTGGCCAGATACGATGTGGCGGAAAATCTGCTCATCTACAAAGATTCCCTCCAGAATACCTACCTTATGTTGTCAATACCTACAAAAGACACCCTTATCTCAATCATTGCAGATAAGGGTGCCATCTTTGAATTCAGGAAGATACGCTAGCCTTTCATCGCGGCCTCAACTTCCTTTACCGTGATAGGAAGTCTCTTGGAACCAAGCAGGCGGTTGCCGGTCTTGGTTATTAGCACGTCGTCCTCAAGACGGATGCCGCCGAAGTTGTAGTAATCCTTCAGCTTGGCAAAATTGATGAACTGGGCGTTGATCTTTTCCCTCTTCCATTTCTCGATGAGAGCAGGGATGAAGTAAATGCCTGGCTCATCTGTAATAACGTTACCCTCAACGAGTTTGCGGGCCATGCGGAGGCTTCCGTAGCCGAACTTCTTGCTGCGCTTAGCGGCACTGCCGTAGCCTACATAGTCCTCTCCGTAGTTCTCCATATCGTGCACATCCAGACCCATATTGTGGCCCAGGCCGTGAGGCATGAACAGGGCAGGAGCGCCGGCTTCCACAGCCTCGTCAATATCTCCCTTCATAAGTCCGAGAGCCTTCAGACGCTCGGCAAACAAGCGGTAAACGGCAACATGGACATCAAAGTAAGCAACACCAGGCTTTGCGAGTTTTAAGGCAAGATTATTGGCGTCGCAGACTATCTGGTAGATTTCCTTCTGCTTGGTGGTGAACTTTCCGCTGCAAGGCATCGTACGGGTAAAATCAGAACAGTAATTGTTGTTGTTCTCCGCTCCGGCATCTACCGTAAGGAGATTTCCAGGGGTAATTATGCCGCTGTGGTCGTGGTTATGGAGGGTTTCTCCGTGCTGGGACAGGATTGTTGCAAACGAAACCATTGAGCCGTTGCTCATTGCGATTCCGTCCATCATTCCTGCCAGAGTCTGTTCGGAGATGCCCGGCTTGCAGTTCTGCATCACGAAAAGATGCATTGCATAGCCGATATCGCAAGCGTGGTCAATCTCGGCGATTTCATATTTATCCTTAACTATTCTCTGCGATACGATTGCCTTTATCAGATCCACAGACTGAAGCTTTGGAAGAGAAGAAACCGGAACGCCAAGCATATCGCTGAGCCAAAGCTTTACCTGATATCTGTAAGGGTTGATGAAATGAATCTTCCTTCCGGCCTTGATTGCGGCTTTGATATACTTTGGAAGATCTGAGAGTTTCTTTGTCTTTTCCACCCCTACTTTTGCCGCCTTTTCAGCAACGCTTTTCTGCGGCCCCATCCAGATAATGTCGTCTATTGAGACATCATTTCCGAAAATGAATTCCTGATGCTTGTCAACGTCAATCACGCCCGCAAAATCAGGATCCGCGATGCCGAAGAAATAAAGGAATGTGCTGTCCTGACGGAACTTATAGCAGTTATCCTTGTAGTTTGCAGGAGCCTCGCTGTTGCCTGGAATAAGAATTATTCCGCTCTCCAGATCCTTTGCCAGAATCTGTCGCCTTGTCTGATAAACTTTCTTTGGAAACATAGTATAAGGTTTTAATAATTATTCTTATCGCGATATAAAGTTAGAAAAAACAAAAGGGATGACCAAAACTTTGGCCATCCCCTGAATAATATCAAGCCTCTGTTACATAGGGCTGGATTTCTTGTAAAATCCTGCAGCCTTTGAAGGAAGTATAGGGCCCTGGAACTTGCGAACGGTTCCGGAAGTAGGAGTGAAGATAACGTCTGCAACGTTTCCGTTGTTGCGCATCGAAATCTGATACTTGCCCTGGATGTACCTTCCAACTACGTTGAAACTCATCTTGAGGTTGCCCTTCTTGTCAAGTTTCTTTTCAAAGTCTTTAATCTCTGCAACCAGTGTACGGCTGTCTCCGCATACTCTTGTGCCCTGAGCAAAGAATGAGGTCTTTTCGAAAGAAATGAAGATAGCATTGTCTGTCAGCTGGTTATCAATTCCGTCAGCATCTATGTAAGATGTAGGAACAATTGCCCAGTCATTTTCCTCAATAGCCTTGAGAGCGGTTTCGTTCAAAGCCTTAGCCTGAGCAGCTTTCTCTTCTTTTGACAGTTTCTGTGCAAAAGTAGGAAGCGCTACCATCAAAGCAACTGCGAGAATCAAAAATCTTTTCATTTTAGTATAGTTTTTAAAGTTAATTCCTGAGACAAATATACACAATTCTTAAAACTTGTTCAATTTTCAATAACCAACCACCAATAGATAATCAAATACCGTTCCATTTATGAAAACAATAAAGGGTTGGCTTTCACCAACCCTTTATTTTATGTACTGTAAAAACTGTTTACTATTTTTACAGAGAAGTCCATTGGGTAACTCCACAAACAGGTTTTGCTGTTCTGTAGCCTCTGAAAATGTGCATGTAAACTTTTCCGACACGTGCAGTCCACCAGTCGGAATAGTCAATCATCTTGGTACCGGCACTGTTCAGCACCTGGAGAATGTCTCCGTTTTCATCAAGAATTCGGTAGTTCTCCCTTTGTGACTTATAATAGTTAGAGGTAGGACCGCCTTCGTAATGGATAAGCACCAATGTCCTTTCAGTGCCCTCTCCAAAGCCTACAGGGTCGCCGATGTTGTTCCAAGGTTCGTCGTCACCAGCATCATTTCTCTTGTACTGATACTGAAGCTTTCCAGAATAAGGAACGCCAGGAGACTCATACAGCAGGTTCACAAACATAACCTTGCATACGGAGTCATCTCCAAAAGTAGCAGCCGTTGAAGCAACTCCTCTGTCATTCCAGTAAGGATACCTGTTGTCAACAACAATAGGATCTTCATTCAGGTCGTGGATGAACACGTTCTGCTTCTTGGCCTCAAGGGTAGTGTTCCTGTCGTAAATGGTTTCACCGCCTCTCATAAGCCTGATGTTTACGGAACCGGCCGGTGCGTAGAAGAATTTTCCTACATCCATACAAGGAACTCCGTTGTAAGGGAGCAGGGAACCGCCACCGTCTTTGGAGGAATACAGCGTTCCGTTAATGTAAACGGAATCTATGTTGTTTGCCGCAACATTATTTATAGGCTCAAAATAGTGGAGCTGGAACTCTGCCCCGTCTTTAGGCATCTCGTCCATAGGGAACCACAGTTTGTGCTTTGTGCAAGAACCCAGAACAAGGAGAGCTGCAAGAGCTATAATTGAAAATCTAATCTTTTTCATATCGTCAAACTATTAATAGTGAACTGATTCTGGGTAATCTCCAGGATATGCGAACCAAGGAATGGAGATATGGTAATTCTTGTAAGCGTAACCGGTAGAAGAGGTTGCGTCCGGAATAAGTCCAGGAATAGGCTTCAGGGCAGCCAGAGCCGGCCTGTTCCACATGAACTCGGAGTTGTATCTAGGAGCCATGCGGTATGCAGGGGAACCCTCGTTGTCTGCCGTGAAGGCAGTCCTTCTTCCTTCCACCTGAGCGGAACGGAGGTAGAATCCCTTGTAAACCTTGGTCTCGTCCTCGTCCCACTTCTGGTTCAGATAATCCTTCTCCCAGCCGTTGCCCAGAGTTGGATAGTCACCGGTATAGTCGATGTCATAATGATACTTCCTGAGGTCAACCCAAGCCTCGTAAGCTCCCCAAGGCCACAGGTGCACATACTTCTGCATCATGATGTGGGAAAGGGTGAGGGTGCTTGTGGTGATACCGGCAACGAACGGTCCGTTGATGTATTCCTGAGCCAGTTTGTTGAACAGTGCCACGCTGATGAAGTCTCCGCCAGGGTTTCCACCGCCGGTTACATAGTAGTCCACACCCTTGGAGTTCTTCTCCAACTTAGGAGTACCAGGCTTCAGATACCTTGCTGTGAAGTCCATATCCAGCTGGATACCCTTCTTCCAGCAGGCCAGAGCGTTAGCCTTGTCGCCCATATACCAGTAAGCCTCCGCCATCTCGAACTGGATTTCACCGGCTGTCATGGCGATTACCGGAGCGTCGTTGCGGAAGATCCAGCGTCCGTCACCGTCAATTGCAGTGGAGCCGTAGTCGTTTCTTCCGTAAACTGAAGGGGCGTTCCATCCCTGGTAGCCGGTTCTGGAGTTGAACAGGGAACCACCGTAGTAGCGCCTTGCGAACTTTATGGAATCCTCGTCGTTGATACTCAGGTACAGGTTAGGATTTCTTTTGATTGTCGCATCACCGTCCTTCCACTCAGCGGTTCTTGGAGCCAGCTTGGCTGCGATACGAGGGTCGAAGTGTCCCGTAATTTCAAAGTTGGTGTCGCAGATGATCTGGTTAGGGTTCAGCTGGTAAGGATAGTAATCAGACATGTGGTCTTCCTTCTCTGTCTTTACGATGTCACCTGTAGCGTGGTCGTACAGAGGAACGGTACCGGTCATGATCTTTACGATATAGTCGCTCTGGTAGTAGTTCAGGGAGAGGTTGCTGCGGTGCACACCCCAGAAGTTGTTGTAGGAGTTGTACCTCGCGTCAGCTCCGCCACCCAGGGTAGGGATCAGGAAGTTGTCGTCGTTGGACTGCATCGCGAGCTTTCCGTGAGCGATCAGGTCGTTCGCGTACTCGGAAACGAAGTTGGACTTTCTGGTCAGGGAAGCCAGGTTACGGCAGATGACGCCGTGTCCCACCTTTATCCACCTGTCCTTGTTGCCCTTGAATACAGGATCATAGTTAGCCCAGATGCCTCCATATACGGTAGCGTCGTCTCTCTCGAGGAGTTCGATACCCCTGAGAGCCCAGGTGCGGATGGAGTCGTAGATCAGCGGCTGGTAGTCGTAGTCGTGGCTCAGCCTGCCGGGCTCGAAGGCCTGCTGCAGAGGCATCTCGACATACTCCTTGGTGCTTATGTCCCAGGAATGAGCCTTGAGGATCCAGCCGATTCCGGCCATGGTCCACCTCTCGTGCTCGGTCGCATACTTGATCAGGTTCTCGAGGTTCTTTCCCTGGAGCCAGTAGGTAAGTCTCCACATTTCACCGCCCTGGTCGGCAGCGGAATATGCGTAGTTGTTTGCCCAGGAGGTGTAACTTACCGTACCGAACATCTGGCTCAGCGGACCTGTAGCCCTGATGTCCCAGTACACGTTACCCATCCACATCTCAACGCCAGGCAGATAGTGGTAGTCCATCACCTGCTCCTCATCC
>JAGCXV010000064.1 GCA_017961175.1 Bacteroidales bacterium
AAGCAAGAATATAGTCACACCTGTGGAATATGATCCTGTTGGCCAGCAACTAAGGGAATACCTGCCTTATGTTTCAACGCAGGCAATGGAAAACTATGATGCGCAGACTTCATATAAGCAGGCAAATTTCTACAAGTCCCTATACGGCAATTCGGAGGTTTATCCTTACTCGGAGACCATCCCGGAAGCCGCAACCAACAGACCGCTTATACAATACACGCAAGGTTCTGTATTCAGAAACTCGGCTACACTTGCTGAAACCCAGAACGGAATCCACAAGCCTAGGACGGATGCAAACGGAAGATTCCTATCAAATTGCTACAGGATAAGCAAGGCATCAGACAACATCCCTATGCTCCTGTATGAAAACGGGCAGATTCTTAACCGAGGCCATTTCCCTGATGGAGCACTCCTGAAGACAGTTACAACAGATCCTGACGGAAAGACCGTGGCTACCTTCACAGATGAGTATGAGAAGACTCATCTGGTGAGGACATACCTCGGAGGCTATGCAGACACCACAGAGACAGGCGGATGGAGCGATCTTGTATATGTTTATGACAAGAGAGGACTCCTCTCAGCAGTAATTACCCCTGAAGGGGAAAACGAAAGGAACAAGACAGCCACTCAGATAAGCGTGAATTCCGACTGGGCGAAGAAGCGCTGCTACATCTACGAGTATGACGGCCTGGGAAGGATGAGCTCAAGAAGATGGCCGGGAAAGGGAAAGGAGCTGTTCGTTACGGACCCTGCAGGGAACGTGGTGGCTACCCAAGATTCCCTTCTGAGACCATCGGGAAGATGGAGGCTCACAAGATATGATATTGCAAACAGGCCGGTTGAAACCCTGCTCACCCAGCAGAGCATTACAGAAAGCCAGATGAGAAGTTATTTCTCTTACGAGACAGCGCAGCAGTACTATTCCCAGAACGGAAACTCTCTGTTCACTTCTCCTGTTTATGAACTTTCGGACAACATTTCGCTCACCAAGACAGAAACAGGAAAGACAGATGCTTCTTATAATATCAATCAGAGTCTATCCATCTCATTCAGGCCGGAAGACCAGACAGTATCCTTGACTGATGTGGATATTGCCAAGTTCTCTTCCGAGCTTTGGGAGAGAACAGCAATGACTATGTCAAAGGACGGGGTTCTTATTGGAATTGCGGAAGACGGAGGTTCAAATCCTGGAACAATTGCCCCGGCAGACATCCTGTACAGATACACCGCATATTTCTATGACTGCTATTCAAGGCCTATTCAGACAGTGACCCTCTATCCGGACGGGACACTTTTTACTGCTTCCACAAAGTACAACTACACTGGCCTCCCTGTAAGACAGACTGCAAGGCTTGCCGTGCCGCAGGGAACAAGTTCCGGCAGCGGAACGGGAGCAAATACCGACACCTTGAATGTTGTCCTGACAGAGACTTTTACCTATGACAAACGGGGAAGGATGCTCACGTCAAATGCCTCTTTGCAGACTTTCAACTCCTTTGTACAGAGCGGAAACCTGACATATTCAGACACGCTCTCATCTTCCGCTTCCGCCACATACTCATACGACGAGCTCGGACACCTGACAGGCAAGACCCTGGGAGGAAATCTCACCCAGACTCTATCATACAACATCCAAGATTGGCTGACAACGATGCAGACAAAGAAAGGTGCTGCCAACATCTTCTCCCAGACACTGAGGTATTACAGTCCGGCAAAACCTAACACCACAGCCCTTTATTCCGGAAACATCTCGGAATGGGAAACCGTCCAGGGCACAAACACGGCAAGCACTTACGGCTTCACCTACGATACGCAGGGAAGGCTCACCTCTTCTGACAGGTACAACGGGGCGTCAACGGCAGCAACGCAGCTCTACACGGAAAGGAACATATCATACGACCGCAACGGGAACATAATGACTCTGAAAAGGATTTCCAATTCCATCCCGAATCCTCAGCACAACTTCACCTATTCCTACGACGGTGACAAACTCACAACACTTTCAGGGAGTCAAAGCGGAACATCCTTCACATCAGCATACTTATACGATGGGAACGGGAATATGACCCTGGACGGGAACCAGACAGTTAGACTATCATACGACATAAACAACCTTGTACACAGTGCAAAGAAAACCGCAACAGGGCAGAATCCAAGTCCGCAGCAGGACGAACTCACGGCAACATACTCCTACTTTGCCGACGGGACAAAATACTCCATAAAGGACACAAGCGGAAACGGCAGGATCTACATCGGGCCGTTCACGCTCGCAAGGAAAGACTACCAAAGCGCAAACTCTGGCAATACAACAGCACAGCATATAACATTGCTCGAATCCGCAGATGTGCTGGGTTCGGATGCAAGGTTCACCTTTGCCACTACACCGCAGAATCCATCCGGCACGGACACGACATACACTGTTACCTATGAAACCCTCTATCTCCTGAAAGACCATCTGGGAAGCGTAAGGGCAATAACTGACAGTCAGGGAAACGCTCTGGAAAGGAACGACTACTACCCTTATGGACTCCAGACGGACCTCGGAAGAAACTACGCCACGCTTGGTGACAAGTACCGGGTGAGAATGCCGGCTTCCTTTGCTTCAGGCAATCCAAACATTAGCAATCTTTCTGTTTCATCCCCGTCTTTTGAAATGACACCTTACAGGATGATGTACAATGGCAAGGAACTCCAGATGGTTGCCCAGACCCGTCTCATTTACTATGGTGCAAGGCAATACGATCCGACTATCGCAAGATGGAATGGGATGGATCCAATGGCAGAAAATTATTACAGTATATCGCAATATGCATACTGTTCTAATAATCCGATATTATTTATAGATTACAATGGCGAAGATTACTACATATCCATTGTAGGTAATAGTATTATAATTGAGGCCGATTATTATACAGATGTTGAAGATGACAAATATTTAAGGCAATCGCTTTTTGAAATCAAAGACTTTATGTCGCATTTAATTGTAACACTAACAGACTCAGAGACAGGAGAGAGCTGCGACTATAATCTTGAATTCCAATACAACGTATATAATATAAGTAAAGAACAATTTCAGGAATTAAGAAATGACGTTGAGAAAGGTATTGGTAATTATAACCTCTATTCTTATGGCATAACAAGAACGATAAATGATGCAGAAACTCATTGGGGAAGGTATATGATTAATGGAAAAACATTTGCTTCAAATACTCAAAGAATTAAACACGAAATTCTTCATACACTCGGTGTCCGACATTATGAAAACGGCCTAATGACTGAAACTTATGAAGAACCAATTAATGGTGGAGATATTATTAAAAGCTGGTATTTTGAGGATACGCTTTACCCAATAATGAATAATTATAACTATTATTACTACAACGAGAGGCAAAATTCTGGTAAGGGTATTGAAAGGCAATTAAATAAAAGATATAAAACAGGCATAAAATACATAAACAGATGAAACAGATAAAACAGATAAGCAAAACATTATTATTTCTTTGTACAATTACAATAATTACATATTGTACTAGTTATCACTATTCTGTTCATACTAAAAAGAACTCCATGATATATGATGTATCATATGATTATTATAGAAATGATAGTCTTTTTAAGACAAACGTTGAAAATATTTGTTTGTTTTATATAATTGATACTGTTGTCATATACAAGCCATACATTATTTCAACATTAAAAGAGGAATTCATAACAGATAGCATAACAGCTCAAAGCATAGATATTGAAGACTATAATCACTTGATAAGTAATCCCCAAATATATAGATTAAGATATGATAGACATATGAATATCCCTCTTAATAAGCAAAAATTGTTTCCATTTAGCGAAGAGCAACAAAAATCATTTATAGATATCCCTGATGAGATTGTAAAAGAAATAAAGAATGAATATGGTAAATCTATTTCATTGAAATTATTTGTAGACTCATTGAGATTCTTTGTAGGGATGGAAAATTATTTTTTTAAACGAAATGAGCATTTTCATACTTTAGATAAATGCTCTCACAAAAGAGGACATTGCCCTTATGAATTTGACACAGGTACTTCTCTGGATATGTATGTCAAAGTAGTTACTCCTATAGATTATTTAAATGTTCTTACACTATGGTCGAGACTTATGAATCATAAAGAACTAATAGACATTTTTATAAAAGATGGATTTGGTGTCGGATTTGAAAAATACACCGTTGATAATGAAGATAATCCTGTTGGGAGACGAGCCTTTCTGCAAAGATATGACGCTAACCTACTTAAGTATTCAAATTTATCGACTTCTTTTTATGATAGTGTTAGAACTTCCCTTTCCGAGTTGTAGCGGTACCTAAAAACCGGACCACGGGTTAAGTATAAAATATTCCCGTTATTTAGGAAAGGTGCCTAAGTTAAATTTTAATACATTGGAGCTATGAAACGAACAAGACGCACATTCGATTCATAATTAAAAGTGCTGTCTTTCTCTATGGAGCGATAACGGTTCCTGAACTTCTCTTTTGAGTACAAGAATAAAAATCTTCGGAACCTCACTGCTTTGATGTGGTGAGGCTCCTGTCTTTGTCCGCTGTCCCACCGTCCCAAATGTACTTGTGTGGGTCAATGGGACATAAGCCTGAATAAATTATGAATATGTACAGTACCTAGGTATAGAGACTAATACGAAGGAGATCATAGAACTATTAGCAAATTCTCTGAAGTTGAAATAAATAATCTTTGCTTTCAAAAGTAGGTTGTATTATTAAAAGTAATGCTTCAGAAGCTAATGACTCTTTGTATACTTATCAGTAGCACGAAGAATGGGGGGGGGCTACATTGTATCCACGTCCCCGTTTCTTAAACAGTTATTAAGTTTACATCATAATTCGTGTTAAATTCTAATTATTTGTTTTAGATGTTCTTCTTGTCCTGCTGTTTGTGTCAGGGAGGAGATTTCGGAATCTTTGGAGCCCTAGTGCATTTGTGCGCTGGGGCTTCGCTCTTTTGTATAGGTTGTCCCTCCATTCTTGTCCCACTGATTTATCTGGTCCAAGTAGAACAAGAGGGACAAGATTCTTATCCGCCAAATCGTCATTCTCTGCAATTACGGCGCAATTCGCGCTGTAATATGTCATAGAGTAAAACTAAACAACGATTATTATGAAACTATCTATCAACCCCCAAGAGTGCCTGTTATTGGCAGCTATCATCCTCTCTGGCCTTTGTGCTAATTCTTGCCATGCCTATTCTCACTTTTTCCATGTGAAGACATCGGTCCGTCTGCTGGACAAGCTTCTGGCCGCCATAGACTCCCCTGATGAGGCAGAATAAGTCAAAGAGAGAAAACAACCCGAAAACAAGTTGATGAGGGAAATCCTATAAAACCCAGATGGGAAAGGGTCTCCTTGCGCACGGCTCGCAGAACATTTATCACTAATATCTACCTTTCAGGGAAGTTCTCCATAGAGTTTATGATGAAGTTGAGCGGCCATAAGAAATATGATACCTTTAAGAAATATGTTAGGATGTCGTTGGATGAGTATGCAGATGATATTGCCAAAACCGCAGATCATTGTCTGTTTTAGCCGGACACGTTTGACCACATTCCTAGAATTCGGACACATTCGACCGCGTTTTTCGTGATTAATTTAGAACACGCTTTTCCCGAAACTAATAAACTGAGAGTTATTCTTTTGAATACTCCCAAAAGAACACGAAAAACACACGATAGGCACCGAAAGCTTTGTGCCCGTCCCGAGCACATTAAAACCGCTTTGTAGATTCTACAAGGCGGTTTTTCTGTTATTCCCCGAAAATCATTCGGCGAATATCTTGCTTATTCACCGAATCTGACGTAGATTTGTATAAATACCCTAAATACTTGTATACATGAAACGCTGGAGTCTTTTGTTACTTGCAATCTTTTCCGTGCTGACCGTGAAGGCGCAATCCTATGAATACGGAAAGCTTCGCTGTGCGGACGGCGACACCCTCCTTTACCGTTATCTCGTTCCGCAAAAGACTGAGAATATTGAAAAGTATCCTCTTGTCCTTTATCTGCACACTTCAGGCGAAAGGGGCAACGACAATGAAAGGACAACCTTTGGAGCACAGATGTTCCAAAATCCTTGTAATCGCGATGATTATCCGTGCTTTGTAATAGTGCCGCAGTGCCCGGAGGGCCGTACCTGGGCCTTTGACGTAAGCCCTGGTTCTTATGATTTCCCGAAAGACTACCCGGAAAGCAAGGTGATGAAACAGGTGATGGAACTTGTGCATCTTTTCCTGCAGCGTCCAGATGTGGATCCTGACAGGGTGTATATCTATGGAATGTCTATGGGCGGAATCGGTGCTTTCGATGCAGTGGCCCGCCATCCTGATGTTTTTGCCGCAGCAATTCCTATCTGTGGAGACATCAATCCGGACAGGCTCGGTAATTTCGAGGGAGTGTCCTGGAGCCTTTACCACGGTGACAGCGACCCAGCCGTTCCGGTTTCCGGCTCCAGGGATGCTTACCGTGCCCTGAAAGCCGCAGGAGCGGATGTCCGCTATCACGAATTCCCTGGTTGCGGACACGTTTGCTGGTGGAAGGCATTCGAGATGCCTGATTTCATGGAATGGATGTTCTCCAAGAGCAAGAAGAAGGTCAAGAAATGAAAATCGTTAAAATTGAAACAATAAAACCGTAATCGTATGAAAAAGATTGTCTTTTTGGCTGCTGTTCTTTTCTGCGCAGGCAGCATTATGTCTTCCTGCAAGAATGCGGGTGGTGACGGTTCTTCCGCCGAGGTAAAGCCGGAGAACGAACCGGTTGTGGAAGAAATATTTGAGAATCAGGACACTTTGGCCGTTGAGAATGCCGTGGATCTTTCCAGGGTTCCTGCTCACGAGAACACCCCTGAGCAGGATGAGATTATCAAGAATTTCATCACTGAGATGTATAACAGTTCCATATATACGGAAGAAGAATTTCTGGAGAAGCATTGTACGGAGAGTTTCCTCCAGCAGCTGAGGGATGACAATGATTATGAGGGTGGAGGATATGCCAACTGGGATTTCCGTTCAGAGAGCAATGACGGGTTCGGGGACAACAAGATCCTCAAGATAGAGAAGAAGGACGGAAGGTATTATTATGAGGCGGTAGACGGGGGCTGGTACTTCAGAAACGTTATCTCCGCATTTGTGGATAAAGACGGCAAAGTGATGTTTGACGGAATCGCCAGAGACAGGACATATGTTGCTCCTGAGGGTGCCAGAAACGATTTTTAACACAACTTTTTTTGATTAAAAATTTACTTTTGATTTTTTCCGGAGTCAAAAAGTATAGCAATTAATCAAGTGTTCATAGATTCGTTTTTTTTTAGATTAGTTGTCGCGGGGGTTGCTTTTGTGGCTCCCGCTTTCTATTTTTGCCTGGCATAGAAATAAAGTTGTATGAATGTTTTGAGAAGATTGACGCTGGCGCTGACCCTGTGTTTTTTCTTTGGGGCCGCTTACGCACAATATGATGTAGGAAAACCTGTTAAATGGAAGGCTTCTCTGGAGGAATTGTCCGATGGAGTTTTTGAGGTTCAGGTTGCCGCATCCATTAAGGAGGGTTGGCATTCCTATGGCCTGGGACCTTATGACGGAGGCCCTAATCCAACGATCCTGACCGTTTCCGGTAGCGGGGTGGAACTTGTGGGAGAACCTTATGTGAAGCAGGGCGGAAAGAGGGTATTCGACGATGTCTTCGGGATGGAGATAGACCTTCTGGAAGACGGGGACGTTCTCGCCCAGAAGATTAAGGTGGGGCCCGGGGCCAAAAAGATAGACGTGACGGTGGAGTGGCAGGCCTGCACGGCGGGAAGCTGCGCCCCGCCGGATGAAGTTCACCTGACACTTTCCGCTCCCGAGACGCTTTCAGCTCCAGAAGAAAAGAAAGCCGGTTCCCTGTGGGGCTTCATTTTGGAGGCCATCGGCTGGGGACTGCTGGCTCTGCTGACGCCTTGCGTGTTCCCGATGATTCCTATGACTGTTTCCTTCTTCCTGAAGCAGAACGAGAAGAATCCTGCTAAGGGAAAGTTCATGGCCATACTCTATGGAATCTGCATTGTGCTGATATACACTATACCGATAGCGGTGATAATCCTCCTGACAAGACTAATCAGCGGCAATATGGCGGCAGACATCTTCAACTGGATTGCAACCAGCTGGATCAACGTGCTCTTCTTCCTGATCTTCGTGCTGTTTGCCCTGAGTTTCTTCGGAGCCTTCGAGATTACTCTTCCTTCCAGCATGGTCAACAAGGCCGACAGCAAATCCAATCGCGGAGGAATAATAGGGGTGTTCTTCATGGCCCTAACGCTGGTACTGGTGTCATTCTCCTGCACGGGGCCTATTGTAGGCTCTGCGATAATCAAGAGCATGCAGGGAGAAATCATGACTCCGATAATCGTGATGCTGGTGTTCTCCATAGTGTTTGCAATTCCTTTCACGATTTTCGCCTTTGCCCCGAGCCTTCTGAAGAAACTCCCGAAGAGCGGAGGATGGCTCAACAGCGTGAAGGTGGTGCTGGGATTCATCGAGCTGGCCCTGGGTATGAAGTTCCTGAGCGTGGCGGACCAGACCTACCACTGGGGAATTCTGGACAGGGAGGTTTATCTGGCATTCTGGATCGTTATTGCCGGCCTGCTGGGAATGTACCTTATCGGCAAGCTGAGGTTCAAATACGATTCTCCTAAGGAATATGTAGGTGTAGGAAGGCTGATTCTGGCCATCATCACCTTTGCTTTTATGGTTTATATGATCCCGGGACTGTGGGGTGCGCCTCTGAAGGCCCTCAGCGGATACCTTCCTCCTATGCAGACACAAGATTTTGTGGTTGTGCATACCAGCGGGGCTGAAATGGGAACCTTCGGCTTCTCCACCGAGGCCGAGAAGGCAGTCCTAGCAGACAGGAAGTATTCTGACAAGCTCCATCTGCCACACGGACTGGTGGGCTACTTCACCTTCGACGAGGCCCTGAAAGCATCCAAGGAGCAGGGCAAGCCTATATTCTTCGACTTTACCGGGCACGGCTGCGTGAACTGCCGCGAGATGGAAGCCAGGGTCTGGAGCGATCCTAAGGTCCTGGACATGCTCAGGAATGACTTTGTGATCTGCTCCCTCTACGGAGACGACAAGATGGAGGTGATGCCGGAAGATTACCGCACTCTTGAAGACGGAACAGTCCTCAAGGGAATGGGCAAGATCAACTCCCGCTTCGTGATGGAGAAGTTCAACGCCAACGCACAGCCATTCTACCTGGTGCTGGATTCAGACGGCAATCCTCTGGTCGAGCCTATGGGCTACAACCTCAACGTGGATAACTACGTATCTTTCCTGAAAAAAGGCCTCGAAGCCTTCGGCAAGTAATCAAAGAGTATTAAGATAAGCTTCCACGACCCTCGGGTAGTCTGCCTGCTCGCGGATGTGGATCTTTGCCTCCAGTGATTCCAGGGTTTCGTCATCGCTGAGGATGAAACTGGACTGGAAGAGGATTTTGCCGTGGTCCATTTCCTCATCGACCAGGTGGATGGTGATGCCGCTGTATTTTTCCTTGTTTTCCAGCACGGCCTTGTGGACTCTTTCCCCGTACATTCCCTTGCCGCCGTATTTCGGGAGAAGGGCCGGGTGGATGTTGATGATCCTGTCGGGATAGAGATCTATGAGCTCCTTCGGAACCTTGAGAAGGTAGCCGGCAAGAAGGATGAAATTGATATCCTTTTCTTTTAGAATCGCGATGATCTCCTGAGTGTCCCTGGTAACGACGGAAGGAACGTTCAGGTTCCTGGCACGGGTCAGGACATAGGCTTCGCTCTTGTTGCAGACAACGAGCTCAACCCTGGCCTTCTGGCCTTTCAGTTCATAATTGAAGTGGCGGATGAGATTTTCTGCATTGGTTCCGCTACCCGATGCAAACACTGCTATCTTAAACATTATTGTCTTTCCGGGGTATCTGAATTACACTTTTTAGGCTATGGCACGCCTCTTGCTTGGAGAGCGTGGCGTAACGGCCTGCAATGGACAAATATACTCATTAAAAAATTTTGTTTATATTTGTAGCCTACTAAAATTATAAACTTATTGTATTAACTAAAATTTTTGATCATGGCAGACATTACTTCAAAAGTTAAGGAGATCATCGTTGAGAAGCTTGGTGTTGACGAGGCAGAGATTACCCCTGAGGCAAACTTCACAAAGGATCTTGGTGCTGATTCTCTGGACACAGTTGAACTGATTATGGATTTCGAGAAGGCTTTCGAAATCACAATCCCTGAAGAGGAAGCTCAGAAAATAGCTACCGTAGGTGATGCTATCAAATATATTGAGGCTCAGAAGAAATAAGCCCCAATAACTTATTGAGGGGAAACCTTGAAGCTTAAAAACTGCAGGTTTCCCCCTTTTTTTGATAATTCTAAAACAAGATATTATGGAAAAGAGGAGAGTCGTCGTTACCGGACTCGGCACGGTTAACCCACTTGGAAAGACAGTTGAAGAGTATTTCAACTCTCTCGATGCCGGAGTCAGCGGAGCGGCTCCTATCACAAGGTTCGACGCAACCGAATTCAACACCAGATTTGCATGCGAGGTCAAGGACTTTGATCCTCTCCAGTATATAGAGAGAAAAGAAGCCCGCAAGATGGACCGCTACTGCCAGTTTGCAGTAGTTGCTGCAGACCAGGCTGTTGCCGACGCTGCAGTAGACCTTGAAAAAATAGACAAATCCAGGGTTGGCGTTATCATCGGATCCGGTGTGGGCGGCATAGAGACTATGACCAACGACATAACGGACTTCGTTGTAAACGGAAGCCATCCTAGATTCAGCCCTTTCCTCATTCCAAAAATGATTGCGGACATTGCAGCGGGATTCGTATCCATCAAGTATGGCTTCATGGGTCCTAACTTTGCAACCGTTTCCGCTTGCGCTTCCTCTTCACACGCCATCCACTGCGCATATGACCTTATCCTTCTGGACGAGGCCGATATGATAGTGACCGGCGGAGCTGAGGCAGCCGTAACGATTCCGGGAGTGGGAGGCTTCAACTCAGCGAAGGCTCTCTCTACCCGCAACGACGATCCCAAGACAGCTTCCCGTCCGTTTGACAAGGACAGGGACGGCTTCGTTCTGGGAGAGGGTGCCGGTATCCTCGTCCTTGAGGAATACGAGCACGCAAAAGCCAGAGGCGCAAAGATTTACGCAGAGCTTAAAGGCTGCGGCATAAGCGCTGATGCACATCACATTACAGCCCCTCATCCTGAGGGACTCGGCGCAAAGGCCGCAATGACCACAGCCCTGAAGAGGGCTGGTGTAAAGCCGGAAGAGGTGGACTACATCAACGTTCACGGAACTTCCACACATCTTGGAGACATCGCTGAGCTTATAGCGATAAAGGAAGTATTCGGCGATGCGGCTTACAAGCTGAACATTTCTTCCACCAAGTCCATGACCGGACATCTGCTGGGAGCAGCCGGAGCCGTTGAGGCAATGGCCTGCATCCACGCCATCAACAGCGGCACGATTCCTCCTACGATCAACCACTTTACGGACGATCCGGAGATTGACCCGAAACTGAACCTTACCTTCAACGCTCCTCAGAAGAGAGATGTGAAGGTGGCTCTCAGCAACACCTTCGGGTTCGGCGGCCACAACAGCACGATGATTTTCGCTAAGATGGAAGATTAGGCGTCCTTGTTCTGACGCTCCATATCCAGTCTGATGAAGATGAACAGCAGTATGGTGAAGCTCACCATACCGCTACCGCCGTAGCTTAGGAACGGCAGCGGGATGCCTATTACCGGCAGAAGGCCCATAGTCATCCCTATGTTTATGACAACGTGCATGAGGAAGATGGACGCCACGCAATAGCCGTAAATCCTGGAGAAGGCGTCCGCGTTTTTGGACGCCAGGTGAATGATTCTGAGGATTAGGAATATATAGACGGCCAGCAGGGCGATGCTTCCCAAAAATCCCCATTCTTCTCCCACGGTGCAGAAAATGAAGTCCGTGCTTTGCTCGGGCACGAAGTTGTACTTTGTCTGGGTTCCGTTGAGGAATCCCTTTCCGGTAAGTCCGCCGCTGCCGATGGCAATCTTGGACTGGTGCACGTTATAGCCGATTCCCTGAAGGTCTTCCGTTATGCCGAAGAGGTTTTCTATCCTGGCCCTCTGGTGAGGCTGGAGCACCTTGTTGAAAATGAAGTTAACGGAGAAGACCATCGCGATGGCGCATAAAAGGCTGATCATAAGCCTTCCGCTTCCTCTTTCGTCCCGTCTTGAAAGAAGGTCTCTGAGCCAAAGCACAAGATGGGGGATAAACAGGAGAACGGCCCACACTTCCGGTTTCAAGGTCTGGAGGAAAGAGAAGTACTCCATTCCGGAAAGCTTAGGAATGTAGCAGACAAGAACGATGATCGGAATGGCTGTAAGCAGCCAGATGAGCCTGCGGCTGAGGAAATACCTTATTATGACGGCAGCGCTGAGGGCGCATACCACAGCCGTCAGGGGAGAGAGGGCTATCGTGATGACGAACATCGCGATAAGGGTAAGTCCGGCAACGATTACCCATCCTGCCAGACCTTCCATATAGAAGACCAGAATCAGGCCCACATACACGAGTGCGCTGCCCGTTTCCTTTTCCAGCAGGATCAGAAGGATTGGCACTATCACCACCAGAGCCGCCCTTACAGCATCCCTGCGGTTGGTAAGCGAAAAGCCATAGCGGCTCATTACGTAGGCCAGCAGAAGCGAAGTCGTAATTTTGGAAAACTCAGCCGGCTGGAGTCCGAAGCTTCCGATGTAAAACCAGCTTTTTGAGCCGTTGACCTCCTTGCCCAGGAAGATTACTGCGGCAAGAAGGGCAAGCATTCCAAGGTAAAACAGCAAGGAAAGAGGCTGGAAACTTCTCGGGTTGATTATATAGAGAAGCAGGATGGCTATTCCAAGGGAAATCATCACCCAGATAAACTGCAAACCGTACCTCTGGCTGAAATCCAGGATGGAGGCGTGTTCCTCGGAATAGACGGCGGAATAAATGTTCAGCCATCCGTAGAACACAAGGAACAGATAGGAGAGGAGGAGTCCGAAATCCACCTTCCTGGCCCTTGGCTGCTGGCTATATGGCATTCCTTCCATCATTTTTTCCTTTTTACCGGTACGTTAGCCTTGAGGTTGGCGCCTTCCACATATTGCTCAAGTTCCTTGCGGGATACTTCTCCCTTAAGGTATTTTTCAACGATCAGGGATGCTACGGGAGCTGCCCAGGTACCTCCTGCGCCGGCATTTTCCAGATAGACGCAGACGGCAATCTTCGGGTTTTCCTTTGGCGCGAAGCACATGAAGACGGAGTTATCTCTTCCGTGCGGATTCTGTGCCGTTCCTGTCTTGCCGCAGATGTCAATGTCTTCCATATGGGCTCTCCGCGATGTTCCGCCCGCACCCGGAGGAGCGTTGACGGCCAGGTACATGCCTTCAACCACAGGTTCGAAATGTTCACGGTCCACTCCAACCCAGTGCTTTTCCGTGTATTTGGCCCTGCGGAGGGAATCGGGAGCGTTCTTTATCAGGTGAGGGATGATGTAATAGCCCCTGTTGGCGATGATGGCGGCAACGTTTGCAATCTGAAGCGGAGTTGCTCCCACCTCACCCTGACCTATTGCCAGAGACAGAATGTTGAAGGCGTTCCATCTTCCTTTTCCGTGAATCTTGTCATAATTCTTGGTTGAAGGAAGATTGCCCTGGAGCTCTGCCGGAAAGTCGCTGCCAAGCTTGGTGCCGATGCCGAATTTCATAACCTGCTCCTTCCAGTAGTCAAACGCCTCGCCGATAGGCTGATGGTCCGGATTCTTCATCATGGCCCTGAACACGTTGGCATAGTAGGCGTTGCAGCTCATCATTATGGACTCTTTCAGGTTCAGCGGGCTGCGGTGTCCGTGGCATCCCATCTTTCCGCCAGAATAGTAGAATCCCCTGGAGCAGGAGAAACGGGTTTCCGGGTTGATCACTCCCATCTGCTGCGCCACGAGGGCGTTGACCGTCTTGAACACGCTGCCCGGAGGATAGGCGCTCATAACCGCACGGTTGAACATCGGCTTGTAAGGGTCCGTGGCAAGACGCCCGTATTCTTTACGTATGTTGGAAAGGTCTTCCGTGGTTAAACCGGGGGCGGAAACGATTGCAAGGATTTCTCCCGTGGATGGTTCGATGGCCACTATGCTTCCGACCTTGTTGGCCATGAGGTGCTCTCCGTACTGCTGCAGCGGACCGTCTATGGAAGCCACAAGGTCCTTGCCCGGCTCGGCCTCCACGTCCATCTCTCCGTTCCTGAAACTCTGGCGTATGCGGTTGTGAACATCGCGGACCATAATGTTGTAGCCCTTCTTTCCCCTCAGCACATCCTCGTAGGAACGCTCTATTCCCGTGATTCCCACATAGTCTCCGCGGCGGTATTCCGGATTGTCTGCAAGATAGGCGGAGTCTGCCTCGTTGATGTAGCCGTAAAGGCTGGCCCCCGCCTCGTAAGGATATACGCGCGCCGTCCTGCTTATTGCGTAAAAACCGGGGAACTTGTAAGCCTTTTCCGCAAAGTGGATATAGTATTCACTCGGAACCTGCTTTATAAAAGTGAAGGTCTGGTATCCGATCTTGCGCCGGTTCTCCCTGTAGTACTTAAGCTTCTTCCTTACGTTGGCTATATCTACACGGAAAGTCGCGCAGAAATCCACGGTATCGAACTCCTGCAGGTCTATCGGGGTGACCATTATGTCGTAGGTGGTCTTGTTGCCCACCAGGGTGTTTCCGTTACGGTCCTTGATTTCTCCGCGCGCCGGATATTTGGTCTGGTAAAGCAGGGCGTTGTTGTTGGCGTTAACCTTGTAGCGCTCATCTATGATCTGAAGATAGAAGAGCCTGACTGCCAGACATAAAGCTATGATGACAATGCCCGAGATCAGAAAAACCTTCTTATCCATAGCCTTACCAGAAGATATGCTATTACCACATTAACGGCTACATTGAGTATTATCCTCAGCGATAGATACGGGACGCCCTTCCCCATAGGACCGTCTATGAGAACGTAAGGTATGAAGAATATCAGATAGCTTATCAGAAGAAGCGTCAGAAGTTTTCCCGGGCGGAATTCCGCATAGCTCAGGTCCATTTCCTCAGTCTGGATGTCATATCTTCTCATCGGCCTGGTGATCAGGTTGCGGCTTGCGGCGAGCAGTGTGCAGCAGGCGGCGTTCAGTCCCAGTATGCCGTCGCTTAGAGCATCGGTCAGAAGGCCGATGGCAAACCCGCACAGCATCAGAAGATAGGTGTTCGTATCCGGTGGAAGCAGGATCACCAGAAGCGGGATGACCGCTATGTAAAGTATAGGCCACAGGTTGATGAATTCCGAGCAGAGCAGCTGCAGGATGAGAATCACCACAAATCCGAATATGTACTTGAAGGTATTCATCCTACTTGCTGTCTATATAAGAATTGTTGATCGCGGAGAGAGAATCAATCTCCCTCTTATTCTGGTTACTGATAACTATCACATAGTCAAGGATGGAGAAGTCCTGAAGCAACTCAACCTCCACCCTTTTGTACATTCCGTCCTCCACGGTGTAGCCAAGGGCCTTGCCCACCGGAATGTCCGGAGGGAAGAAAGATGAGTTACCGCTGGTAAACACGGTGTCTCCCTTCTGCACCTCGGTGTTAAGTGCCACTTCTGTAAGATAGGCCTTGCGTATATTTCCTCCCTCCCACTTGAGGGTTCCCAGTCCGGAGCTCCTTCCCAACTTTGCGCTTATGCTCTGGCGGAGGTTGAGCAGACTCATCACATAGCTGAAGCGCGGACCCGCACCACGGATTATGCCCACCACTCCGCTTGGCGTAATAACTCCCAGGTCTTCAGTAACACCGTCGTTTTCCCCTTTGTCTATTATCAGGTAGTTATGGGTGGTGTTAAGCGTGTTCTTGATGACCTTTGCCAGTGTGAACGAGTAGTTTGCAAGGGCGGAGTCACCGACATTTCCTTTTATCTGTTCTGAGATTTCCTCCAGCTTGCCTTCTCCCTGGGTGCGGACGATGAATTCCCTCAGCCTGGCGTTCTGCTCCACCAGCCTTGCGTTTTCTTCTACCAGTTCCCTGTTCGTGCCTCTGAGTGCAGTATAGTTCTTTACGGCAGTGCCCTTTTCCCAGAAGAAGGACTGGACAGAGCGTACTCCCTCCATGACTCTGGAACTCTGCACAGTGCTGTTTTTTACGATAAGCAGCAGGCATACGGCCTCCAGAGCCGCAAAGACCAGGAACTTCCCGATGGAGTTGTAGATCAGCGGAGGAAGTTTCATTTGCCGGGGCGGTTATCTCATCAGATAAGGGAGGAAACGCCTCTTGGCAAGATTCTTAAGGGCGGTATTGGTTCCTCTTGCAACCGCTCTCAGCGGATCCTCGGCAACGTGGAACGGAATCTTCAGCTTGTCTGAAAGCCTCTTGTCGAGACCGCGGATAAGGGCTCCGCCGCCGCTCAGATAGATGCCTTCCTTTACGATATCGGCATAAAGCTCAGGAGGAGTCTGCTCCAGAACCTTAATGATGGTAACCTCGAGCTTTGCAAGCGACTTGTCCAGGCAATGTGCTATCTCCATGGAAGTTACAGGAACATCCACTGGGTATGCGGTCATAAGGTTAGGGCCTCTTACAACAAACGGCTCAGGTGGAGTTTCCAGTTCAGGAATCGCAGCCCCGACGGCTATCTTTATCTGTTCAGCGGTAATTTCTCCAACCTTGATGTTGTACTGCTGGCGCAGATACTGCTGGATGTCGGAAGTGAACACGTCTCCGGCAACCTTGAGGCTCTCGTTCCAGACAATTCCGCCAAGAGAAATAACGGCACATTCCGTGGTTCCGCCTCCGATGTCCACAACCATGTGGCCGGAAGGTTTCTCCACATCCAGTCCAATACCGATAGCTGCTGCCATTGGTTCAAGGAGGATGTAAACATCTCTTCCTCCGGAGTGCTCTGCAGCATCCCTGACGGCTCTGGTTTCCACCTCGGTACTGCCGCTCGGAATGGCGATCACGATCCTCAGGTTAGGGGTGAAGAGGGAGGTTCTCTTGCTGTTTATCATCTTGATGAATCCTCTGATCATATGCTCTGCGGCCTGGAAGTCTGCGATCACACCATCCTTCATTGGCCTGATAGTCTTGATATTAGGATTCGTTCTCTCGTGCATCAGCCTGGCCTGTGTTCCAATGGCCATAGGCTTTTTCGTGTTCATGTCTATCGCGATGATAGAAGGCTCATCGACCACAATCTTGTCTTTCATGAAGATGACGGTGTTGGCCGTTCCAAGGTCGATTGCAAGTTCCTGTGTCAAAAATGAAAATGCCATATTCCTCTATACTTTTCTTTCAATGTTTGAAATGTCTTATGCCGGTCATTACCATAGCGATTCCGTTATCGTTGCAGAATTCTATGCTCTCGTTGTCACGGATCGATCCGCCCGGCTGGATCACCGTTCTGATACCGTTCTCAAAAGCAATCTCGACACAATCCTTGAACGGGAAGAAAGCGTCGGAAGCCATGACAGCCCCGTCTGTGCTGAAACCGAAACCATGGGCTTTCTGGATAGCCTGCTTGAGGGCATCCACTCTGGAAGTTTGCCCTACTCCGCTGGCGATCAGCTGCTTGCCCTTTGCCAGAACTATGGCGTTGGACTTGGAGTGCTTTACCAGTTTGTTGGCAAACAGAAGGTCTTCCACCTTGTCCTTTTCCGGAGCAAGAAGAGTGACGGTCTTAAGATCGTCCGGGGTTTCCGTGTAAGTATCCCTTTCCTGCTGCAGAACTCCTCCGAGCAGGCTGCGGAATTTTGTCTTTGGAAGAGCCACGCCCCTGTTAACCAGGATAATGCGGTTCTTCTTGGACTTGAGGATTTCCAAAGCCTCGTTACTGTAGGAAGGAGCTATGACGACCTCGAAGAAAATCTTGTTCATTTCCTCGGCGATATCCTTTTCCACCGGAGCGTTGGTTGCGATTATTCCGCCGAAAGCCGAAACCGGATCACCCGCCAGGGCCTTTGTCCAGGCCTCAAGAGGGGTTGGCGCGCTTGCGCATCCGCAGGCATTGTTATGCTTTATGATTGCAACCGTGGTTTCAGTAAAATCGGAGATCAGTTCTATTGCAGCCTCCACATCCAAAAGGTTGTTGTGGGAAAGTTCCTTGCCGTGGATCTGCTCGGGAAGGCTGTCCTTAGGGCCGAAATAGATGCCGGCCTGGTGAGGATTCTCTCCGTATCGCAGAGGACGGAATTCCTTGACAACCTTGTTGAAGGCAGGAGCCTTTATGCT
The DNA here is from genome assembly GCA_017961175.1 of Bacteroidales bacterium. Taxonomy (GTDB): domain Bacteria; phylum Bacteroidota; class Bacteroidia; order Bacteroidales; family UBA932; genus Egerieousia. The sequence continues at coordinate 18,345 of JAGCXV010000064.1, forward strand.
CTCGTTGAACCAGTTGAAAATAGCGCTGTCGTAAGAGGAAGAAACCTCAAACGCCTTGGCTGCAAGATATTCCCTCTGGCGGATGTTGGTGGAGCAGTCTTGCTCCTTGAGCAATTTCAGCAAATATCCGTACTGCGTCTTGGACGGTACGATCACCACATCCTGGTAATTCTTTGCCGCAGCCCTTATCAGGGATATTCCGCCTATGTCAATCTTTTCGATTATTTCCTGACGGGATGCCCCCTTCTCCACATATTCCTCAAACGGATACAGATCCACGACCACAAGGTCTATCGGCTCAATCTGGAACCTGGAAAACTCTTCCTGGTCCGAAGGGTTGTCCCTGCGTCCCAGAATTCCTCCGAACACAGCCGGGTGAAGGGTCTTGACCCTGCCTCCCAGGATGGACGGATAATGTGTCAGGTCCTCCACCTTGGAAACTGGAATTCCGGCTTCTTCCAGGAAGGATGCGGTGCCTCCCGTGGACAGGATTTCCACGCCTTCCTTATGGAGCAATGATGCTATCTCAATGATACCGTCCTTGTTATAGACGGAGATAAGAGCTTTCTTGATCTGTTTCACGATTCGAGACGTTTTGGCTACCCACAAAATTAAGAAAATCGCCCCAATTTTTATAATTTTGTCTTGTTAAAAATTTGCAAATGGAATACTATGCGGTAATCACTGCCGGAGGGGTTGGGAAAAGGATGAAGGCCCGCGTGCCGAAACAGTTTCTCCCCCTGGACGGTAAACCCATACTTTTGAGGACGCTGGAGCTTTTCTCCGGCCTGGATATCCCTGTGAAGATAGTGCTGGTTCTCCCGTCTTCCCATATCGAGGCCTGGAAAGAGACCTACAACAAGAGCGGCTCTACGGTTCCGCATGCAATTGTTGCCGGAGGCCTTACCCGCTTCCACTCTGTCAGGGCCGCCCTGGACACCATTCCGGACGGGGCTGTGGTTGCGGTCCACGACGGCGTACGTCCGATCGTTCCGCCGGAACTTCTCAACAAGCTTTTCACTTATCCTTTGTCTGAGAAATGCTCAGGCGTTATTCCCGTTTTGAACGTCGTCGAATCGATGAGGCGGAAAGATTATTCAGAAAGTGGAGAGGTTACAGGAACAACCCCTGTTGTCAGGGAAGATTATCTTCTGGTCCAGACTCCGCAGGTTTTTGACTCCACCCGCCTTAAGCTGGCATATAAAAAACCGTACTCCCCATCGTTCACGGATGACGCGAGCGTAATGGAGAGTAGCGGTTACAGTTTCGACACGATAGAAGGAAGCAGGTTTAACATTAAGATCACAAATCCCGAGGATCTGGCTTTTGCCACCCGCCTTCTTTCGTCAGTTTAGGCTTTTTTCCTTGATTTCTTGTCCTTGCGGTGATAGCCCTTCTCTTCAGGATGGTCTTTCACCCATACCTGACGTTCGATTGCCTGATCCAGGGAAACAAGGGTTTCGGTATCCTGCACGCTAGGAATGTTCTGGATTGTGTTGATCAGGATGTCCAGCAGGTGATCGTGGTTGAAGCAGTACATCTTCAGAAGCAGAGTGTGCCTTCCGGTTACGAAATGACACTCGACAACCTCAGGAATCTTTCTAAGAGCCTCAATTACCTCAGGATACTTGTTAACCGGAGAGAGGTTTACCTCTACGAAGGCGCAAACGTCAAGACCAAGGGTGGCCGGCTTTACGAGCAGACGGGATCCGGTGATAATGCCCAGAGATTCCATCTTCTTGAACCTCTGATGTATAGCAGCTCCGGACACGCCGCATTCGCGGGCTATTTCCAGGAACGGAGTCCTTGCGTTTTTGACCAGGGCGGAGAGAATTTTCTGGTCGGTTTCGTCGATTTGGTACTTTGCCATATTGTTCAAATTAATTGTTTTTCCAACTCTATATTGCAAAAATACAATTTTTGAACAAAAACAGCAAAATAAATTAAGAAATGTTACAGGGTGTTAAACTTGTTGTAATAAAACAGCCACCGGATAGGCACCTGGGACTCCATAGCGTTGTGATAATCTGAAAGGGAACAAGGGACAAGCTCCGTTGTGTTCTTTTTTACAACCGGGACTTCCATCCACCATCTGCCTGTAACACTGCTGTTTATGAAAGTAAGAGTGTCTCCGTGAGACATAAAGTCCACGATTCTGTGTTCAAATTGTGATGAAAGCTTGCCTTTTTTCTTTTCGGAAGCAGGATCTTCCACTATGTTGTTTGCAACGGCATCCGCAATATGCCAGGCTGTCTGGGCTGCCATATTCGCGCATACCTTAGGACATCTCTTTTCCGGAATTCCGTAAAGGAACACGGCCTTGAGGTCGCAGGAAAAGCCGATGTATCTTGCTATCTGGCAGATTTCGTTGGAATAGAATCCGTTAGGGTTTGTGTTCCCGCTCCACGGATAGTCCGCGTGTTTGATGCAGTTCATGTCCAGGAACACGTATCTGACATTTCGGAGCAGGGGCTCGCAGGCAGTCATATCATCTCTCAGGGCCCCGAGATTCAGCGTTTCGAATCCGCAGCTGCTGAGGGCGATATCCATATCCGGCAGGAAGAGATATTTCTGCAGGCCGATGACACAGAAATTCTTCTGCTTTTTTATGGCATCGATCAGTTCCACCGGCATGTTTTCTCCGGAAGAGACGAGGGCGGAAGAAAAATTCTTTCCAAGATGCAGGGAAGAGACATCCGGAAACTGTTCTCCACATACGACCAGATCTACCCTGTCTTTGGCCTTCTTCCTTGCAGAAGCGCTTGCAACATATTCTTCAAGGGTAGACACAACGCATCTTTCCATTCCCTTGGAAAGGGCGTAAAGCTTTTTGTAGGAGTCTTTTACCGGATTCTTTTCCATAATATGCTATTTCTTTGGCTTGGCGTTTTCAATAAGAGCCTTGCAGTCTTCCAGAGTAAGGTCTGCTGCAGCCTTGGCACCTTTTCCCTTAGGGATCTTGTAGTTGTTTCCCTTGTGCTTGATATAAGGGCCGTACCTTCCGTTCAGAACCTGGATATCCTGATCGGCGAATTCCTTTATAAGGCTCTTTTCCGCAGCCTGCTCCTTGGCCTGGATGAGCTGCTTTGCCTGTTCGATGTCTATGGTGTATGGGTCCTGTCCCTTTGCCAGGGAAACAAACTTCCCGTCCCATTTCACATAAGCTCCAAATCTTCCGACGGCCGCTGTAACTTCCTTTCCGTCAATAGTTCCTACGAGTCTTGGAAGCTCAAAGAGTTTCAGGGCCTCTTCAAGAGTTATGGTCTCGATGGACTGGTCTTTCCTCAGCGATGCGAACTGCTTTGCCGGATCTTCGGATGTACCCTTCTGGGCCAGAGGACCGAATTTGCCGAGCCTTACGGAAATAGGCTTGCCGTCTTTAGGATCGTTTCCGAGAACCCTTTCTGCAGTGACGTGGGTCTTTTCCTGGTTCTGTGCCTGAACTGTATTGTGGAACGGAGCGTAGAAAGAAGAAATAAGGTTTGTCCATCCGAGCTTTCCCTCTGCGATGCGGTCGAAATCTTCCTCTATCCTGGCGGTGAAGCCATAGTCCATGATGTCTTTGAAATTGTCTTCCAGATAGTGGGTTACAACGGTTCCCATATCCTGAGGGAAGAGCTTGTTCTTCTCGGCTCCCACGTTTTCAGTAACCACCGTTTCCGTAATGGTTCCCTTCTGAGCAGTGTCTGACGGAGAGTCGAGGGTGATCTTCACGACATCTCTCTTTACACCCGGCCTGGAGTCCTTTACCACATAGCCTCTCTTGCTTGTGATGGTGGTGATGGTAGGGGCGTAGGTGCTTGGCCTTCCTATGCCGAGCTCTTCCATTTTCTTGACCAGCGTAGCCTCTGAGTAGCGAGGAGGCCTAGGGGTGAATTTCTGCATGGCCTCGATGGAAAGGGCGTCCATCTTCTGTCCCTGTACGAGGTCTGGAATGAGCTGGCTCAGAGTCTCTTCTTCCGGTTCGTCATCGCGACCCTCTATATAGAGTTTAAGGAATCCGTCAAAGAGAATCTGTTCGCCTTCGCAAATGAATTTCTCGGCGAATTTGTCGGAAGAGATGGTGATGGTTGTTCTCTCCACCTTTGCATCTGCCATCTGTGAAGCGACTGCTCTTTTCCAGATAAGGTCATAGAGTTTCTTCTCTGCCGGAGTTCCCTCGATAGTCCTGTCTGAAGCGTATGTCGGACGGATTGCCTCGTGGGCTTCCTGGGCTCCCTTGGCGTGAGTGTGGAACTGGCGTACCTTGGAGTAGCTTTCTCCGTAACTTTCAGTTATTGCCTGCTTTATTGTGTTGATTGCCAGGGAGGACAGGTTGGTGGAGTCTGTTCTCATATAGGTAATCTTTCCGCTCTCGTAAAGAGCCTGGGCAACTCTCATTGTCTGTGATACGGAGAAGCCGAGCTTGCGGCTTGCTTCCTGCTGCAATGAAGATGTTGTAAAAGGAGGAGCCGGATATCTGAAAGCTTGTTTTTTCTCTATTGATTCAATGGAGAATCTGCAGCCGGAATTACATTTCTGGAGGAATGCCAGAGCTTCTTCCTTGGTTGAGAATTTTCCGTCGAGGGTTGCGCTGAGCTTTACCTTGCCGGCAGCAGACTCCGGATGGAAAAGTCCGGTTACCTTATAGAAAGGTGCGGCGGAAAAGTTCTGGATTTCCTTTTCCCTGTCTACGATCAGCCTTACAGCCACACTCTGTACCCTTCCTGCGGAAAGGCCCTTTCCCACCTTTCTCCAAAGCACAGGAGAAAGTTCGAATCCCACGATTCTGTCCAGAACCCTTCTTGCCTGCTGTGCGTTTACAAGGTTCTCGTCAACCGAGCGAGGATTCTCAATGGCATCCAGTATGGCGTTCTTGGTAATCTCGTGGAAAACAATCCTGCGGGTGTTTTCTGGCTTGAGGCCCAGACGGTTCTGGAGATGCCAGGCAATAGCCTCTCCCTCGCGGTCCTCATCGCTTGCCAGATAGACGACCTCCGCCTTGTCTGCCAGAGCCTTTAAATCGGAAACGACCTTTTTCTTGTCTGCCGGAACCTGATAAGCCGGTTTGAATCCGTTCTCTATGTCAACGCCCAGGGCTGTCTTGGGCAAATCGCATATATGTCCGAAGCTTGATTTTACTGTGTATCCCTTTCCCAGGAATTTCTCGATAGTCTTGGCCTTGGCCGGAGACTCTACAATGACTAGTTTCTCTCCCATGTTCCCTTCGTTTGGTTTATTGGAGGTGCAAAGTAAATCATTAACTCCCGTTTATTCCAAATTTTTATTTGTATTTTTGTTTTTACAATTTTTTGAAAAATGAAGGTCAAAAACAGGAAACGGTTTCTTAAGTGGCTGTGGCTCATAGTTTTCAGCCCGATAATCCTGGTGCTGCTTTTGTTGCTGCTGGTCTGGATATTCGCAGACATCCCTTCTTTTGAGGAGCTGGAAGACCCTCAGAGCAACCTGGCCACCCAGATTATCGCCGATGACGGAACTATTCTCAACACTTACCATGTTGAGAACAGATCATATTCCAATTATGAAGAACTGTCGCAGAACCTTAAGGATGCCCTTGTGGCTACTGAGGACGCAAGATTCTACAATCATAGCGGTATTGACGGAAAGAGCCTTGTCAGGGTTGCTGTAAAGAGTCTCATGCTCGGTAACCGCGCGGAAGGCGGTGGAGGAAGTACCCTTAGCCAGCAGCTGGCAAAGAGCCTTTTCCCTAGAGGAGAGGGACACGGAAAGCTGAAACTCATTACCACCAAGCTTAAGGAGTGGATCACCGCCATCAAGCTTGAGAGGAGCTATACCAAGGAAGAAATAATGAGCATGTATCTGGATGCTGTTTTCTTTGGAAGAAACGCATACGGAATAAAGAGTGCATCGTCCACGTTCTTTGGAAAGCTTCCGAAGGATCTTACGGTTGAAGAAGCCGCACTGCTTGTGGGAATGGTGAACAAGCCTACAAAGTATAATCCTGTCCGCAATCCGGAACTTTCCCTGCAGAGGCGCAACCACGTGCTCAAGCAGATGAACAAATACGGTTATCTGACAGACGCGCAGTATGACAGCATAGTCAAGATCCCAATCATCCTGGCATCCAAGGGAGATGTGGATGTATCCAACGGGCAGGCCCCTTATTTCAGGGATATGCTCAAGAGGATCATGAGTGCAAACGAGCCTAAGAGATCCTCATACTCAAACCCTTACGACTATCGTCAGGATTCCATAAGATGGAAGGAGGATCCTTTGTACGGCTGGCTTAACAAGAACCGCAAGCCGGATGGGGAGAAATATGTCCTGGAGAAAGACGGCCTGAAAATCATCACCCCGCTTAACGCAAAGATGCAGCGCTATGCCGAGCAGGCTGCCGTGGAGCATCTGAAGTATCTTCAGCCTTTGTTCAAGGATGACCTCAAGTACCGCAAGAACTTCCCGTTTGCGGATGGTACTCCTGAAAATGTCATAGAAACTCTGATGAGCAGGGCCCGCCGCTGGAGCGACCGCTACAAGAACATGAAGGAGGCCGGTTTCAGCGAGTCTGAGATAGAGAAGAGTTTCTCCGAAAAGACCAAGATGAGGGTCTTTGCCTGGAACGACAAGGGTTATGTAGACACCCTGATGACTCCGGATGACAGTATCCGCTATTTCAAGTCCTATCTGCGTACCGGCCTTATGGCAATGGAGCCTGAAACCGGATATGTCAGGGCTTATGTCGGTGGTGCTAACTACAATTACTTCAAGTATGACCAGGTCATGCAGGGCCAGAGGCAGGTGGGTTCCACATTCAAGCCGTTCCTTTACACTCTTGCAATGCAGGAAGGCTTCACGCCTTGCGACGTTGCGGTTAATCTTCCGCAGTCTTTCGTCCAGGGTAACAGCGTCTGGACTCCTAAGGGCGGCGGCAACGGAGCAACCGTTACACTTAAATGGGGACTTACAACATCCAACAACAACATATCCGCCTATCTGATGAAGCAGTTCGGTCCGGATGCTCTGGTGCAGATGGCTCACAACATGGGTCTGAAGTGCTATCTGGAGCCGGTTTACTCTCTCTGTGTGGGAAGTGCAGACGTGCCTGTTTACCAGATGGTAAGCGCATACAATACTTTCCCTAGCAAGGGTGTTTACGTTGAGCCTGTCTATGTGCTGAGGATAGAGGACAAGAACGGCAGGGTTCTCACCAATTTCGCATCCAGGAAGAGGGAGGCTATCGGAGCCAGCACGGCTTACACTATGGTTGGCATGATGCGCAGCGTTGTTGATGCTGGTACCGGAGCCAGGATACGCCGTTACATCCAGGGCGGAGAAATTGCGGGCAAGACCGGAACAACCAACGACAACTCCGACGGTTGGTTCATCGGCTATGTGCCGAGACTTACGGTTGGCGTTTGGGTTGGTGCTGAGGACCGTCAGGTTCATTTCCGCTGGACAGGTATGGGACAGGGCGCAAGCGTGGCTCTTCCTATCTGGGCCATATTCATGAAGAAAGTCCTTGACGACCCGTCCATCCCGATAAGCATAGACGATCATTTTGCAAAGCCTCAGGGCTATAGCATAGATTGTATTCCTGCACACATAACATCCGATCCGGATGTGGACGGTGACAACTTCATAGAAGAAAACTAGACGGGCAAAATTTTATCGCCGATGAAAACAATAGCTGTGATTTGTGGCGGAGACTCATCTGAAAGGGAGGTGAGCGTCCTTTCCACGCTTAACACTCTTAAGCATATAGACAGGAAGAGTTATTATCCTGTGATAGTCTTTTTGGAGGGCACCGATTGGTTTGTGCTTCCCGCTGAGGGCCAGACTTCAGAGTCCGTCCTTAAACACGAGGGAGCAAGCCTAGTGGACAAGAACGGTTTCACTTTTGAAGATCCGTCAACCGGGGAAAGGAAAGGTTTCGACGCCGCGCTTATAATGATCCACGGAACTCCTGGAGAAAACGGCCTGCTGCAAGGCTATCTGGAGATGCAGAAAGTGCCTTTCACTTCCTGTTCTTCATTTGTCTCTGCGATTACTTTCGACAAGCACAGCTGCAAGAGGTTCCTGGACTTTGCCGGAGTCAAGATGGCGGACGACATTTTCATCAGCAAGAATCGTCCTTATTCAATCCGGGAAATCATCCGCCAGGTAGGTCTTCCAATGTTCGTCAAACCTACGGTCGGCGGCAGCAGTTTCGGCGTTACCAAGGTTAAGACGGAAGGCGAACTCCAGAGTGCCATCGACAAGGCATTCTCCGAGTGCGGAACCATTTTGGCAGAAGCTGCGGTCAGCGGCAGGGAAATGACCTGCGGAGTGTTCATGTTCCACGGCAAGATCACGGCCCTTCCTGTTACCGAGATAGTTACAGACCGCGAATTCTTTGACTACGAAGCCAAGTACCTGGGAGAAAGCCAGGAAATCTGCCCTGCCAGGATAACACCTGCCCTTAGTGCCAAGATCCAGAACCTTACGGAACAGATCTATTCATACATGGGATGCCGCGGCGTTGTAAGGATGGACTACATCGTCACCGACAAGGAAGACATTTATTTCCTTGAAACCAACACCGTTCCTGGAATGACCGAGATGAGCCTCGTGCCCAATATGCTCAGGACTGCCGGAATAGATATCAAGGACTTTATATCCAGCCTGATAGAAGAGGCCTTCGTTCCGAGATAGAAAACACTAACGAATCAAAATATATGGAACTACCTTTTGCAGAATCTTGGAAAATAAAAATGGTTGAGCCCCTCCGCCGCTCTACTCTTGAGGAGAGGAAAAAGTGGCTGGCCGAGGCTCATTACAATGTATTTCAGTTAAAGGCCGAACAGGTTTACATAGACCTTCTGACCGACAGCGGAACAGGCGCCATGAGCGACCGCCAGTGGTCTGAGCTCATGCTCGGCGACGAGAGTTATGCCGGAGCCACCTCGTTCTACAAGTTCGAGGCTATGGCAAAGAAGATTTTCGGCATGCCGTATTTCATCCCTACCCACCAGGGAAGGGCCGCCGAGAACGTTCTTTTCTCCTATCTGGTAAAAGAGGGCAACGTAATCCCGGGTAACGCCCATTTCGATACTACCAAAGGCCATATCGAGAGCCGCCACGCCAAGGCTATCGACGTGACCACAGACGATGCCAAGGACACCCAGAAAGAGGTTCCTTTCAAGGGCAATGTTTCTCTGGAAAAGCTTGAGAAAGTGCTCGTCGAGAACAAGGGCAACGTGCCGTTCATGGTGCTTACCGTCACCAACAACACCGTTGGCGGACAGCCTGTATCGATGAAGAATATCAAGGAGACCTGCGCTTTGTGCCACAAGTACGGCGTGCCTGTAGTGATGGACTCCGCCCGCTTTGCCGAGAACGCCTACTTCATCAAGACAAGGGAGGAAGGCTATGCAGACAAGACCATAAAGGAAATCGCCCTTGAGATGTACACAGATGCAGACGCAATGACAATGAGCGCCAAGAAAGACGGCGTGGTGAATATGGGTGGCTTCATCGGCACAAGGAAAAAGGAATGGTACGAGGGAGCAAAGCTCTTCTGCATTCCTTTCGAAGGCTATGTTACCTACGGTGGAATGAACGGAAGGGACCTCAACGCCCTGGCCCAGGGTCTTGACGAGAACACCGAGTTCGACATGCTCCACACCCGTATCCATCAGGTCCAGTACCTTGCAAGCCTGCTCGACGAGTACGGCATTCCTTACCAGAGACCTGCCGGCGGACACGCTATCTTCGTGGATGCAGACAAGGTGCTCACCGATGTTCCTAAGGAAGAGTTCCCTGCCCAGACACTTACCTGCGAACTTTACCTTGAGGCCGGTATCCGCGCCTGCGAAATCGGCTACATGCTTGCAGACCGTGATCCTGTCACAAGGGAAAACCGCTTCGGCGGCCTGGATCTTCTCCGCATGGCAATTCCAAGAAGGGTTTACACAGACAACCACATGAAGGTGATTGCCGCTGCCCTGAAGAACGTTTACGACAGGCGCAAGACCATCACAAGAGGCGTTGCCATTGAATGGGAAGCTCCTCTGATGCGTCACTTCACCGTCCAACTCAAGAGACTTGGATGACAGTCAGAGAGTTCATAGATGATTGCAAAAGAAGGCTGCTTCCGCTCTACGGCAAAGAGGAAGCGGCCTCTCTTGCATCCAGGGCCCTTGAAGATATATTCAACATCTCCAGAACAAAGCAAATTACTTATCCGGACACGGAGATAAATAATCCGGAAACTGTCATAACCCGTCTGGAAAGCGGAGAACCAATCCAGTACATAGCAGGCTTCGAGTATTTCTGCGGGGAGAAATTCAAGGTAGGCCCGGGCGTTCTGATTCCAAGACCGGAAACGGAAGAACTCGTAAATCTTATTTGCTCCGAGTCAAACTTGAGGGCAAGTGAATTTCCAAAGCCTTTCAAGATTTTTGACATTTGCACCGGAAGCGGCTGCATAGCGTGGAGCCTGCACAAAAAACTGGCAGAAACGATGAATCTGGAAAGCTACGGATGTGACATATCTGAAACCGCCCTTAAATACGCCAAGAACCAGAGGTATCTCTATGGACGCCGCTGGCCTATGTTCTTCCGCTACGATGTCCTGAACGGGGATTTCCAGGCCCTCAAATCCTTCATCGGAAAGCTGGACATAATCGTGTCCAACCCTCCTTACATCGCGGAGAAAGAAAAGGCTTTGATGCACAAGAACGTGCTGGACTTTGAACCGGAGCAGGCGCTTTTTGTCAGCGATAAAGACCCGCTTCTTTTCTACCGCAAAATCGCCGAGATGGCTCAAGAACTACTGTACCCTGGTGGCAAACTTTACTTTGAAATCAACCCTCTGTTTGCAGATGGACTTGAACAGATGCTCAAAGGAAAGGGCTTCTGCAATATCCGCCTTATCAGTGATTTGACTGGCCGCATCCGCTTTGCTTCAGCGATTGTTCCCTAATCAGAAGATTCTTTATACGGTTCCCAGGCTCCCTTTAAAGAGAACCAGAATTCATTGCCGACAGGCAGCAGATATATACTGCGGCTTTTGATGTTGAGTTTTTTGAAATCCCTGCTGTTTTTCAGGTTGTCAAAATTTCCGTTTTCATCAAATACTATGATTCCATGCCTTGAAGTGGATTTTGTGAGTTTTACCTTTATTTTAGGAGGATAGTATTGAATCTCGGTTATAACCCCTTCTGCAATATTCTCGTATGATCCGGTTTTATGCAGGATTCTCTCTTCTTTTTTTGTTGAACAGCCGTGAGGAAAGATCCAGTAAAGGCGGGTTCCGACCCTAAGTCCTTCTTTTTCAAACCTTGGCCGCCAGCGCTTTCCAAAACGTTCCATTTCGCTGTCATCCCAGCGGTTTTCCAGTCCCATATTTTCAAATCTTTCAAAATCCTTTTTCAAATACTCGGGGAGAATCATCTTTTTGTATCGCTCCTTTATTTCCTCCAGTCTGATGTCTTTGTCCTTTCTCCAGTTGTGATAAGCATCTTCAAGAACCCAGCTCATGCTTTCAGGATGCCGCACTCCAATGCTCTTGAAATAAACAGCCAGGCGTGAGTTAGACCATAAGTACCAATGTTCTCTAATCCACATGCCATGTTGATCAACGATATCGTCCCATCCAAAAGCGGATTTCTCTTCATCGGTGAGCAAAGAGTCCAGGTGTTTTACAGCATCTTCCAGATCTTTTGGGATATAATGCCCGTTAATTCTTTCGGCCTGTCTGTATATTTCCGTGTATGTGGTATATCCGCCTCGTACCTGAGCCTGGGCGTTGAAGGTTAAAAAGGTTGAAATAATGCAGGTTAGTAATATGCTAAGAATGATTTTCATATTATCTGTTATTCCTGAAAGATATCCCGGACTATCTGAGGAATTGAAGCGGCACGGATGACCTTGATCTTCTTGTGCTGCTTTTCTTCTTTCTGGCTGTAGGAGGAAATGTAGATTCTCTCGAAGCCGAGCTTTTCAGCCTCGGCGATTCTTCTCTCTATCTGGGAAACAGGTCTTATTTCTCCACTCAGGCCCACTTCTGCCGCAAAGGTATATTTCTGGCTTACGGCAACATCGAAGTTGGAAGACAAAATGCTCATTATGATGGCAAGGTCGCAGGCAGGGTCTGCTACCTTTATGCCTCCGGCGATGTTAAGGAAGACATCCTTTGCCCCGATCTTGAAGCCCACTCTCTTTTCCAGGACTGCAAGCAGCATGTTGAGCCTTCTGACATCAAAGCCGGTTGCCGAGCGCTGAGGAGTGCCGTAGGCTGCGGTACTTACAAGCGCCTGAACCTCGATAAGGAACGGGCGGGTGCCGTCCAGCATTGCGGCAACGGCGCTTCCGCTCAAGGATTCCTCGTGGGTGGAGATGAACATCTCGCTAGGGTTGAGAACTTCTCTGAGGCCGCTGCCGGTCATCTCGTAAACTGCAAGTTCAGCTGATGCCCCGAAACGGTTCTTTATGCTTCTGAGAATTCGGAAGGAATGCCTTGTGTCACCTTCAAACTGAAGAACCACATCCACAATGTGCTCCAGCACCTTAGGGCCGGCTATGGTTCCGTCTTTTGTAATATGTCCGATTACGATTACCGGGGTGTTGGTCTCCTTTGCATAGCGCAGCAGGGAGACGGCACATTCCTTAACCTGTGAAACGCTTCCGGCAGAAGATTCCACAATCGTTGAGAAAATTGTCTGGATGGAATCTATTATCATCAGGTCTGGTTTGATGGCCTTTGCCTGTTCAAGGATGTTGTCCAGAGAAGTTTCAGGAAGTATGTAGCAGCCCTCGTGGATTCCGCCGAGTCTTTCCGCCCTCATCTTGATCTGGCGGGCGCTTTCCTCGCCGGAAACATAGAGCGTCCTGAGATTAGGATTTGAAAGAGGAATTTGCAGACTGAGAGTGGACTTTCCTATACCAGGTTCTCCGCCAATCAGCACCAGCGAGCCTTTCACCATTCCTCCGCCCAGGATCCTGTCCAGTTCTCCGAGGCTTCCGAAGGAAATCCTCTCCTCGTTGCCGCTGGCATCTATATCGCTGAGCCTTTGTGGTTTGGCATTTACTCCGGGAACCGCATAACTCTTTGAACTTCCTCCTTCAGAACGGCTTACAACCTCCTCCACCATAGTGTTCCACTGGCCGCAGGAAGGGCACTGACCCATCCATTTCGGGCTCTCGTAACCGCAATTGTTGCAGAAAAACGCTTTCTTGACCTTTGCCATAATCTTCCCTTCTTTAAGATTTGTGTTTCAAAGATACAATCAAAAGGTTATATTTGTAAGAAGGATTCATTTTTATTCTTATGAAACGCTTATTTCTTTTCTCGGCGATGATGCTGGGCTTCCTGACCCCGCTTTCCGCACAGGACTCTGACTTTGCAAATAAGGTTGACGAATATGTTGTCCAGGTAATGGACACTTGGCAATTGCCTGGTGCGGCTGTTGCGATTTCCGTGGACAACAAGGTTGTATTCATGAAGGCTTACGGAGTAAAGGAGCTCCGTCCGGCAGACGGTGTAGGATTTGCCGGAGTAAAATATGACGAATGCAAGTTTGCCCAGGCCGGAGTGAAGCCTGTGGTAAACAATCCGGGAGATCCCGTAAATACGTCTTCACTTTTCCAGATAGCCTCTGTGTCAAAGTCTTTTACGGCAACTGTAATGGCTCAGCTGGTTAATGAGGGAAAGTTCAAATGGACGGATACGGTAAAGAATCTGCTGCCTGATTTCAGGATGTTCCCGGGAGACGATTACGTTACGAACAACATGCTGGTAAGGGATGCGCTTCTGCACTCCACCGGACTTGTTGACGAGGCCGGAACCTACTTCGGAAACCTGGGCTATGACAGGGACGAGACCTACACGATGCTCGGCCTTCTGAAGCCTGGATTCAGCTTCCGCTCCGCTTATGACTACAACAACATAACCTTTGTGGTATGCTCTAAGCTCATTGAGAAATATACCGGCAAAACATGGGAGGAAAACATACGTGAAAGAGTGTTCAAGCCGCTGGGAATGACATCCTCCACAATGAATGCAGACGGATTTGCCGCAGCCAAGGATGTTGTTACTCCTCACGACTATACTTATGCCGGAGACGGAAAGGTATCGGTTCTTCCTCTGTACGGAGACGAGCAGGCTCTCAACTGGCTGACCGTGATCGGCCCTGCCGGAAGCCTCTGCTCAACCGTGGAAGACCTGATCAAATACGCACAGTTCCACTGCAACAACGGTTATGTGGTTAACCGCGATGCTGAAGGAAACGTTGTGGACACCACCTTCATTATGCCAAGGAAGGCGATGCTTCCACTGCACAGGGGATATACGGTGACAAGCCAGGATTCCACTATGATGCGCCTTTATGGAATGTGCTGGTTCATAGAGCAGAACAACAGATACAAGTTATATTTCCACACAGGAACTTCCTGGGGCGTTACCGCAATCTGCTACTTTGTTCCGGAACTCAAGCTGGCAGGATGCGTGCTGCTTAACTGTGAGGTTGGAGCAAATCCTCGCTATGCGATAATGAGAAGGGTTGTCGACCTTGTAAGGGGAGAGAAAGAACCGCTTCGCGATTACAGTGCCGAGTACTGGAAAGACTACACGACATCCAGGGACAAGGCCATCGCAGAGCAGAATGCAAAGCCGAAACCGGATGTATTCCCGGAAGTTGCGGACAGGAGCATATTTGCCGGAACCTATACCAAGGAAGCTCCGTTCGGAGACATTATAATCACCTATGAGAAGGGAAAGCTTTACCGTATACCTGCAAAATTCAAGGGCGTTAAGGAGTGGAAGAAAGAGCTCAAGCACAAGAGCGGGACTACCTATGTCTTCCGCAGCGACGGACACGGCTTTGAAGTGACTTTCAATATGGAAGACGGCAAGGTTACAGGCTTTGACCAGGAGTTCGGAGAAGGCGAGGAGAAGGCATTCGGCGGATGGACAAAGAAATAAAAAACAGACAGATATGAAAAGATTATCATTAGCGATTGCAGTTGTGATGTTGCTTGTTCCACTGGGACTGAGCGCCCAGAAGAAACCCGTTATCGGAGTGTCCTGCTCGATAGACGGTTCCACAGTTGAAGCAGGAATGACCTATGTAGTCAGTGTAAGGAAGGCCGGGGGTATTCCTTTCATTATTCCGCTGACCACATCAGAAAAAGAAATAGACGAGTATCTCGACCATATAGACGGCCTTCTGATGACAGGCGGAGAGGACGTGAGCCCTCTGCTTTTCGGCCAGCAGCCTAGCAGGAATCTTGGAGAGGTGGTTCCGGACAGGGATATCTATGACCTTACCCTTATCAGGAAAGCGGTTAAAAGGGGAATGCCGGTATTCGGAATCTGCAGGGGAATCCAGTGCCTGAACATCGCGATGGGAGGAGATATGATCCAGGATATTCCGTCAGAAGTTCCGAATGCCATACAGCACCGCCAGAATGCTCCGCGATCATACGGAAGCCATACAATCAAGATTACCAAGGGTTCCCTGATAGCAAAACTTCTCGGAGTTGAGGAGATTGCCGTAAACTCATTCCACCACCAGGCTTGCGGAAAGGTGGCTCCTGGCTACAAGGTTACAGCAAGGGCTTCAGACGGAGTGATCGAGGCCATCGAAAGTGCAGACGGAAAATCATTCGGCGTACAGTTCCACCCGGAAGGGTTCGTGTACTCCGGAAAGGATGAAGTCCTTCCGCTTTTCAAGCATCTGGTAAAACTGGCCCAGGAATATTCTGCGTCCAGGTAGGATTATCCCAAGCGGCTGGATTCGCTGAGGATCTGATATATGAGATTGTTGAGAGAGTCTGATTTCATCAGGCTCTCCATCGTTATATGGCAGCGGTATTTCCAGACATAGTCCTTGTCCTCTGGATCGTTTATCCTTTCTGAATAAGGGAAGCGGGTGCGGGTTTTGGAATCCAGGCTCAGCCAGTCCTGGAAGGTAACCATCGCGAACATGCTGTCCTTACCGAGAATCTTTTTCATCTCGCACAGGCACTCCTCCTTGGTGGAATCGAAGTAGGTTTTCTTCTTGTCTTCGGATTTGAAGGAGATGGTCCTTGTCCTTTCCCCAAGCCAGGTGCGGAGAGTCCTTCCATCTGAGGATGAAGTATATATGGTGCTGAGGTAGGAAGGATTCCCATCATCCTCCGCGATGGCGTGAGGCAGTATCCTGAGGCTCTCCCAGCCGTCTCCCCAGACCATCATGTTGGAAGCGGCCACAATCTGCGGAATCATCTTTTCGTAAACCTGGCGGTTTTCCTTTCCGCAGATGTCAACATCCGGGATGCTGAAAATGTCCAGATAGGAACTCATAACCCTGATCCTCTTTTTCCACCACATGAAGTTTTCCTTTGCCAGACCTTCCCAGTTGAAAGCGGCAAAGCCGTCCTTGTCCACTCCGCTGAAAAGATAAGGGAATTTCCAGCAGTCCACGCTGTGCGGAACAACTCTCATCTGAAGTTCTCCCTTGAGGGCGATACCCTTTGAATGGGCGTATGAGATGGCTCCGCCCAACTGGCGGAACAGATGGTACTGTATCCAGATGTAGAACTGACTGCGGAAATGGATTTTCTGTATGTCTTCAAGGTTTATTTTGGAGAGAACCTTATGGGCCGCGATGTATGTCTTGCTGAGAATCTTTCCGCCGAAAGCAACGGCAATATCTTCCGAGTATGTTTTGAACTCTCCCCATCGGGAGAAGTCAGCAGTCTTGTAAAAGTCTCTGAGTGAGCAGAAAAGGGCGTAGCCGCAAAGCCAGTCCCTGTGCTCGTTCATGAACTTGTAGAAATCAGGATGAGCCTCGTCTTTCTTTCCGTTCTGTACGAAGAGGTCTTCCAGATATTTCATCTTGAAGGCGTACAGGTCTTCCCAATCCACGGTGGCCCTGCGGCTCAGCGATTTCATTTCTCTTATGGCATCTTTTGCCATGCGGGAATCCGAAAGCGTGCCCATGGAATCCAGGCCGGCAAACATAGGGTTGATACCCAGTGAGGTAATGCATTTGTAAGGGGAAGAATCCCTTCCCGTAAAAGTTTGGGTGGTATCGTTTATCGGAAGTATTTCCAGAACTCTCAGCCCGGTCTTTTGCGCCCAGTCTGCAAGGGGCTTCAGGTTGTTTATGGTGCCGCATCCGTCAGGGTTTTCATCGCGGAGAGAAAACAGGGGAACGCAGCAGCCTGCAAACTTCTTCTGCACGGGAGGGAATTTTACCTGAGAGTGCTCGATGATAACAGTCTCGTTCTTCTTTATCTCAGGAACCAGCAGATGCCTTTCGGCCTCTCCAGGAAGTTCTTCCAATACAGACACGCCGGACTTGTCATTGACCATGGCAAGCCGGTATTTCCATTCCTGTCCCGCGCAGCCTTCCGTACAGAAACTGGCAATCCATTTCAGACCTTTCAGGCGGGCCATTCTCACTCCGTTTTCCGGTTTCCAGCCGCCAAGGGCCTTTCCCTCTCCGCAGATAACTATGCGGCAGTCTGAAGGAACATTCGGGACAACGGCCCGGATTATAAGCTCGTGGCTTTTCTTGTGTGTCTGGGTATACGGACTGTAGTTTGTGCCGTAGAACACGTGGGCAAAAGGATCGGTAAGGAACGGGGCTTCCTCCGTGTATTCCTGCCAATGGTCTATGCTCTCGATTCTGGCGGTGGCGGAATTAAGGGCCACCCTTCGTCCGCCGCCCACCTCATACCTCAGGGTGCCGTCCGTACGCTTGACAAAATACTTGTATCGCAGAATCCTTTCCTTCAGGGAATCAAACTGCAGCCTGGCTTCCCATACGGTTTCTCCCTTTGGGTTCTTGCCTGCGGCCTTCATCTTGAAGGCATTGTCCGGATAGTATTTTCCCAGAATGGGAGAGGATCCGGTAATATAGACCTCTTCACCCGGCAGGGTATCTACTCTGACTCTGAAGTATATGATCATTGTCTGGCGTGTTTTCTTTTATACAGGGCGTAGTAAATCAGGGAGATTACTCCGCACAGAATCATTGAAAGGGCCTGTGACTCGTGGCTGATGGTGGCAAACACAACTCCGTCGTTCCAGGAAACTGCATATACCTGGGAAGCGGCAAGGGCGATGATGAAATGGAAGGCCCCGATGCCTCCCTGTACAGGAATCACCCATCCGAAACTGCCCACAACCATCAGGAACAAGGCGTCTTTCCATCCCAGACCGTCAAGAACCGGGAACGCTTCAATCGTAAAATAGCTGGTGGCGTAGAAACTACCCCAAAGAAGAGCCGTGTAGAGGAAGAACAGCCACTTGTGCTTCATCTTGAAGGCTGCCTTGATTCCCTGCCACAGATTGGAGAGGAAGCCTACTATTTTGGCGCCGGCCTTTGTCTTGGAGATTCTTTTCCTGAATGCGTATATCAGAACGGCCAGCAGGATAACGGCCCCGATGATTATGAAGAAAATCCTCAGCGACGAAGCCGTGAAATTGCCGGAAGCCGGGTCAATCATCTGCTTGGAGAAGAAATCCCCGAACTCGTTCCAGCACAGGACGGCGAAGATTACGCCGATCATAATCAGGCAGAACAGGTCCCAGGCTCTTTCCGCCACAACGGTTCCGACTGCGCCCTCGAAAGTGGTGTTTTTCTTGAGGGTGCTGACCACTCCGCAGCGTGCAATTTCTCCGATTCTCGGGAAGGCGAAATTAGCCAGGTTACCGATGGTAACGCCGTGGTACGAGGCCCATACGGAAGATTCCGGATCTATCTGGCCAAGCAGCATTTTCCACCTGGCTCCGCGGATAAGGTACTCGAAGAAGCCTGTTGCAACGGCGGCGGCAATCCAGCCCCAGCGGCAGGATGCAAGGCCGTCCACAAATTCTCCCCAGCTGATTTTGCGGAAACTGAAATACAGCAGCACCACAGCAAGGGCCAGCATCAGGACATATTGGATAATATATTTTGCGGAAAACCGTTTGGTTTTTCCCTCTGCCATAAGAACTCTTTTTTACGAACGAGAACAAATTTACGCAAAATAAATGATACCTTTGTAAATGAGCAAATATTCGGAAGAATGAAATCTATCATAGGAATCGGCAATGCCCTCACGGATGTTCTGGCAGTGATGCCTGATTGCAGCCTTCTGGCTAAATACAACCTTCCTGCGGGCAGCATGCAGTGGGTGGACAGCAAGACCGCGCAGATAATCTGGGAAGAACTCAAGCACCACGACCTTCAGATCGTTCCTGGCGGAAGCTGCGCCAACACAATAACCGGCACCGCTATCCTGGGAATGAAGAGCGGATTCATAGGAAAGGTCGGTGACGATGACCTCGGCCTTCTTTTCCGCCAGGGTCAGGTGAAGAACGGCATCACCCCGCACCTTCTTACCGGAGAAAAGAGCAGCGGAAGGGCGATGGTTTTCATTACTCCGCCAAACGCCGAGCGCACATTTGCGGACTATATGGGAGCGGCCCTGGAACTTTCCGCAGATGATCTCAAGGAAGAGTTCTTCGACGGTTACGATATGCTTCATATAGAGGGGTATCTTGTTCAGAGCCATGAACTTGTGCGCCGTGCCGCAGAGATTGGCAAGAAGCTGGGGATGACTATTTCCATAGACCTTGCCAGCTACAATGTGGTGGAAAGCAACTATGATTTCCTCCACGATATCGTGGAAAATTATGTGGACATAGTCTTTGCCAACGAGAGCGAGGCCAAGTCCTTTACCCACAAGGCTCCCGAAGAGGCCCTTGACGCCATCGCAAAAGTTTGCAAGATCGCCGTGGTCAAGATAGGGCCGCAGGGTTCCTATGTCAAGAGCGGGGATGAGGTTTGCCGCATTGCTCCGTTCCCGGCAAAGGCCGTTGACGCAACCGGAGCCGGAGACCTTTTTGCCGCCGGATTCCTTTACGGATATGCCAGAGGGCTTGAACTGGAGGTTTGCGGAAAAATAGGCTCCTATGTTTCTTCCAGGATAGTACAGGTAATCGGTTCCAAACTCAGCGATACCGTCTGGGAAGAAGTGAAGGCAAAAGTTGCCGGAATCATAAGCGAGGGATAAGGGATGAAACTCTACTTCAAGATACTTGCCATAGCCGCCGCGGTAGCCCTGCTTCCGCTGCAGTGGATTTTGCTCTTGAAAGTTTACAACTCCCTGGAAAAGAACCTGTACATTACTGTTGACGAATGCTTCCGCAATGCTGTGGAGCAGGAGTCTCTCTCCCGCTTTGCAAAACTGGATACAACAGGAGCTCTGGTCGGGATCAGGGATTATCTGGAGATAAGCGGAAGCGATATCAACCTTGACAGCATCAGCGCCGCCTTTGCCGAAAATCTGGCGGAGAAGGATCTGCAGAACCTGAGTTTCCGCGTTTATGAAACCAGGAACGATACCACAATTTTCCGAACCGCTGACGATTTCCTCAGCGATCCGGTTATGGAAAGGACGACATTCTCCTCCCTCACAACCCATACCGTACCCGTTTCTTCAGACCTTTCGAGAGGCGTGGCGGCTGAGATAACCAACCCTTACAGCGCCATTCTACCGTCGCTGAAGATGCTGATAATCTTCTCGTTCCTTATAGCACTGTTTGTGATCTGGTGTCTTTGGAAAATGATCCGTACCCTGGGCAAGGTGACTTTCATCAACAATCTGAGGAAGGACCACACCTATGCGATGATCCACGATATGAAGACCCCGCTGTCTTCCATCATGATAATCGCTGAGGATTTCAAGGACAACCCGGCCATCACTTCGGATCCGGAAACTGCCGAGCAGCTGAAGATCCTGGATGACGAGTGCAGCCATCTGAACCGTATCTGCGAGAAGGTCATAAACGTGGCCAAGGTGGACAACAAGAAACTGAAATTCGTCTATGAGAAGATAGACCTGGAGGAGTTCTTTTCCGGAATCGGCGCCAGGCTGCAGGCCCTTTATCCTACGGCACAGAAGGAAGTGGGGTTCTCTGCGGACATGTCTCAGGAGAAATGGCTCATAGCTGACCGCCTCTACCTTACCGAGATAATTGACAATCTGATAGACAATTCCATAAAGTATTCCGGAAAGAGCGTGGACATTACCGCCCGCAGCGTAAGGAAAGGAAAGATTACGGAACTCCGCATCAAGGACAACGGTTCCGGCTTCTCCAAGGAAGCTTCCAAGCGCCTGTTTAAAAAGTTTGAGAGGGGAGAGAACACGGTGGGCATTTCAGGACACGGAATAGGCCTGAACTATGTCTATCAGTTGATGAAGTTCTTCGGCGGATATGTGAAGATAGACAGCCAGACCGGTCAGTTTACGGAAGTCATCCTGGGCTTTCCGTCCAAAAGGCAATATGAAATAGAAGACTAGATTATGATAAGACTGCTGATTGTAGAAGACGACACCAACCTGAGTTTCCTCATCAAGAGAAAGCTGGAAAAGCAGGGAGACTACATTGTGGAAACCGCGGTGGACGGTAAGGAAGGGCTCAAGGCCATAGCCTCTTTCCGCCCTGACATTGTTGTCTCCGACCTTGAAATGGGAGACGGGATGGACGGCAACACGATGATAGAGAAAATCCGTACAGCCAATAACGACATTCCGATCATCGTGCTAACAGGCAAGATGGAATTCCTCAAGCAGAGCGGAGCCAACATGTACCTGAAAAAGCCGTTCAACGTTCAGCAGCTGGACCTTAACATCAAGTCTCTCCTCCAGCAGAAAGGCATCGGAACCCAATCAGACAACACTTACAAGATTGGAAAGTTCACCTTTGACACCTCCGCCAGAAGACTCATTCTCGGCGATGAGGAAACCCGCGTGACTCCGACCGGAGCCAAGGTACTGGAAATGCTCTGCCGAGAAATGGGCAAGTGCGTGGACCGCAAGAAAATCCAGGGAACGATCTGGGGAGATTACGACAACGAAAGCATCTCCCACAACCTGGATGTCCAGATAGACAAGCTCCGCGGCGCCCTTAAGGCAGACCCTTCCGTATCTATCGAGATAATAAAGAAAACCGGCATCATCCTCAAGGGCTGACACCGGCTTTGTCTTGATTCCTTTACCTGTTACTTGTACATTTCAAATCCCAGGCGGACTCCGTCGTAATTCTTGCTGAGGTCTGTGATTGTCTGGAGGTTGGCGTTGCCGCTCATCGCTCCTGCAACCTGAAGGATGTTCAGCAGTTTCTTGCTCTCGAAATTGAGGTTGAGGCCTTTGGTGGAGCGGGTGATGAATGCCGTGCTTGAGAGCAGAAGGCTCTTCATCTTCAGTGTTCCCGTATCAGGATCGTAAGTGTAGGTTCCGTTCCAAGGGATTCCGTTGATCTTTGCCTGGAACTGGTTGTCCTGTGTAAAGGTGAAGTAGGTGTTGTTGGCATTTACCCCCACCTGCTGGAAAGTAGGCTCCAGCTTGGTCTTGATCTGGCCGGCAACGGCAGCGCCTCCGGCTTTAGCAAGAAGGTTTTCGCTGGTGAACGCGCAGGAAGGTGAATGATACTTCCAGGTGCCGATCAGCTGGCTCTGGTCAATCCTGACTTTTCCGATAACAAGGTCAGCCAGAGAGTTGATGGTGTTCTCGTTGCCGAGAGCCCCGAGGATGGATCCCAAGACATTTCCGGAATCCCCGCCCACTGTGCCGCAACCTGCCAGGAGGAATACGGAAGCTACAATAGATAGGATCTTTTTCATATTGTTTGTTTTTTAAGAGTTGTCAATAGGTAAACACGCTGTCGCCGATGAATTCCCTAAGGACGGATGTAGGAGGAACCGCCTTCATTTCTTCTGGGGTGAGGGCAACCATACGTCCGAGGAAGTTAAGCAGCCTGAGGCTTTCCGCATAGGCATAGCTCATCGGTGAGATCCTTCTGAGAAGAGGCTCTGCAAAATACTTGAGCAGAGGCAGTTCGTAAAGCAGGGAGGCGTTGAACATTATGTCTGCGTTTTCCTGGAAAGGGAAGATGTTCTTCCTCTCTCCGGCAATTACGCTTGGCCAGCGCATTATGGTTTCCTCAGCACTGTATCCACGGAAATAATGGTCTCTGACCATACGCCTTAGCATTCTGTTGTCCGTAGTCGAGATATAGTTGTTTTCGTCTATGGAAAGAGAGGTGAGGGCAGAAGCGTAAACCTTGAATTTCCTTTCATCCGGAATCCTTTCCGTAAGGACCGGGTTCAAAGCATGGATACCCTCCATGACCAGCACGTCTCCGTCATTGAGCCTTATGGAATTATTGGAAAGTGTACTCTTTCCCGTCTGGAAATCGAACTTAGGAATTCTCACCTCCTCTCCGTTGAGGAGTTTGGTGAGATGGTCGTTGAGCATCTCGAGGTTAAGGGCATATACGCTTTCAAAATCATATTCTCCCTTTTCGTCCCTTGGGGTCAGCTCCCTGTCTACAAAGTAGTCATCCATTCCGAGAACTACCGGATTCAGTCCCAGAATCTTCATCTGAAGGGCTATCCTCTTGGAAGTTGTAGTCTTTCCGGAAGAAGACGGGCCGGCTATCAGGACCAACTTGACATCCTCTCTTCTTTCTCCGATCTTGTCCGCTATCCTGGCGTATTTTCTTTCATGAAGGGCCTCGCAAAGGGAGATGGCGATTTTGCCGTACCCCGTGTTTATGGCTTCGTTCACTGTGGCGATATCCCTTACTCCGAGGACGTTGCACCAGTTGCTGTACTCCTCGAAAATCTCTGCCAGCTTTTTCTGGTATCTCTGCGGAGGAAGGTCATAAGGAGCTTCCGGCTCCGGAGACTGGAGGCAGAATCCCTCGCTGTAAAGCTTGATGCTCCATCTGTCCAGGTCTCCTGTAGAATAAACCATAGGGCCGTAGAAATAATCTCCGTAACCATCCATATAGTACAGGGTTACAAAGAAGTCTCCGGTCATCTCGGTAAGGCGTGCCTTGGCGTACTGGCCGTGTTCGCGGAAGAGGCTGATGGCTCCGGAGTTTGTTCTCTTGGTCTTTACAAAAGGAAGGTCTTGCTTTACAAGTTCCCACATCCTCTTCTTGACGGCGCCGAGTTCTTCTTCCGTCATCGGAATGGTCTTGGAGAAATCTTCCCTTGTCCTGAGTTCTCCGTACTGCCCGTTAGGAAGATGATAGTCCATGCACAGTACGCGGTCCGGGAACAGTTCGTGTATGACTTTCTGGCACAAGAAGTTGAGGGAGCGGTTGTAGCACCTTCTTCCATCTGCGCTCCGGTATGTGATGAAATGGATAGTTGAAGCAAGATAAAGCTGGGTTCCCAGTTCTTTCAGGTCGTGGTTCACATAGGCGGCCAGCACATTCATGTTGTTCCAGTCATGGTCTATGATTTTCAGCAGCTCTTTCAGGCTGGTTCCGGCAGCAACTTCGTAATATTGATTGTTGTTTGAGCAATATACCCTTACTTTTTCCATATATCTTTTTGTTTGCAGAATGCTAAGTTATGAATCTATTTTGAATTGAGCAGTTCCTTAAGATATTTTCCCGTTACGCTGCCCTTGTCTTTTGATACTTTTTCTGGAGTTCCCTCGGCGATGATCTTTCCTCCGCCCTTACCGCCTTCAGGCCCCATATCTATCAGCCAGTCCACGCTCTTGAGTACATCCAGGTTATGCTCTATTATCACGACGGTATTTCCCTTGTCCACGATTTTCTGGAGAACTCCCAGAAGCACCTTGATGTCCTCGAAGTGGAGGCCGGTGGTAGGCTCGTCCAGAAGGAAGATGGAACTTCCGGTGTCTTTCTTGGAAAGTTCAGCCGCCAGCTTTACCCTCTGGCTTTCTCCGCCGCTGAGGGTGGTGGATGGCTGGCCGAGCTTGACATAGCCTAGACCTACGTCTTCCATAGCCTTGAGTTTCTGGGTGATGGATGGGATGTGGGAGAAGAATTCCACGGCCTCGGAAATTGTCATTTCCAGCACATCGTTGATGTTCTTTCCCTTGTATTTCACCTCCAGGGTTTCCGCATTGTAGCGCTTTCCACGGCACTCCTTGCAGGTTACATAGACGCTAGGGAGATAGTGCATCTCTATGGTCTCCACGCCGGCTCCCTTGCACACCTCGCATCTTCCGCCTTTGATGTTGAAGGAGAACCGTCCGGCCTTGAATCCCCTGATCTGGGCATCCGGAGTTTTCTCGAAGAGTTTCCTTATGTCCAAGAACACGTTTACGTAAGTTGCCGGATTGGATCTCGGGGTTCGGCCGATAGGGGCCTGGTCCACGACGATAACCTTGTCTATGTTCTTGAGCCCGTCTATGCCGGAGTATGGCAGGGCCCTTTCTGACGAGCGGTAGAAATGATTTGTCAGAACAGGCTTCAGTGTCTGGTTTATCAGGGATGATTTTCCGCTGCCGCTGACGCCGCTGATTCCCACGAAGCATCCCAGCGGTATCTTGATTGTTACATCCTTTAGGTTGTTGCCCTTTGCACCGGACAGAGTCAGGAATTTGCCGTTTCCAGTCCTTCTTGAGGACGGAATTTCTATCTTGCGTATGCCCCTGAGGTATTCTGCCGTAAGGCTTCCAAGTTTCCTGACCTTTGCCAAAGGCATCTTCTTAAGTTCCTCCACCGTGGTGTTAAGCAAAAGTTCTCCGCCCTTGCTTCCCGCTCCCGGGCCAAGATCTATGAGGCGGTCGCAGCTGAGCATGGTTTCAAGGTCGTGTTCGACCACCATGACGGAATTGCCCTCATCGCGGAGCTTCTTCAGGGAATTGATGAGTTTGATATTGTCTCTCTGGTGGAGGCCTATGCTTGGCTCGTCCAGAATGTAATGCACGTTCACGAGGCGGCTTCCGATCTGGGTGGCAAGCCTTATTCTCTGGCTTTCCCCGCCGCTGAGAGTTGCCGTTGCCCTGTCCAGGGACAGGTAGTCCAGACCTACCGCGCTGAGGAATCCGACCCTGTCCGTGAGTTCCTTTATGATATCTCTTGCTATGAGTTTCTGTCTGCTGTCCAGCTTTTTCGGAAGGCTGGCAATCCATTCCTTGAGGGAGGAAACATCCATTGCCGCAACCTCGGAGATGTTCTTTCCGTCTATCTTGAAGTAAAGCGCTTCTTTCTTGAGCCTGGTTCCGTTACATTCCGGACAAGGGATTTCTTCAATGAACCTTTCCTTGAGGGTTTTCTTTCCGTGAGGCTCATCTTCCTCTTCCCCGTCCTTGAGCTTGGCTGCCGCTCCCGGGAAGGAAGCCAGGAGGGTTCCGTCCGCAAGGTTTACCCGGAAGAGTTCCTGAGTTCCGTAAAGGATCATGTTAAGAACATCTTCAGGAAGGTCTCTGATAGGTGTGTTGAGGGAGAATCCGTACTTTCTGGCCATTGCCTCCAGTATGCGGAAAGTGTCTGAATCCTTGTACTTTCCAATAGGAACGATTCCACCTCCGTTTATGGTTTTGGAAGAATCGGGGATGATCCTTTCCATATCTATGCGGGTGATGTAGCCAAGTCCCTTGCATTTTGGGCAGGCTCCCTGAGGGGAGTTGAAGGAGAAGGTGAACGGAGCCGGTTCCGGCAGAGATTCCCCGCTGTCCTCATCCATCAGGTGCATGGAGAAAAACCTCAGGGCGTCGTCTTCCTTTCCCTGACGGATTATCGCGATGGTTCCCTTGCCCCTTTCCAGGGCGGTGTTGATGGAGGCGTATATCCTTTTGCTGTCTTTCTGGGCCGGGATAATCTTGTCAACCACCAGTTCTATGAAGTGGATCTTGTAGCGGTCCAGCGGCTTTACATCAGCCAGTTCCTTTATCTCTCCGTCTATCCTCACCTGTGTGAACCCTTTCTTCAGCAGGCTGTCCATCAGGTCCTTGTAATGGCCCTTACGCCCGATTACAAGAGGAGAGAGCAGGTAGCATTTTTCATTTTCATACTCTGCGATGACAAGCTGGCATATCTGCTCCGCAGTGTATTTGACCAGTTTCTTTCCGGTAACCGGGGAGTAGGCGTCGGATGCCCTGGCGTACAGAAGGCGGAGGAAGTCATAGATTTCAGTGATGGTTCCCACCGTAGAGCGAGGGTTGCTGCCGGTGGTTTTCTGCTCGATGGCGATTATCGGGCTGAGGCCCGTGATGCTCTCCACGGCAGGGCGTTCCAGTATGCCGATAAATTGCCTGGCGTATGCGGACAAGGTTTCCATATAGCGCCTCTGCCCCTCAGCATAGATGGTATCGAAGGCAAGCGTGGACTTTCCGCTTCCACTCAGTCCGGTAATGACGACAAACTTGTTCCGGGGAACCGAAACGTCGATACCCTTAAGATTGTGTTCCCTTGCCCCTATGACCTGAATCTCGTCCATTAAAAATCAAATCTCAGCCAGGTGTCCTTTCTCAGATACGGGTTGTGGGCCAGCTCTTCCAGCATAGTGGATTCGGGGCCGTGCCCCGGGTAGATTGTCGTGTCGTGAGGAATCAGCCTGGCAACCTTTCCGACAAGTGAATCGCACATTGCCCTGCTGTCTCCTTCCGGAAGGTCAGTCCTTCCGCAATTGCCTGCAAACAAGGTGTCTCCGGTAATGCAGATCTTGCTTTCCGGACTGTAGAAAAGAACGCTTCCCCAAGTGTGCCCCGGTGTGGAAATGACCTGCAGGGAAGAGTTTCCGAACGTAACCACATCCCCTTCGTTTATGTCAATGGTATCCAGGGACGGGTCCTCTATGTGAATCTCGAACAGCTGGCTGGTTGCCTTGGCCACCTTCAGAAGATCCTTGTCTGCCGGATGAATGTATGTCGGGATATTGTAAGTATCCGTAATAAAGCGGTTGCCCATCACGTGGTCGAAATGCCCGTGGGTGCAGAGCAGCTTGACGGGCTTGAGCTGATTTTCCGCGATATACTGCTGAAGCCTTTCGCCTTCCCTTTTCCGGCTGATGCCCGGGTCTACGATCACACATTCTCCGCTCTCGTCCGAAAGGACATAGCAGCATTCTCTCAAATCGTTGAAATAAAACTGTTTTACTGTTATCATATTAAATTTTTCTTTCTCTTTTTTTCCACTCCCTTGAGCATCGGCACAAAGCTCATCCTGGAAACATCCCTTCCAACAAATTTCCCGTTGGGTTTTCTGGTAATCACTTTAAGTATCTGCTTCTTTTCGGCAACCTTCTCCTGCCCCGGCTCGTCAACCGGTATCACCATCTTTCCTCCTGGAGCAAGCTGGCGCATCAGAGTTTCCGGCAGAGAAGGAGCACCGCAGGTTACGATGATTCCGTCAAATGGAGCAAGGTCCTTCAAGCCCTCAAACCCGTCGCCGAGAAAAAGATGGATCCTCGAAACAGAAAATTCTTCTTCCGGAAACAAATAACCAGCCTCTGTCAGGTTGCTTATGGCCTTGTGGTAAAGCTCTTCCTGCCTTTCTATGGAGAAGACTTCCGCTCCCAGATAAAAGAGCACGGCGGTCTGGTATCCGCAGCCGGTGCCTATTTCCAGAATCCTGTCTCCTGGCTTAAAGTCCAGAAGCTGTGTCTGAAAGGCTACGGTGGAAGGCTGGGATATGGTTTGCCCGGCCTCTATCGCTACCGGAATATCCTTGTATGCCAGTTCTTCCAGCCCCTCCTGCACAAACAGGTGGCGGGGAACCGCTCCAATGGCCTTCAGGACTTTTTCAGAGAACAGCCCGGTGGCTGAGAGTTCATCCACCAGAAGCCTCCTTCTGCCCTGAAAAACCAATGTGTCATTTTTCTCTTTCATCGGTCTAGCAAATTTACAAGATTATTGTTAAATTTGCTTGAACTTCATTCAACAGCTATGCATATCGGAATCGCAGGAAACATAGGCAGCGGGAAAACGACCCTTACCGGGCTGCTTGCAAAGAATCTGGGATGGACCCCAAAGTATGAACCGGTTGAGAACAACCCTTATCTGGAAGACTTTTACAACGACATGCCGAGATGGTCTTTCAACCTTCAGATATATTTTCTGAACAAGAGGTTCCAGGAGGTGGTCAACATCCGGAATTCCAAGGACAATGTCATCCAGGACAGGACTATCTACGAGGATTCCTGCGTGTTTGCGCCGAACCTCCACAAGATGGGCCTGATGCCGACAAGAGACTATGACAACTACAAGGACTTGTTCTCCCTGATGATTTCCCTGGTGCAACCACCTGATCTGATGATTTATCTGCGCTCTTCCATCGAGCATCTGGTTTCCAACATCCAGAAGAGGGGACGCAAGTACGAGGAAGGAATTCGCCTGGACTATCTGAAAGGCCTCAATGACCTTTACGAGGAGTGGGCGGAAACTTACAAGGACGGAAAGCTTCTCATCATCGATGTGGACAAGCTGGATTTCCAGAACAATCCAAAGGATCTGAGTACGATTATCGATGCCATCCAGGCAGAACTTGGAGGCTTGTTCTCAGATAAGTAGACTATTATTTCTTAAGCCAGTTTTCAGGATTTTGCTTCTGGGTTCCCATCCAGAGCTCGAAGTGTATTTCAGGGCTTTCCTGATTTGAGTCAATGGTTCCGATAACGGAACCCTGGCTGACCTTTTGCCCGTTCTTGACGCTGACCTTGCCTATCTTGCAATAGAAGGTGAAGAATTTTCCGTGCTCCACGAGCACGCAGTTGCTGTATCCCGGAATTACAAGAATCTGCTTGACTACGCCCTCGAACACGCAGAGAACCTGGCTGCCCTTTGGAGCAGCGATGTTTACTCCGTTGTTGAACGGAAGCTTTACTCCCTTGATTGTCGGGTGAGGATGCTCTCCGAAGCCTTCCACTATCATGCCCCGCTTGACAGGCCACGGGAGATTTCCCTTGTTGCTTTCGAAAGAGCCGCTGAGCTTGGCACTCTCAGGGGTCTCCGAGTATGTCTTCGAAGAGGAAGGAGTCTTGCCTCCGCTCTTTTTCGCCGAGGATTCAGCCTTCTTCCTTTCAGCGGCGATTGCCTGGGAGATGAGCTTTTCTATCTCCTTGTTCAGCCGGTCTGCCTGCTGCTTTTTCTTCTGGAGTTCCTGTGTATATTTCTTCTGCTGCTTGGCAAGGGTATTGGCGTAGGCCTTGGACTTGTCCTGGTCCTGCTTGAGGCGGTTGTACTCTTCCGTCTTCTCGTGCTGGTCCTTTATCTTTTCCGCCTGGAGATGGGAAAGTTCGCTGCGTTCTGCCTCTATCTTCTTGCTTTCCTCCTTGATTGCGGTGGCCAGGGAGGAAAGTGAGGACGAGTACTTTTTAAGATAGCTCCACCTGCGGTATCCCTGTTCCACGTTTTCAGAAGCGATGATATACATGAACCATTTGCGGGAATCGCGGTTGCGGTAGGCTTTGATAACCATCCTGCGGTAGGATGCTTTCAGGCTGTCCAGTTTGGCATTCAGGATCTCAAGGGCCTTTGTCTTGTCGGAGATCTGCATTCCCTGGCGGTTAATGTCTTCCTCAAGGCGGTCGATGAGCTTTCTTCTGGTCTCCACCTTCTTGTTCAGGAGCTTGAGCTCGGAGAGGGTGTTCTGCCTTTGCTTCTTGGTCTCCGATATCTGCTTGTCCAGGAACTTGATGTCATCCTGGAGCTTTCCGGCTTCCTTTTTCTTGCTCTCGATGGTTTTGTTCTGGGCAAAGGCGCTTTGAGGCGCTGCAATGAAAAACAAACCGGCAGCGGCCGCCAAAACGCAGAAATATGTTTTTATGCCCCAAGTCATCGTGTTGCAGCCTCCAGCCTTCCCGTAAGTTTGTCCACCTCTGCCTGGTCTCCGCTTTCGGCAGCTTTCAGGAGGGCTTTCTTGTAATAGATTACCGCTATGTCAAATTCGCCGAGGGATGCCAGAACGTCACCATAGCGGGTAAGGATTCCGCAGTCATCGCTGCCGCCGTATGCCACAGCCTGCTGCAGGTATTTCTTTGCCTGCTCCTTGTCTCCGGCAAGGAAGAGGACCCATCCGTAGGTATCCAGATAATGGTATTCTCCTGAACTGTTATCCACTGCTGCCTTTGCCATCTGGACAGCTCTCTGGAGATCTTTCTTTGCCGGCATCTGCCCTTTGTTGCCGGTGGCCAGATACCAGGCGTAATTGTTCAGTACGGCAGGATCCTTAGGGTTAAGTTTCAAGGCCTTGTCATAATATTTGAAAGCTGTCTTGTCGTCCTTCTTGCTGTGGTACATGTCTCCCACAAGGGAATATATCTGAAGCAGGAGAGTGGTGTCTTTCTCTTTCCTTACCGCCTTTTCCTGGGAAAGGAAGGTCGCGATGGCCTGGTCATACTTGTTCAGGTTGTATTCTGCCATTCCCTTGAACTGGAAAAGGTCTGCGGCCTGGTCCGGGAACAGGACCATAGACGAGTCCACGAAACTCTCCAGCCTTTCCCAGTTCTGTGAACTGTAGAGGAAGCTGAGCATATTGCCTCTGAGATACCGGTCTTCCGGATAATATTTCAGGATGCCGTTGAGAACCTTGCCGGCCTTTTCTGTCTCTCCCGAGCGGGAAAGGTAGATGGCGCTGGTTATCGCAGCGCTGCTGTCCGCCGGGTCTGCCTGGGCAAGCTCCATAAGGCAGTCCGCCATGCCTTCCCTGTACTGCTGGTAGAAGACAGGATTCTTCATTGCCTCTTCCAGATGCGCTTTCTTGATGTTGAAGTCAGCCTCCCGGTTTCCGAGGAAAGACTTCAGGTAGATAAGGTACATTCCGTAGTTTTTCTGGCGTCGGTAAGTCTGCATCTTTCCATAGAGGGCCGGTACATAATCCGGCTCTGCGTCCAGGGCCTTGTTGTACCATACCAGGGCCAGGGAGTCTTTTCCGCTTCCGGCATAAAGGTCTGCGATGTAGCCCTCATAGAGAGAATTCGGCATCTTGTCATCCGCGTCTATCAGTGCCTGGAGGGCTTTTTCCGATTCTCCCTGGGATGAGTATATGCGGAAGCGCGTCATTACGGAAGCTTCATTAGGACCGGTCTTCTGCTCCAGCTTGTCTGCCAGTGCCAGGGCCTTGTCCTGCATTCCCCTTGGAACATAAAGGTTGATAAGGCTGAGGTAAGGCTCACTCTTGGATGGGAACCGGTCCACCAGCTTTTCAAACAGCTTTATTGCTGCGGGCGTGTCGTTGTTCTGCAGATAGACAGCCCCGAGGGTTGCCAGGTAATAGTAGTTGGCAGAATCCAGTGCAACGGCAGCAGTCAGGTCTTTTTCCGCTTCCTCTATGTCCATTTCCACCAGCGCCACCTTGGCCAGCATATAGTAGGCGGCATCGTTGCCCGGGTTAAAAGCTATGGCCTGGCGGCAAAGTATCTTCACGCTGTCTGCCTGGTGGTTATTGTATGCCATCTGTGCTGAGATCATGCAGGAATCGCTTTTGGACACGGATAAAACATCCTGCGCCCTGAGGGCGGGGGATAAAAGCACGGATAACAGGCACAAAGGAAATATGGCAATCAGGCGTCTCATATCATCAGGACAAAAATAACAAATAATGTGCTAAATTTGTTTTTCCATTGCAACCTTCGGGCGGTAATTTGCATCTTAATGTCAGACAACAAAAAGACACGGGAACAGCCGGATCCTTATTCCGATCTTGTGGCACGCTGCCGCAAACAGGAAAGAAAGGCGCAAAGGGAGCTTTATGACAAGCTCTCTGTGAGGATGTTCCCCGTTTGTCTGCGCTATATGGGAGAGAGGGAGAAAGCCAAGGACGTGCTTCACGACGGCTTCATAACCCTTTTCTCAAAGCTGGGAGACTACCGCGGAGAAGGTATGTTCGAAGGCTGGGCGAGAAGGATATTCGTTACCGCCTGCCTGATGCAGATCCGCAAGACAGACATCCTCAAGCAAACGGTGCAGATAGACGGAGAAACTCCGACGGCGGGCTCTTCCCTGGAACTTGACCCGCAGGAGACGGCAAAACTGGATGCCGACAGGCTGATGGAGCTGATCGTTTCCATGCCGGAAGGGTTCAGGACGGTGTTCAACCTCTATGCGATAGAGGGATATTCGCACAAGGAAATAGCGGAAACGCTAGGTCTGAGCGAAGGAGGATGCCGCTCACAGCTCAGCCGCGCAAGGGTCTGGCTTCAGGAGAGACTGAAGAAAATAAAATGACGTGTCTAAAATTATAGTGATTTGAAACAGTTCAAAGACATATTGGAAAAGGACCTTGGCAAGAAATGGTCTCTGACTAAGGAGGAAAAATCTTCCTTGTGGGAGTCCATTTCCAGTCAGTTGCCGTCTGCCGAGCCTAAGAGGGGAGGATTCCTCTGGTGGGCCGTTCCGGCAGCGGTTGCTGCAGCCGTGGCTGCCTTTTTCCTTCTCAGAACGCCTTCCTCTTCACCAACCCCATTCCAGCCTGAAATTACGCCTATTGAAAAAACTACAACTCTTGCAGACGGGAACGGGGCAAAAGAAAGTGCAGAGTCCCCAGAAAGGGAGAAGGAGGCTCAGATGCCTGTGCTGGCTTATTCGGGCACTCACAAAGTGTCCGGCCAGCAAGGGTATTCTGGGGAGGAAACCGTTCAGACCGCAGTTGAGCCAGCCGAGTCCGCAAACATAATCGCTGAGGAGAAAACAGATGTTATTCCTGAAGAAAAGACTCAGGAAACCACTCCGCAGCAGGAAGCCGCTCCTCAGAAACAGGGAACCTCAGAAAAGAGTTCTTCTACTGTAAAGCCTGCCGTAACAGGCAAGAAGGTAAAGGAATTTTACGAGGCTCCTTCTAAAGGCAAGAGGCTGGCATTTTCAGCTTCTTCCAACTTCTCCGGAAGGGGAAAGGTCGAGGGGCCTTCCAACAGCATGATCAAGGCAGTTGCTTCCGAGTTCGGCTATGTGGCCTATTCAACCGCTCCTTCTGTCCAGCAGATTTCAGAGACTACCTATGCGCTGCCTCTGAATTTCGGCATCGGCGTCAGCTACAAGGTCAATAACCTCCTGACTGTCGGAACAGGCGTAAGCTACTCCTTCCTCCACAGTAAGTACAACGGTCTTATCAACGGACAGTTCTACGATATCAAGCAGGGAGTACACTATGTAGGAATTCCGGTTAACCTTTACTTCAACCTCGGCTCTACCGGCAACCTTGACTTCTATGCCGCAGCGGGCGGTGCCGTCGAGAAAGGCGTGAAGGTTACATACCAGATGAAGTCCGCGGCAGGCAACGGCAAGACCAGCGATTCCAGCGTCAAGGGTGTACAGTTCTCCACCAGAGCCGTTACCGGTCTGGAATACCGCTTCGGAAAGGGCAAGAACGTGGGCCTGTATCTCGAGCCTGGAGTAACCTACTACTTTGACTCTGACCTTCCTGCAAGCATCCGTACCGACCATCCTCTCCAGTTTGAGGCACAGGCCGGCATCCGCTTCCATCTGAAATAATCAGATAGTTTTCTATCGGTTTTTCTTGAGCTGTCTCGCCAGATTGTTGGCGAAGACGAAGTCGTTGAGTGGCTGGCAGTCCGTATCCATTATCTCCTTGTTTGAACCCTCCCAGAGAAGATGTCCTTTGTGGATGAAGCCTATATGGTCTCCGATTTCCATAACGGAGTTCATGTCGTGGGTGTTGACCACCGTGGTGATCTGGTATTCCCGGGTTATTTCCTGGATCAGGCGGTCTATGACGATTGCCGTGGTGGGATCCAGGCCGGAGTTTGGCTCGTCGCAGAACAGGTACTTGGGATTAAGCGCGATGGCTCTTGCTATTCCCACCCTTTTCTGCATACCGCCTGACAGCTGGGCGGGATAGAGCTTGTTGGCGTTCTCCAGGTTGACTCTCTTGAGGCAGAAATTCACCCTTTCCAGTTTCTGCTCATGGCTCCAGTCCGTAAAGAAATCCATCGGGAACATAATGTTCTCCTCCACGGTTGCAAAGTCGAACAGGGCGCTTTCCTGGAATAGCATTCCCATCTCCTTGCGGAAGAGTTTCCTTTCGGCGAACTTCATCTTAGTAAAGTTCCTGTCTCCATAGAGGATATCTCCCTTGTCAGGCTCATAAAGGCCCACAAGGTTCTTGAGCAGTACAGTCTTGCCGCTTCCGCTGGCTCCGATGATGAGGGAACACTCACCCGGGCGGAACTGGATGTTGATGTCTTCCAGCACCGTCTTGCCGTCGAATTCCTTGTATAGTCCCTTAACTTCTATCATCGCCTAGAGCAGGAGTTTAGTAAGAATCAGGTCGAATATCAGTATGAGCATGCTGCTTATCACGATGGCCTGGGTACTAGATTTTCCGACGCCCAGGGAACCTCCCTTGGCGTAATATCCGTAATATGAGGAGATGCTCGTTATAATGAAGCAGAACACAGCCATCTTTATCATACTGTAGAATATGTACCATTGGTTGAACGCAAACTGCAGGCCCTCGATGTATTGGGCAAGGGTGATAATGCCTGTGATTGCAATCAGCGCCCCTCCACCGGCGAGGCCTATGAAGAAGCTCATAAGCATAAGGAACGGGCTGAATACGGTCGCGGAAATGATTTTTGGAAGGATGAGGAAATTGGCGGAATTCACACCCATTATCTCCATAGCGTCTATCTGCTCGGTAATCCTCATGCTTCCGATTTCGGAGGCAATGTTGCTTCCCATCTTGCCCGCCAGGATAAGGGCAATCATCGTTGAACAGAATTCAAGCACAAGGCTTTCCCTGGCCATCACTCCGACATAGTATTTTGGAATGAACGGGCTTTCCAGGTTGTTTGCGGTCTGGAGGCAGATAACACCTCCTACAGCTATGGAAACGATGAATACCAGAAGCAGGGATCCGATGATAAGTTTCTGGGATTCTTTCCAGAACTGCCTCCAGAATATGCTCCATTTTTCCGGTTTGCGGAAAACCCTGAGCATCAGCTGCCAGTATTCGCCTGTTGTCTGAAACGTGCCTTTCATTGCCTTTGGAGTGGTTTCTCTGAGGGTGCAATTTACTGAAATTTGGAAAAAATCACTAATTTTGAAAGTTACAACATATCTGATGAGCTTTTTATACAGTATAGGATTGTGGATTGCCTTCCCGGGTATCTGGGTGGCTTCCCTTTTCAGCAAGAAGATACGGACGTTCCTTAACGGCCGGATAGGCCTGGTCCGTAAAATTGAGAAAACCTTCGCCGATGTAAAAGACGATGTTGTCTGGTTCCACTGCTCTTCCGTGGGGGAGTTCGAGCAGGCACGTCCTCTGATAGAGTGGTACAAGGGCAGCCGTCCGCAGACCAGGATCCTCCTTACGTTTTTCTCTCCGAGCGGCTATGAACTGAGGAAGAATTATTCTTTGGCGGACTGGGTTTTCTACCTCCCTTTAGACACCATTCCAAATGCCCGCAGACTGGTTAAGGCCATAAAGCCGAAGAAGCTGATATTCACCAAATACGACCTTTGGAACAACCTTATCAGGCGTGCCCGGAAGGCCGGTTGCGAGATATATCTAATCTCCGCGATTTTCCGCAGCTTCCAGCCTTTCTTCAAATGGTGGGGAGGCTTTTTCCGCAGAATGCTGAAGTGCATCACCGTTATCTTCGTTCAGGATGAAGAATCTAAAAACCTTCTTTCCACAATCGGGATCAAGGACAATGTCATTGTCAGTGGAGACACCCGCTTCGACAGGGTGGAGAAGATCGCTTCCGAAAGCAAGCATTTCCCGGTTATCGAGAATTTTGCAAAGGACTGTTTCACGATAGTTGCAGGAAGCACCTGGCAGCCTGATGATGAGTTGATTGCTCAGGTGATGAAGAATTTCTCAAAAGTTCGTCTGGTGGTAGCTCCGCACGAAATCCACAAGGAAAGGATAGAAAAGCTGCTGCAGATATACGAGCCTTACGGAACTGTCAGGTATTCCGAGGTGGAAGAAGATGCTGACCGCGAGATGGTGAGTGAAAATCCTCAATCCATCGCTGAGGGAAAGAGGGTTCTGGTGATAGACTGCATCGGAATTCTTTCCTCCCTGTACCGCTATGCTGACTTTGCCTACATAGGCGGCGGATTCGGCGTAGGCATCCACAACACCCTGGAAGCCGCCGTTTACGGAGTTCCGCTGGCCTTCGGTCCTAACTACCGCAAGTTCCAGGAAGCCATAGACCTTATAGAATGCAACGGAGCAACCAGCGTAAGCAGCGCATCTGAACTTTACCAGGTCATCGACAACTGCGTCAAAGACAAGGAGCTCCGCGATTTCAGGGGACGCAGCTGCCGCAATTACGTAGAGAAAATGCTCGGCGCAACGGAAAAGATCATATCCGTTCTCGAGAAGTGATAACCCTTCACAATCCCGTTATGAAACTCAAGAGATTTTTATGCACGGTTCTGCCGCTGGCCCTTCTGGCGGCCATACTTGTTTCCATGATTTTCTGCTGCTCCGCCATCAAGGGAACGCCGGAGTCCCAGGCAAGGGACCCCTTCCGTCCGGACCACCTGTGGGCTTATGACGGAACCATCCAGCCGGGAGCCGCATCTATCGACGAATATCTTCCGTTACTGGAGGACAAGAGAGTCTGCCTTCTTTCCAACCAGACGGGAATAATGCTCAAGAAGGGGAAAGAAATCCCGATGGAGCTTCTTATCAGCGACGGGAATGATGCCATGGACAAGGTGCCGATGGGGCTTTACACCCACGTGCTGGACACACTTCTGAGCCAGGGCATTAACGTTGTCTGCCTGATGAGCCCGGAGCACGGGTTCCGAGGCACTGCTGATGCGGGAGAAAAGGTTTCCAGCAGCGTGGATATCCGTACGGGAATTCCTATCCGTTCGCTCTACGGGGCAAAGATGACTGACAAGGAACTTATGGACGGTTTTGACATTATGCTCTTTGACTTACAGGATGTGGGAGTAAGGTTTTACACCTACTATGTGACGATGATCAGCATGATGCGCAAATGCGCCGAATTCAACATTCCGTTCATCGTTCTTGACAGACCTAATCCTATAGGATGGCTCACAGACGGTCCTCTGCTGGACCGCAAGTACAAGAGCGGCGTCGGCGGCCTCCCTATTCCTGTTGCTCACGGAATGACAATGGGAGAACTTGCATATATGGCCAACGAGAAAGGATGGCTCCGCTTCAACTCCAGGGAAACCTGGGAGCCGGACAAAACCCTCAAATGTGAGCTTACGGTTATCAAGTGCAGGAATTACACTCACAAATCCCATTACCGCCTTCCTGTAAAGCCATCGCCGAACCTTCCAAACATGCGCAGCGTATATCTCTATCCTTCAACCTGCTACTTTGAAGGCACAAGGATCAGCCTGGGAAGGGGAACAAGTGTTCCGTTCCAGATTTACGGAGCTCCGGACATGTCTACCACATCCTTCCAGGGAAGAAGCCCTTATGGTTCTGACGCAAGAGTTGCAGCCGGGTATAAGTTTACCCCGAGAAGTGTAGCCGGTGCAAAGAACCCTCCTCTGCTGGACAAGGAATGCACCGGAGTAAGCCTTGCTGAGATTCCTGTCAACCGAATCAACGACGGAAAGGTAAACCTTACCTATATCATTGACGCCTACATCGGCTGCGGCAGCCCGGGAGACGGATTCTTCACCCGCATGTTCGAACTGGAAATCGGCCAGGCCTGGGTAAGGAACACCATCAAGGAAAAGGCATCCAACCAGGGATGCAACGCGGGAAAGCTTGCAAAGGAACTTCAGGATGCCTGGCAGAAAGATGTCAAGGCTTTCAAGAAAGAAAGAGCCCCGTACCTGCTCTACAAATAGTTAGCGGGGCCACTGGCCCAGTTCAAGATCTGAAATCTGGCGGCCTTCCACCTTGAAGCGGAGGGCCGTTCTTACGTTGTGGAAGCCCATGATGCCGCATGCGCCGGGATTCATTGTCATCATCATCCTGTCGGGCTCCGTCTTTGAAAAATTGTGCGGGTCGTTCATTACCCGGAGAATGTGGGAATGGCCGCAGAAGAAAATATCCGGTTTGTATTGGTTTATCAGCTGGAGAGCCCTGTAGTCGTAGCGGGCCGGATAGCCGCCTATGTGGATCATCAGGCAGTCCAGATCTTCCAACTTGAAGGTCTGCACCCAAGGGACTTCCATACGGATGTCCTGGTCGTCGCAGTTGCCGTAAACGCCTATGACGGGCTTGAATTCCCTTACCTCCTCAAGAGTGTGGATGCTGCCCCAGTCACCGCAGTGAAGGACAACATCCACATCGCTGAGAAAGTCTCTGGTCTCGGCAGAGAAAGTGCCGTGAGTGTCTGATATGAGTCCCACTTTTTTCATCGCCGAGAATAGCAGATTACCAGATTCTGGCTCTCTTTTCAGGAGCAAGGTAGAGTTTGTCTCCTTCCTTGATTCCAAAGGCCTCGTACCACTCGTCGATCTGTGGAAGAGCAGCATTTACCCTGAATCTCGCGTTGGAGTGAGGGTCGTTCATTACCTGGTTGCGGATATACTCATCCCTGAAGTTTGCAGCCCAGATAAAGCCATAGGAGATGAAGAATCTCTGGTCAGGAGAGAATCCGTCCTTCTCTTCGAGAGGGGTCTGCTTCATGGCGTTCTGGAATGCCTGGTATGCAATGTGAAGGCCTCCGTTGTCTCCGATGTTCTCGCCGAGGGTGAGCTGTCCGTTGATGAATACTCCAGGAAGCACTTCCTGAGTTGAGAAGAAGTCTCTGAGAACGGCTGTCCTTTCGTCGAACTTGGCCTTGTCTTCAACTGTCCACCAGTTATGCATGTTGCCGTTCTTGTCGAACAGGCAGCCCTGGTCGTCAAAGCCGTGGCTCATCTCGTGGCCGATAACAACTCCGATAGCTCCGTAGTTTGCGGCATCATCTGCTGCCGGGTTGAAGAACGGCGGCTGGAGGATTCCTGCAGGGAAGCAGATCTCGTTGGTAGTAGGGTTGTAGTAAGCGTTGATGGTCTGAGGAGTCATAAGCCACTCAGTCTTGTCTACAGGCTTTCCGACCTTGCGGTCAATCATATCTGCGATATAGAACTCTGATGCATTGCACATGTTCTCGTAGTAAGACAGGGAATCGTCGATAACAAGCTTTGAATAGTCTCTCCAGGTGTCTGGATAACCTATCTTCACGATGAAGTTGGAAAGCTTGTCGTAAGCCTGCTGCTTGGTAGAGTCGCTCATCCATTCGAGCTGCTCGATCCTCTGGTGCAGAGCGTCTTTCAGGTTGTTAACCAGGGTGAGCATGCGCTGCTTGCTGCTCTCAGGGAAGTACTTCTCGACATAGAGTTTTCCGACAGGCATTCCGAGAACTCCGTTAACCGCGCCAACGGCTCTCTTCCACCTAGGCTTGTCTTCCTGGGCTCCGGAAAGAACCTGGCTGAACTCAAATGAAACCTTGCGGAAATCATCGCTGAGCATGCTTGTTGCACCATAGACAACACCCATTTCTGCATAGTCTTTCAGAGCCTGAAGCGGAACTTCGTTCAGGATTCTTTCAACTTCCTTGAGCTGATCCGGCTGTCCAACGGAAATGGAATCGATAGCAGGATATCCGATACCCTTGAGAACATCATCCCACATGATACCCGGATAATACTTCTTAAGCTCCTCATAGCTCATCTTGTGGAAGTTGTTCGGAACATCGCGGAGCTCTGTCCTTGACTTGGAAGCCCTGGCAATCCTGTACTCGATGGAAAGGATGTTCTCCATCTTGGCCTTAGCCTCGTCCTCCGTGTAGCCAATCATTGTGAAGAGCTTGCAGATGAGGGTCTTGTACGCTTCCATAATCTTCTTGGAAGCCTCGTCATCGTTCAAATAGTAGTCTTTGTTGCCGAGTCCCAGACCACCCTGATATGTCTGCACG
Source organism: Bacteroidales bacterium (assembly GCA_017961175.1). Classification (GTDB taxonomy): domain Bacteria; phylum Bacteroidota; class Bacteroidia; order Bacteroidales; family UBA932; genus Egerieousia. Next base: position 58,898 of record JAGCXV010000064.1, read on the forward strand.
AGATTCTGTGATGCGTTTGAAAGGTCTGCGTCGCAGTAAATGCTGAACATTGCTATGTCCACGCCCTTCTTTCCCAGAACGGCATTTGCTATCTGGTACTCTTCCCGGTTTGCGATATTGCGGACATATTCCAGGTCTTTCATGATTGGCTTGTAGCCATCCTCGTTCCTCTTTACGGAATCCATTGCCATACGGTAGATACTTCCGATCTTCTGGCCGAGTGTTCCCTGCTCCTGAGGATTGTTTGCGTATTCCTCAAACATTGCCTTGAGCTGAAGCTCATTGTTGTCTGCCAGGACATTGAACTGGCCGAAGCTGGAATACTCCGGCTTAAGAGGATTGGCTTTCATCCATCCGCCCGCTACGTACTCGTAGAAATCCTCACCAGGTGCTATGGAATCGTTCATATTGGCTTTGTCGAGGCCGGAAGTGAGCTTCCCGCCTCCAGTGCATCCTGCGGTCATTGCCGCTAAACAGATTGCTGAGATCATAATTTTGATTTTCATATTTTTTGTGAATTATAATATTTCCGGTCAAGTTTACCGTTATAAGTCCGTTTGATTTCTTCCTCCTGCTTATACAGCAAAGGAATCTTGAACATTTCCAGCTTGCCTTTCAGATGACGGGCAAGGCCTGGCTTATCCAGTGTGAAACCATCTTTGACAGCCACAATAAGTTTCAGGGCCATTCCCGTTATCGGATGTGGTTCCCCGATGCAGATGCAGTCTTTGATTCCCGGGAAGGACATGGCGGCGTCCTCCACTTCCGCAGGAGAAACCTTGAAGCCTCCGACATTGATCACATCAGACTCCCTTCCGGTAAGATGAAGCCTTCCCCACTGGTCGAGCTCACCGATGTCTGTAGTGTATATTGTATTGTCCTTCAGGATAGTGGCGGTAAGGGCAGGATCGTTTACATATCCGCTCATAAGAGTGTTTCCCGTGCAGGAAATCCTGCCTTCTTCCGTGATGATGATCCTGGAATTGCTCATCGGCCGTCCCAGACATCCGGGTATGCATTCCCCGTCGTTGAAGTTGTATGTGGAAATGATTCCTGTTTCAGTGGAAGCGTAGGTGTTGTAGAGCCTTGTCTTAGGAAGGACTTCACAAAGCTTAAGCATATCCGAGTGGGCCAGAGGAGCGGCTCCGGACTCGATGAAATCTATCTTGTCAGCATATTTGGAGAGCCTTTCTCCGCTGAACATCAGCAGCATGCGGATGGTTGCGGGAACAAAGAACGTGGCAACTTTCCTTGCAGGATAATCAAGTGCCTCGAAGAATTTCTCGAGATCTTTCATCCCTTCCAGGATGTAAAGAGTCGCACCCTGCATGGTCACAGGGAAAATCTTGGAGAGACTTCCGATATGGTTCAGCGGCCCGCTGATGATAAACAGCAGGTCGTGGGAAAAACCCTGACCCTCAATAAGGTTTTCTGCATCGGCGATAATGGTCCTGTGGCTTATCATAACGCCCTTGGACTTTCCCGTTGTGCCCGTGGTGTAGAGAATATCTGCCGTTCCTTCAGGAACCTTGCTGGAAGAAAGTATGCCGGAGATTTCCTGAAAGCGGTTCTCCGGAATGTCCCTCTCCAACGGAGCGGCCACGGCGCCCGCCTGATGGATGGCAAAATAAGTTACCAGAAAATCAATGTTCTGCGATGACCTGAACGGAATCACCTGACCCTTCTTGAAGCAGGAAGACTTCTCGATAACCCTTGCGGAAAGTTCCCGCCAGGTAATCTTATCCCCGCCGCAGATTGCCGCGGTTTTCTCCGGATAGAGCTCAGCGTTCCGATGCAGATAGTCTACGAGCCTCATTTCTCAAGCTTGCTTTTCACCATCGCTTCCAGCGAATCCAGGGATTTCAGGTTCTTGGGAGTCGCATCCTTGGCATCCAGCTTTATGGAATATTCCTCCGAAAGTTTCAGAAGTATAGTGGCAACCCCCAGGGAATCCAGCTCCTTGAAAAGGAAGTCGGAATCCAGGTCCACAAGTGGAAGAGCATCTTCCAGAATCTCTCTAATTCTCTCTTTCATAATCTTTTACTTTTTCTCAGCGATGAACATCTCCGCCTCAAACCGGTTCTCGTCCGTGCAGTCTATCCATCCTGCTATGGCACTTGCCGTCTTTTTGTCCCCAAACGCAGACTTCAGCACCTTTTCCATAACCTCCCCGTCTTTTTCCGGCAGTATGTAAAAAGACGTTTCCCCGTTGTATTTGTTGCGGATTGCAATTTCTCCTGTTATGATGTTCGGAAGCGTGTACACAAACAGAGCAGGGCTCGGGTAATAGTTTTCCTCCGAGATGGTTTCCAGATATTTGCGGTCTGTCATAAGGGAAGAAGACCGGTTGAAAAGGATAACCGCCCTTGAATCCGTTACGGCAAACCTTTCCTTACCTTCCGCTGCCAGAAGCAGCTCGGAGGCAACGAATCCCAGCCTGCTCAGAAGGTCCATCTTGTAGAACTGCGGATATCCCCCAATCTTTTCCTTGTAGATGAAAGACAGCATCTCCTTGCCCGATATGCCTTCCGGCAAAGACACGGCCGCTCCGTCCAAAATTATTTCAGAAGGCGTGATCCTAACCCTGTGCGTCTCTTTGAAACCAGGAACCTCAAACTTTTTATCCGAATTATCCACATCGCAACTTGCTAAAATTGCGGCATTTGCGCCTCCGAATCCGGAAACTGTCTTTACGAAGATTTTCTTTCCGCCGGCTGAAACTGGATTGGAACTTACCTTCATCGGGGAGCTTACTCCAAGCTCTTCAAAACCCTTTGTGCCCGGAACGAGATCTTCCTCCAGGGCCTTCATCGTGATAATGGTTTCAAGGATTCCTGCAGCGCCAAGAGTGTGTCCGAAATATCCCTTAAGGCTGTTTGCCGGAACTTCACAGAGACCGGCTCTTTCCAGAGCCACGCTTTCCATCTGGTCCATGAAAAGGGAAGATGTTCCGTGGGCGCCGACCATAGCCAGATGCTGCGGGTCACATCCTTCAACAACCTGAGAAATTGCAAGATATGCTCCTTCTCCCTTAGGCGACGGAGCCGTCACGTTATGAGCGTCGTTCCTGACGGCGCCCTCTACTATACTCCAGCATTTTCCTTCAGCAGGTTCGGATGAGAGCACCACGGTTGCGGCCGCTTCTCCCAGATTCATTCCGCAGCGCTCGATGTCGAACGGCCGGCAAGCCTCCTCGCTGAGTGTCCTCAGCGCCTGGAATCCGGAAATGATGAACTTGCCCAGAACGTCAGCCCCGCACACAACTGCATATTTGAAAGCCCCGCTTTCCAGTAGCCTGGATGCCAGGATAATGGAACTAAGCCCGGAGATGCAGGCATTGCAGACCACGATAGGGGTTGTCGTGATTCCAAGACGGGAGCAAATCCTCCTTGCGCTTTCACCCGGAAGAACGGATTCCTCAGAAGTATTGCCTTGCAGAAGTTCTATGTTTCCCTTTGTGGTTCCAAGCACAAACACCACATCCTTCCCAGCCACGTCAAACTTTCCTCCGGCGTCTTCCAGTGCCTGACTGGCGGAACGGTAAACCAGAGATTCAAACCGGCTGAGGCCTTCAAACTGCAGACTCTCCCTTTCCCCATCGCTGAACAAAGAGGCATACACCCTTTCTTCCAGCCCGCGCAATTCATAAGGAGCCAAAGCGCTGACTCCCGACTTTACAGCCAGGTAATTCAGTTCCGAGGTCCTTCCCAAAGGAGAAATGATATTGTCCGCAATCTTGAAAACCATAGAGATTGCGAAAATACAAAAAGATTTGCTGTTTATTGCATCATTTCGTTTTTGTCCGGGCAGCGGAGGTTGAAGGCTTCGGACAGATGCGCTTCGTTTATCCTGTCAGCCCCGTCAAGATCCGCGACGGTTCTGGCTATCTTGAGAATCCTGGTGTAGCCGCGGGCACTCACTCCCCACCGGCTGACGAAGCCGTCCACCAATTTCCGCCCCATTGAAGAAAGCCTGCAGTAGTCCGCCAGCCTAGAGGGCGTTATAGCGGCGTTTGTGAAGAAACTCTCACCGTTTGCCCGATACCGTTCCATCTGGATTTGCCGGGCCTTCCTTACCCGTTCGGCAATAACGCGGCTGGGCTCTTCCGTTCCATTATCTGAAAAAACGAGCTCTCCCGACCGCACACTTCTTACAACGAGCTGGATGTCAATTCTATCAAGCAATGGGCCTGAAATTCTTCCACGATATTTCATCAAAGCGGAGGAGGAGCATTTGCATTTGCCGCCCCCCTCGTACATATTTCCGCACGGGCAGGGATTCATGGCGGCAACCAGCATGAAGCGGGCAGGATAGAAATGCTTGCCCCTGACGCGGCTGATCTGGACCACCCCGTCTTCCAGAGGCTGGCGCAAAACCTCGATGCAATGTCTGTCGAACTCGGCAAACTCGTCCAGAAACAACACTCCGTTGTGAGACAGGGAGATTTCCCCCGGAAGGCCTCTGCTGCCGCCGCCGATAAGTGCCTGGGGCGTAATGGAGTGATGCGGAGATCTGAACGGTCGGTTACGCAGCAATCCTCCGCTATGATTCTCCCTGGCAGCCTCTGCCGCCAGAAGCCCGGCCACAGAATAGATGTTGCTCGTCTGTATGGCTTCCTCTTTTGACATGGGCGGAAGTATTCCTCTCAGGCACTTTGCCATAAAGGTTTTTCCGCTGCCGGGAGATCCGTTAAGAAGAATGTTATGTCCTCCTGCTGCAGCAATTTCCAGCCCGCGCTTTGCCTGCCTCTGGCCCTTGACCTGTGCAAAGTCGTAATTCTGGAGATCCTCATCCTGAATACATTTTTCATGCCTTATGCTCCGCGATGTGACGATCTTGTCTACACTTTCTTCCGGATTCATCAGGATTTCCAGCACATCTTTGAACGTTGAGGCCGAAAAGACGGTGATGCCCTCTATTTCAGCACCCTCCATCGCTGAGGATGGAGGCAGTATACAAGCCTTGAAGCCCTGATCCATTGCATGAATGATGATCGGCAGGGCTCCCGGAATGTCCCTGAGCTTGCCGTCCAGAGCCAATTCGCCGAGAATGACAAAATCCTTCAGTCTCTCTGTGACATTCTCATCCAGCTGACCGGAGGCGCATAGAATACCGATAGCCAGCGTAACATCAAATGAAGACCCTTCTTTCCTTATGTTTGCAGGAGCTAGATTTATAGTGATCCTTTTTCCTGGAATCCGGAATCCGTAACAGTTCAGGGCGCTCTCAATCCTCTGCTGGCTTTCTTTTACCGCATTGTCCGGCAGCCCCACCAGAAAAAACCTTATCCCGTCCGTAACGGAAACCTCCACCGTGACAGTCGTAACTTCCAGCCCGTTACAGCACGCGCAATACACTTTACACAACATATTTCCTCATTTTTGAGGCGAATGTAAAGTGTGAAGAGAAAAAGCGGATGCCAAACGGTAAAATTGACTGTGTCCGCCCCCGGAAATAGTTTCTGTTAGGAGATTTCTACGGTGCGGCTGAGGTCTTCGTTGGTGGTGATGGTGACTTTTATGCAATCTTCAGGAAGGATCTCCGCGATTTTTTCCGGCCATTCGATCAGGCAGAGGCCGTTCCCTCCGAAGTAGTCTTCCACGCCGATATCGTAGGCTTCCTGGATCTTGTTTATGCGGTAGAAATCAAAGTGGTAGATAGGAAAGCCCTTTGCGCTTTTGTATTCGTTGATGATGGTGAAAGTGGGACTGTTTACAATGTCCTTCACGCCCAAGGCCTTGCAGATGGCTTTGATGAAGGTGGTCTTGCCGGCCCCCATCTTGCCGTAGAAGGCAAAGATGTTGCTCTGAAGGTCGGATTCGGAAATGTACTGTATGAACTCCTGTGCAACCTTGTCTATTTCTTCAAGGCGGGCTATGGTAAAAGTTTTATGCATCAATATCTTCCGCTTTAAGGACGTATAGTTTTCCGTCTGTGTCTTTTGCAACCCAGTCTCCCTCGTTGCACTGGCTGATGCCGTCTTCCGTGGCGATGAAAAGATAGAGGAAACCCATGCAAAGATGGGGTTCCATGAGCTTTTCTCCGGCAATCTCCCGAATCTGGGGGAGGTTGACCCCGTCCCATCTTACGGCATCTGCCATACGTCCGTTTATGACAAGCATCTTTTTCATCGCCGAGGCATTAAAGCTTTATGACAATCTTCTTTTTGTAGAGGGCGTAGGCCATCAGTGTGAAGACGATCACGTAGATGATGGCGTACATCAAGGATGAATACTCGTTGCTGCCGCCAAACACTGGACAGCAGACATTCTGGTAGAACCAGCTGAGAGCGGAGTATGTTTTCTCTCCCATCGTTCCGTCGTCCTGAACAGCCGGAACCGTCCACTTGATCATTCCTCCGAGAATCTTTGAGAACAAACCTGCCATTACGAAGGCGAACAGAGGGTTCATTCCAAGAGCCTTGAACGGCGTAAATGCCTTTTCCTTGCCCTTGACATCTATGAAGTATGCGAAGAATCCAAGCATCAGTATAGCCCATCCGCCTGCGTACAGAACGTATGAACCGGTCCAGATTTTCTTTACGATCGGCAGCCAGATGCTGGCTATCATTCCCAGGGCGAGGCAGATCATTCCGATGACGAAAAGCTTTGCAACGGCATTGATCTTATGATCTTCGGTACGGCAGATGTTGCCGATGAGGAAGCCGAGCAGAACCGTGCAGCTTCCGCTGAGGACTCCGATCAGTCCCTCAGGATCAAAGGCAAATCCCTCTCCGTGGTAAACGTGGTTTTCTCCGTTAAGTCCCAGGGCGTTGAAGAAGTTTACGTCAAACGCTCCGGAAGCCCTGCCGGCCATAGTGCTCTGAACGGATTCTCCGAACAGGAACGCTCCCTGACCGTCTCGCAGAAGCCACAGCACAAGGACTTCCGCAAGGGCGAGAATAACCATCACGCTAATGATTTTCTTAGGTTTCTTTAGCCAAAGCGCAAGCAGTCCGCCGACAATATAGCACATCGCGATTCTCTGGAGCACTCCGAATATCCTCAGATGACGGAATTTCTCCGCCACATTCCACCAGAACCCGTGGTCGGGATCCATCGGCAGCTTTATGAACGGAAAGGCGTTGAGGGCAACTCCGACGAGGAAAATCAGACAGCCTCTGATCAGAAGTTTCTTGACACTCGCCTTGGAAAGGCTCTCGCCGTATTTTGCAAAAGAGAAGGCCATTGCTGCGCCCACCACAAACAGGAAGAACGGGAACACGAGGTCAGTAGGCGTGCACCCTGCCCATGCGGCGTGCCTTAGAGGTTTGAAAATATGTCCCCAGCTGCCGGGGTTGTTTACCAGAATCATTCCCGCAACGGTCATGCCCCTGAGAACATCCAGGGCCACGTAACGGGTGGTTTTTGCTTGTGCCATAAAAGGAACGTTTAAGGTTTTATCAAAAACAAAATTAACGAATTTCTGCCAGTTATGTTAAATTTGTCTCTGCGATGGAATTGTTCTATTCTACAGATATCCGGAAAGACACCGTCCTGCTGAAAGGCCAGGAGGCAGACCACTGCGCCAGGGTGCTCAGGCACAAGGCTGGAGACACCGTCTTTGTAATTGACGGCAAGGGAGGTCTTTACAATTGTACGATAACAAGTATCTCTCTTCCGAAGAAAGGAGAAGCCGCCGTTGAGTGCAGGATTGGGGAAAAGAGCGAGGGGGTCGGAAGCCGCTCTTACCGTCTTGTGATGGCAGTATGCCCGACCAAGAACATGGACCGCTACGAGTGGTTTGCGGAAAAGGCCACGGAACTTGGAGTTGACGTGATCGTTCCCCTGATATCAGACCATTCCATCAGGACAACCGTCAAGAAAGAAAGGCTGGAAGCCCTGGTGCTGAGTGCCACAAAGCAAAGCCTCAAGTCCTGCCTGCCGGAAGTGGAGGATGCCGTGAGCGTGTCTGATTTCCTCCTCCGCGATTTTGGAGAGGGTGCCTTGAAGCTGATAGCCCACTGCGAGAAAGGAGAAAAGAAGACGGTCCGGGAATATGTATCCACATCCCCAAAGCCTCTGAATGTGGTGATTATGATAGGTCCGGAGGGAGATTTCTCGGAGAGGGAAATAGCCCTTGCCAGAGAGAAAGGATTCCTTCCGCTGACACTTGGCCCGTCGAGGCTGAGGGTGGAAACAGCTGCGGTGGCTTCTGTATCTGAAATATATTTTGCTTCAATATAAAACGCTATGAAAAAAGTTTCCAGAAGAAATTGGCTGAAGACCTCCGCTGGAGTTGCAGCTTCCGCCGCGGCATTGTCTCTTCCGTCTATTCTTAACGCCTCTCCATTGAGTTCGTCCATATCGTCAGGCAAGAAGAGCAAGAAACGCAAAGCCCTTGTAATCGGAGCGCATCCGGATGATCCGGAGACCATTGCCGGAGGAACTATGATCCTTCTGCTGCAGGCCGGCTGGGATGTAGTGTGCGTATATCTTACAAGAGGAGAGGCCGGCATCAAGGGAAAGAGCGGAAAGGAAGCCGCAGCTATCAGGGAAAAAGAGTGCCAGGCTGCCTGCAAGGTAACGGGAGCAAGATACAGGTTCATGTCCCAGGTAGACGGAGCCACCGTAATCAACAAGGATAAGTATGACGAGATGCTTTCCGTCATAAAGGAAGAGAAACCGGAACTTGTTATAACACACTGGCCGATAGACACTCACAGAGACCATCGCATTTGCTCAATCCTGGTATATGACGCCTGGAGATACAGTGGCTACAGCTTCAATCTTTTCTATGCGGAGGCTATGAGCGGAAACCAGAGCATGAAGTTCATTCCAACGGATTATGTGGACATAACCTCAGTCGCCGAGAAAAAACACAAGGCTTGCCTGTGCCACGTTAGCCAGGAGATGCCGGATCTTCTGAATAACTGGCATATTCCGATGGAAAAGTTCCGCGGAATGGAATACTGGTGCGACTATGCGGAAGCCTTTGTGCACCTTACGGGACACATGGCTCCGTCTTTCGTCGAGATGAAATAAGGGAGTTAATACTCTGCCTGAATAATATATGGAACCCCGTTCAGGACATCAAGGCGTCCTGTGTAGCGGGTTCCATATTTTGTTTCCTCCGTATCTACGGTGGTGTTGCAGAAAACAGAGATATACCAGTTTCCCGCTTTCGGGCGGTCTATTATAATTTCCTTGCCGATACCGTTGGAGATGTTCTGGATATCGGATTCTCCTTTGTAGGCAAACTTGCCCCTGCGGGCAAACACAAACAGGTCTGGCTCCTTATAGGTGGAGTCCGCCTGAGTGGTAGGGACGGCCTTAAGGGTTATTTTCAGAGTCTTGGCTTTCTTAGGAACCCGGATCAGGAAATGATGGTATTGCTTGTCGCCGATTTTTGTCAGCTCAGGCTGATTGTCGTGGGTTGAGCGGTCCATCACCCTTTCCTCTCCGTTTGCGAGTTCCGCCTTGACTGAAGGATATCCGTTTCCATCCATCGCATATCTCAGCATGGCACTCATAAGGTGGAGCCTCTCTCCATAAGGAATGGATTCAGGATGGGATCCGCACATAACTTCCCTTCCGGAATATTCAGTTGGCCTGTAGGCCCAGATGGAAGGCTCTCCGCCAATTTCCCTTTCAAGATGAAGGGTGTCTGTCTCGTAGGTTGCAAGAATCTCGGTCCCGGCAGGCCAGTCCATCCCCCTGTAAGCATGGTTTCCCAGATTATGCAGGAGGCTGTCTATGTGCAGGTCTCCACCAAAATCATAGTATTTCAGAAGAGGAGACTTTTTCGGGAAATTCATTCCTGTAAATATTCTGTGAGCCTCGCTTCTTCTTATGACTCCCGGCCAGATTGCAAAGTATTCTTCCTGGCGTCGGAATCCCTCGTCCCAAATCACACCCTTGCTTGAAAGTGCGCTTCCGGCACAGGTTCCCACATAGCTTCCTCCGTTTAGAATAAACTGCATGATGTTCTTTCTGCCTTCTTCTCCCACACTCTTTCCGTGAGCAAATGAACTGCCGCCGTTTACATATAGGACGCGGAACCTGGGAGCCCCGTCCGGATAGAGCAGATAGCCGTTCTCGTCATATTCGTTGCCTATGAAAACGCTGTTTTGGTACAGGGTGTCCTGAATAGAATAATCCTTGTCATCCGTTACGGACAAAAGTGTATGTGTAGACAGGTCGAGATAAATGGTGGCCGGTATGTACCATTTGGAAGACAAGCCGATACCTCCGTCAATGAGGACATCCTTGTAATAGCCTTTGGTGTTGTTCTGAGCGGTTGCTGTCAGTGCGGCCAGCAGCATTACTGCCGTCAAAAATGTAACTTTTTTCATGGGGAACTATTTTCTGATAATCTGGATCTCTCCCTTAAGGCCGATCTTTATGATCTGCGATGCCTTATGGGTGGAGGCTTTTTCTTCCATGGAAGGATGAACCGTGTAATCCACGGCATCCTTTATTTCCTGTGAAATGTCCCTGAATCCTTTAGGAGGATTTTCTCCGGAAATGTTGGCCGAGGTGGATACTATCGGCTTTCTGAGCCTGAAGCACAGCTGGCGGCAGAACTCGTTCATCGGGATCCTTATCCCAACGCTTCCGTCTTCCGCTATCACGTTGGAAGCCAGGTGTGTGGCTTCAGGATAAATAATGGTCATGGGAGTGTCGTTGACCTCAATCAAATCCAGTGCGGCCTCGGGAATTTCCTTCACGTATCTTGCCAGCATATCCAGGTCGCAGACCAGAGTTACAAGAGATTTGCTTTCCTCCCTTCGCTTGATTTCAAAGACCTTCTTTACGGCCTCAGGGTTAGTGGCGTCGCAGCCTATGCCCCAAATGGTGTCTGTGGGATAAAGTATGGTACCTCCGGCTTTGATCACTTCCGCGGCTTTCTTTATCTGGATCTCCATCCTGGGATCCATCTTGTATGAATGCTTTTCTCCCATAGCCTTATTCCTTAGAGAATTCCGCAACAACCGGATAATGGTCTGAGTAGTTGCATCTTATTGTGTTGTGGCTGACGCCTTTGAAACTTTCCGGGATGAATACATAGTCTATGCGGAACAGCGGCCACAGCAGGGAGAAAGTTGCTGAAAAGCCATGCCCCGCTTCCTTGAAGGTGTCCTTGTTGCCGTATGAGAGCTTGTGGTATGTGTAGCTCATCGGGATATCATTGAAATCTCCGCAGATTACAGAAGGATATGGACTTTTCTTTATGTTCTCCAGAACCTGGTTGACCTGGTGGGAGCGCTGTATGACAGTGTTGCGGAATTTGTTGTGTACGCTTATGATCTCGTTGCCCATCTCTTCAGAGAAAGTCTTCTTGGTCCTGATTTTCTGAAGCAGGGCGGTAGGGGAAATGGCATAGGACTGAAGATGGTTGTTATAAACCCTTAAAGTGTCTTCCCCGATAACGATATCCGCATAAAGGGAAAGGTTGGTGCTGCTCTTGAATTTTATGACACCGCCCTTTGCAATTTCATACCGGCTGAAAATAATGTTGCCGCTTTTCTGTCCTTTCTGGTGATGAATGAGATTGTATGTCCTCCACTGATATTGCGGAAGCATCTTCTTTGCAACAGGAAGACTGTCCAGATATACCTCCTGGAGGCAGACAATGTCCGCATCGCATTTTTCAATGTGAGAAAAGACGCTGTCCATTGTCTGGCTGTAGGTCATTTTGTTTTTGGACAGGCGGAACAGCCCCACATTGTATGTTTCAATCTTGATTTTCTGGGCTCCGGCCTCTTTTCCTCCACCGAAACGTACAAACCTTTCTGCAAAAAGCAGAGATGGAAGAAGTGCGATAATTGTTATCCAGGCGCTTTTGCTCCGCGACAGAAGAGCAATTATAAGCAGCAGGAAATTAATAGCTATGATCGGGATGAAGTACAGCCCGAAGAACATTGGTATGGAGAATTTTGTAGGATCGATGTAAGAGGAAATGTAACTCAGGACAAGGCAAATGCCGGCCACAATCAGAATGAACCTGAAAGTTATTCCGAAAAACCTCGGCACCCTTCTTCTGCGACCTCTCCTTGCCATAATCTATTCCCAGGTGTAGAGTCTGTTCCTTTTCTTCCACCAGAGTATTAGGAAGAAGCCGAAAATCATACCTCCCAGGTGAGCGAAGTGGGCAATGCCGGATGTGGTGTCGAATATACCCGTTATGAGTTCGATTGCTCCGAAGATCACTACAAACCACTTGGCCTTAAGAGTCACGGGGATAGGGAATACCATAGTGATCTGGCTGTTAGGATAAAGCATTCCGTAAGCCAGCAGTACTCCGTAAACCGCTCCTGATGCTCCTACCGTAGGAACATTGAGCGGCGCTCCCTGAAGGTACATGACGGCCAGATGGCAGGCGGCCGCTCCCAGTCCCGTTACAAAGTAGTAAATCACAAACTTCTTGCTTCCCCAGGTCCTCTCCAGCGCCATTCCAAAGAAGAACAGCGTGTACATGTTGAAGAAGATGTGGAAGAAGCCTCCGTGCATGAACATATGGGTTATTGGCTGCCATATCTGGAACCAAGGGCTTCCGATCGGGAAGAGTGCAAAAATCTCGTACATCCTGTCGCCGATGATAAGCGTTGCCACAAACATCACGACATTGATGATTATTATGTGCTTTAGTGCTGGAGGCAGATTTCTCATAACAATTTCTTTCTGATTTCTTCCGCGCTGATTTTGAGGAAGGTGTAACCTCCGGTAGGGCAGGTTGCGCTATCTGTGCAATTCATCAGTTCGTCAATCACCGCTCCCGCTTCCTTTTCCGATATATTGGCCGTATAGGAGAAGTTTGAGTGGCGGACAATCTCCAGGGCGGCCTTGCGGAACAGCTCCGTGCTGTCTCCTTCCTCGATGTAGCGGGCGATTTCCTCGATGCATTCCTCTACGGAGAATTTCTCTCCGCGGAAGTCTGCCGGCGTTCCGCTTACGACCACGCAGTCCTTTCCGAACTGGCGGATCTCAAATCCGAGGGAGCGCACCTTTTCCACATTGTCCATCAAGGTTGTGAAGGACGAGTGGTCCAGGCTCACGGTCTTTGGGAAGAGCTCTTCCTGAATCTGGCATTTCTTTTCCGTCAGGGACTTGAGGTATCTCTCGTAGAAAATCCTCTGCCTTGCCCTTGCTATGTGGAAGATGACGAGCCCGCCGTTTTTATCGGCGACGGCAACCAGGTTCTTGTCTATCTGGATGATGCGTCTTTCTTCCGGCTCTTCCATCAGCTGGGAGTTGATGTTGCTCGGGACGTTCCTGTATTTTGGACCCTCCTGCTTTTTCTCCTCGTCAAACGGATTGAACAGAGGGTCATAATCGATTTTAGGAGGTCGGAATCCTCCCTGCTGCATTACTTTCTTTTCTTCAGGCGACAGGGTGAAGCCGTCTCCGGTGCTGATTTCAATAGGAACTCCTTCCGTATCGAAATCTATCGCCGGGGCAAAGGCGTTCTTGCCTATAGCTTCCTTGACGGCGGCTTCCACTATCTGGAAGATTACCTGTTCGTTCTCCAGCTTTATTTCTGTCTTGGACGGACTTATGTTAACATCCATTTCCTGAGGCGGAACTTCCAGGAATATGAAATAGTGCGGGGCGTTTCCTTCCGGAATGAGGTTGCTGTATCCCTTCATAACCGCCTTGTGGAGCATCGGGGACCGGAAATATCTTCCGTTTGCAAACAGGAAGGTGTTCTGCTGGGTTTTCTTTGCGCTCTGAGGCGTTCCGATAACTCCGCTGAGCTTTACCACGGTGGTGTCTACATTGATGTCTACCATCTGCTTTCCCATCGCGGATCCGAAAAGGTCCGTGAGCCTTTGCTTGAGGTTACGGCCCTTCGGCAGGGTTATAACTTCCTTGGAGTTTGAGATAAGACGGAATTCAATGTCCAGCCTTGTCAGGGCAACGCGGGTAAACTCGGATACAATCATCCTGTACTCGCTGTTGTCGGATTTGAGGAATTTCCTTCTTGCGGGTATGTTGAAGAAGAGATTCCGCACGGCGATATTGCACCCTTCCGGGCAGGCGATCTCTGTTGTTTCCAGAGTCTTGCCTCCGGATATGTGAACCTGGGTTCCGGTGGCTTCTCCTCTCTTGCGGGTCTTAAGGGTAACGTCCGCACAGGCGGCAATGGATGCCAGGGCCTCTCCCCTGAATCCGAATGTGGACAGGTTCTGGAGGTCTTCCACGGCGTCTATCTTGGAAGTGGCGTGTGAAAGGAAGCATAGTCCGGCCTCCTCCGCATCCATTCCGATTCCGTTGTCGATTACCTGGATAAGCGTCTTTCCGTAATCGGAGACAACCAGCATAATGGACGTGGCTCCCGCATCCGCGGAGTTTTCCATAAGCTCCTTCACTACGGAAGCAGGCCTCTGGATAACCTCTCCGGCGGCAATCAGGCTGTATATACTTTCGGGCAGGACTTTCAGCATACTCTAATTATTAAACGTGATTAACCTGATAGGCCTGGAACAGCAAAGACAGTGCCTTTGTGAAATACAGCAGGGCTACCAGAATAACCGCTATTAACAAATACACCAAAATCCTCTTTCCCTTTCCGTAACCTCCATCGGCTCTCTTGAGTTCCTTTGAATTCTTGCGGAATCCCTTGGAGACGATGGATCCGGGAACATATCCTGCGCCGT